>CALMTT010000363.1 GCA_937872615.1 uncultured Verrucomicrobiaceae bacterium | reverse complement strand
AGAACACCCGGCTGGTGGCAAAGCGCTCACGCAGGAGGGCGAGCAGGGTGTCGGCGTCGGCGCGGGGGACGACCATCTGCACCCGCGAGTAAGCCGCGCGCCCGCGCACGTGCTCGGCGGTGCCGATGAAGCTGACCCGCTGGCCGTGGCCCTCGACCTGCTGGGAGGTGAAGCCGGGGGCGAGGTCGGGGTGTTCGAGCAGGGTTTCGAGGAGGGCGTCTTCCACGTCCACGGGCATTATCAGGGTCAGGACGACGGCGGTGGATTCGGGGTTCATCGGGTCGATTCCGGGTTGGCGACGGTGGCCGGGGTGAGGCCAAAGCGCCGGTAAAGAAGGGGCAGCAGGAGCAGCGTGAGGGCGGTGGCGCTGACGAGGCCGCCGATCACCACGATGGCCAGGGGGCGCTGGACCTCCGACCCGGGGCCGGTCGCGAACAGGAACGGAATGAGCCCGAGCATGGCGACCGTGGCCGTCATCAGCACGGGGCGGAATCGCATCGTGCAGCCCTGCACGATGGCCTGGGCCTGGGACATCCCTTCCTCGCGCAGCGACCGGATGTAGGAGACGAGCACGACGCCGTTCAGCACGGCGATGCCCCACAGCGCGATGAATCCCACGGACGCCGGGACCGAGAGGTACTCCCCCGTCACGAACAGCGCGACGATGCCGCCGATGGAGGCGAAGGGCAGCACCGTGATGATCAGGGTCGCGTAGCGCACCGAATTGAACAGGGTGAAGAGCAGGAAGAAGATCGCGGCGATGGTGATCGGCACGATGATCGCCAGGCGCTTCGTGGCGCGCTCCATGTTCTCGAACTGGCCGCCCCAGACGAGGTAGTAGCCCTCCGGCAGCTTCACCTCCGCGATGAGTTCCCTCGCCCGCTTCCAATGTGACTCGATGACCTCCTTCCGGTCCGTCTTCAACGTAACCACGATGATCGACACGTTGTCCTTCGACTGCGATTGCAGCTTCTCCAACGTCGGCAGCTTCGCGAGCACTTCCTCGAGTTTCACCGTGATCTGCTTCTCGATCTCCGCCGCAGGGTCCTCCGGCATCACCGTCAGCAAAACCGCGTCATGCGTCGGAAACGTCGGGTCCTCCTGCTGCGGCAGCTTCTGAAACGAAACCCATCCCCAGGCCAGCACGCCGAGCATCGCCAGCCATCCCAGCAGCCGATGTTCGACAAAGAAACGGGTGAAGAGGCTGCTGGCGGATGCAGAGGGCATGGCGGGATGCAGAATGATAGTGAGCAGGACCGCTTTGAACAGTCTGGATCACTCACTCCGCCTGCTTCAGCCGTCGATACTCGCTCGGCGAATGGCTCGTGACGGCACGAAAGGCACGGGTGAAGGCGCTGTGATCCGCGAAGCCGCAATTGAGTGCGATCTCGGCGATGCTGGAGTCAGTTTCGCGGAGGAGGCGGGAGCCGGCGGTGATGCGGGTTTTGGTGATGAGCTGCATCGGACTGATGCCGTGGATGCGTTTGATGACTCGCGCGAAGCGCGCGGCGCTCATGCCGGCCTGTTTGGCGAGCGAGGATGGACTCACCGCCTCATCAAACGAGCGCTCGAGATGCCGCAGGGCCTGCGCGACGCCGGGCGGCACCTCATCGCGGCTGACCAGTGCGGTGAGATCCTTCGAGATGCCGATGAGGCCGGTGACACGGCCTTTTTCATCGCGCACGGGGATCTTGCTCGTCAGTCCCCACACGGGCACGTGCGGCTTCCGCCAAAACATCTCCAACCGCTCGATGATCGGCTTGCCGGTGCGCAGCACCTGCGCGTCCTGCTCGGTCGGGATGCGGCCAAAGTCGCCCGGGCAGACCTCGCAGGGCCGTTTGCCGAGCATCTGCGCTTTGCTCGCGAGGCCATGCCGCTCGACGAGCGACTGATTCACGACTACATAGCGTCCGTCGGCGTTTTTGATGAAAAAAGCCGTGTCATGCATCAGATCGGCCACCTGCTCGACGAACTGCGTGTCGATCAAAAGGTGCCCGCGGGGCGAGAGGATGCCGGGAAGCGCTGAAAAAGCCGTCTTCATGAAAACGTCGGACTTTATCAACGACCATCCAAGCAGGGCCTTCCAGCGCGTTTTGTGATTGTGCGGCATTTCACGCTCGTTTTGGCCTTCCCGGTCAAGACGCTGCCGCGTTTCACGCCCACACTGCCTTCTCTCATGAAACGACTTTTGCTGATTGCCTGCTTCCTCTCCTCCGCGCTTCACGCCGCGCTGGATCGTCCGAAGCTGCAGATCATCAACGGCACCAAGCAGGTCGTGGAGGTGTTTTGGATCAATGAAAAGGGCGAACGCATCCCCAACGGCACCGTGCAGCCGGGCAAGCACACGATCATCGGCACCACGCTGGGCCATCGCTTTGCGGTGGTAGGTCGCGAGGACAAAAAGGAAAGCCTCGTGACCGCCGAAGTGCCGGTGCAGGCGTTTCGCGTGGGCGGAGTGCCGTCGTTTTACACGCAGCAGGCCAGCGCGGGAGGTTTTCCAGTCGTCGCGTCGGACAAAGTGAGTCCGTATGCGCTGAAGGAGGCTGTTTACATCATCGACATGATGCTCTCGAAGCGCCCCGACGTGCGCGAGGCGATGGTGAAAAGCGGCGCGCGATTGAGCATCCTCGCGCACAACGAGTTCACCTGCGATCAACCCGAGTGGGAGTGGCTCGCCGAGGAAAAGGAGGAAGGCTTCGATAACCTCAGCGCCCGTGATTTCCGCGATGCACGGGCCCGTGGCATGGGCGGCAGCATCACCGATCCCTACTGCTCCTGCGCGGAGGAAAACCTCCTCGCCTACGATGGCGATCCCTACAGCACGGAAAACATCCTCATCCACGAGCTCGCGCACAACATCCACTTGCGCGGCATGATCAATGTCGATGCCACCTTCGATCAACGCGTGAAGGCCAGCTACGACGCCGCGATGAAGGCAGGCCTCTGGAAGGGCAAGTATGCCAGCGTGAACCATCACGAATACTTCGCCGAGGGCGTGCAGAGCTGGTTCGACAACAACCGCGAGCCGGATCACGATCACAACCACGTCAACACCCGCGCCGAGTTGCTCGACTACGATCCTGGCCTCGCCGCGCTGTGTCGCGAGGTCTTTGGCGACACCGAGCTCAAATACACCAAGCCGCAAACCCGCCTGACCGGCCATCTCGAAGGCTACGATCCGAAAACCGCGCCCAAGTTCACCTGGCCGCCGCGTCTCGAAAAAGCCCGTGAACTCATCCGCGCCAAAGCCCGCGCGAGATCGAATGCCGCGACAAAACCCAACGTCCTCTTCATCGCCGTGGATGACATGCGGTGCGAACTCGGCTGCTACGGTGCGAGTCATGTGCTGTCGCCAAACCTCGACAACCTGGCGTCATCGGGTGTGCTCTTCACACGGGCCTACTGCCAGCAGGCGGTGTGCAATCCATCGCGTGCCTCGATCATGACCGGCCTGCGACCTGACGCGACAAAGGTGTGGGACCTCGTCACCGATTTTCGCAGCCAGATTCCCAATGTGGTCACCATTCCGCAGCATTTCCGCGCGAATGGCTACAGCGCTGTCGCCTTTGGCAAAATCTTCCACAACACCTTCCCGGACGATGTTTCGTGGGACGAGCCGACGCACAACGTGCAGGGCGTGATCGCCTATTCGCCGGAGAACCAGCAGCGGCTCAAGGACTTCAAAGCGAAGATGAAGGCTGACGGCAGGCCTCGACCCGCCATCGAGCGCATGCGCGGCCCGGCGACCGAGGCGCAGGAGCAGCCGGATGAGATGAACTTTGATGGAAAGCAAACCACCGAGGCGCTCGGCAGAATGCGCGAGCTCGCAGCGGGCAAATCGCCGTTCTTCCTGGCCGTCGGCTACATCCGTCCTCACCTGCCATTCATCACACCGAAGAAATACTGGGACCTCTACGACCGCGCAAAGCTGCCGCTCGCCACGAATCCCTTCCTCCCGCACGACTCACCCGCAGTCGCGTTTGGCGACAAATCCATGGGCGGCTTTTACGAACTGCGCGACTACATGGACTACTCCGATGCGCCCTCGCCATTCGAGCGGTCGCTCACCGAGGCGCAGCAGCGTGAGCTGAAGCATGGCTATTATGCCTCCGTGAGCTTCATCGACGCGCAGGTCGGCCGCTTGCTCGCAGGACTCGACGAACTGGGCCTCGCGCAAAACACCATCGTCTTGCTGTGGAGCGACCACGGCTGGAAACTCGGCGAGCACAACGGCTGGTGCAAACAGACCAACTACGAGATCGACACACGCTCGCCGCTCATGATCCGCGCGCCCAACGCGAAGGCGAACGGACAGAAGTGCGACTCGCTCGTGGAGTTTGTGGACATCTATCCCACCCTTTGCGATCTCGCCGGCCTGCCCATGGCCAAAAATCTGGCCGGCAAAAGCCTCGCACCACTGCTCGCGGACGCTTCGGCGAAAGTGAAGGATGCCGCCTTCAGCCAGTTCCCACGCAAGCACGACGGTCGCGACCACATGGGCTACGCGATGCGGACCGAGCGCTATCGTTACGTCGAATGGCTCGATGCGCAGACCGGCGAGATCGTCTCACGCGAACTCTACGACCACACCGCTGACGCGGATGAAAATGAGAACCTCGCCGCACACTCGGAACACGCCGGACTCTTGAAAAAACTCAGCGCTGAGCTTTGGCAGCATCTGCCACGCCCCGCTTTCCCTCATCCCGCGCTGCAGGCTGCGGCGTCAACGACCGCCAAACACGTGACAAGCAACCTCTCCGGCTGGACTCTCCACATCAGTCCCAAGATCGACGCCGCCGCCTGGAGCAAGGCTTTGCCGCTGCTGAAGGCCCAACTCGATGAAATCATCCGCGTCGTGCCTGCCAATGCGGTCGCTGAACTTCAAAAAGTGCCGCTGTGGATCAATCCCGAGTATCCGAACGTGCCTCCACGTGCCGAATACCATCCGGGCGCCGGTTGGTTGAAGGATAATGGCCGTGATCCCGCGATGGCGAAGGGTGTCGAGTTCACCAACGTACGCATCTTCGAGGCCGAGACACGCCGCATGCCCAACTTTGCCCTGCACGAGCTGGCGCATGCGTATCATGATCGCGTGCTCGGCTTTGAGAATGCTCAAATCGAGGCCGCCTACCAAAAAGCCAAGGCCGCCGGCCTCTACGACCGCGTGCAGCGCCAGGACAGCGAAGGCCGCAAGCGCCTCGACCGCGCCTACGCCCTCACAAACGCCAAAGAATACTTCGCCGAATGCACCGAGGCCTTCTTCGCGAAGAACGACTTCTTCCCCTTCACGAAGGATGAACTGAAGAAGCACGATCCCGAGATGTTTGAGCTTCTCAATCGCCTGTGGGGCGCACCGAAAGCGCCCTGAAGACTTTCACCCTCTTCCATTCATCCAAACTGCCAGGACTTCATGAACCTTGACGCCATTCCAACCAAACTCGCCCGTGCCGGACTCGATGTGGGCAAAGGCATGCTGCGCGGCTTGGTTCATCGCCTTTGCCTGCTCCTGCTCATCCTGCCGCTGGTCTGCCGCGCGGCGGCACCGAACATCATCGTCATCATGGCGGATGACCTCGGGTGGCGGGATCTGCATGGTTATGGCAATGAGCGGGTGGATACGCCGCACCTCGATCAACTCGCAAGGGAGGGCATGAAGTTCACGGATGCCTACGCCGCCGCGCCGGTTTGTTCACCGACACGCGCGGCGATGATGACGGGGCAGTCACCGGCGAGGCTGCACCTCACCAATCATGCGCCTGGCCATCCGGATGGCTTTTCCCTGCCTGGCTCAAACCTCCACGAGGCTGAGTGGACTCGCCATCTGCCACTGAGCGCGGTCACGATCGCCGAACGTCTCTCGACGGCGGGCTACGCCACCGCGCACGTGGGCAAATGGCATCTCTCGCACATTCACCGTCCCGGCAAGGAGAGCGTCACCGAGCCGGAACTGCGTCCTGAGCATCAGGGCTTCTCGCTCAACATCGGCGGCTGCGCTCTTGGCGGACCGCCGAGTTACTTTTCGCCTTATCGCAATCCAGCGCTCAAAGATGGACCGCCCGGTGAATACCTGCCGGAACGTCTCGCTGACGAGGCCATCCAGTTCATGCAAGATCATCGCGACGGCCCCTTTTTCCTGAACTGGTGGCCTTATTCCGTGCATTACCCGATGCAGGCACGCGAGGCTTTGATCGCCAAATATCGCGAGCGTGGAGGTCTCAAAGATCCCATCTACGCCGCGATGATCGAGGGCATGGACGCCGCCATCGGCCGCTTCCTGAAGGCGCTCGATGACGCAGGACTGCGTGAGAATACGCTCGTTCTTTTCACCTCCGACAATGGCGGCTACGACAGTGACAACAGGCCGCTACGTGGAGTCAAAGGCATGCTTTACGAAGGCGGCATCCGTGTGCCGTGGATCGTGCGCTGGCCCGGTAAGATCAAGCCGGGCACGATCAATGCCACGCCCATCATCAGCACCGACTGCTACCCGACCCTTCTCGAAGCCGCCAGCCTGCCTCCCACGCCCGATCATCCGCTGGATGGCAGGAGCCTCTTGCCGTTGTTCATGCAGTCGCCGGGCTTTGAGCGCGACAGCCTCTGCTTCCACTATCCGAACTACGCCTTTCACAAGCAGAACCGACTCGGCAGCGCCATCCGCGAGGGCGCATACAAGCTCATCAAATACTATGACGACGACTCGCTGGAGCTTTACGACCTGAGCAAAGACATCAGCGAGAAGCAGAATCTCGCCGCCAAGTCTCCGGAGATCGCCGCACGCCTGGCCGCGAAGCTCGAAAGCTGGCTGCGTGAAACCCATGCCAAGCTGCCGGTCAAAATAACCGCAAAGGCAGGATCACAAGGAACCAAGAAATGAAACCCTCCATGTCCATGCACACTCTCCTCCGCCTCTCAGCCCTCTTCTTCCTCTTCCCGATCATGACGACCGCGACTGAACTCGATGCCCTCCAAACTCGCGCTGAAAACGGTGACGCCGCCGCGCAGCTCTCGCTCGCCATGGCGCTGCGCGATGGCAAAGGCATCGCGAAAAACGACGCTGAGGCCATGCAGTGGGCGCACAAGGCCGCTGATCAGGGCAATGCCGAGGCGCAGGACTTTGTCGGCTTTGCCTACCTGCGCGGTGCGGTGGTGAAACGGAATACCGCGCTCGCGTTCGCCTACTTCAAAGAGGCTGCGGATGAATCGGCTCAGGCGGCCTTCAATCTCGGTCAGTGCTACTTCGGTGCTCAAGGCACGCCGCAGGATTGCACGAAGGGCATCGAATGGTGGGAGAAAGCCGCCGCTAGAGGTCATGGACGCGCCGCCGCTGCCGCTGCGATGGCTTATCACGCAGGCGAGGGCATCCCGCGTGATGCGAAAAAAGCACGCCAGCTCGCCGAACGTGCCGCGGAGCTCGAGAATGCCGGTGGGCTCGTGTTTCTCGGTGAACTGCAGTTTCAATCGGGCGACATCGACGCCGCGAAAGCGAACTGGACCAAAGCGTCGAAGCTCCAGCCCACCACCGCCACCGGTCATCCCGCGCAGCCTTCCGACAACGCCTCCGCGCAGCAAGGCGCGGACCTCTTGAAGCTCATCGAGTATCGCCAGCGCAAGAGCGAGCCGGGCAAGTTCGCATTCGTGCAGATGCCGCACATCCTCCAGGGCTACAACAATTGCGGCAGCACCGCTTGCGCGACGTTTGCACGGTTTCAGGGCAGCGACATCTGCGGCTGGGATTTCAAAAAGCTCTGCCCCTCGCCACTCGGCACCGGCACCGACTGGTGGCACCTGCTCGATGCCTCCGCAAAGATCGGTCAGAAGTGGAAACTCGTCACCTACACGCCCGATGACGACGGCTTCGAAAAAGCCACCGCCATGCTGAAGAGCGAACTCGATGCCGGACGCCCCGTGGTGGTCGATTTCAAATACATCGGTCCGCAATACGCCGGAGGTTTCGCCGGGCACACGCTCAGCGTCTGCGGCTACATCGCGAAAGACGACCTCTACATCCTCTGCAACCCCGCCGTCGTCACCCCCGGCCTCCAACTCATCACCGCCGCCGATTTGAAGAACTTCTGGCGCTCCGATTACTATGGCTCAAAAGCCAACGCCGTGCTCTCGCGGCCTGCGTTTGTGATTGTCAAACCATGAGACAGCTCCTCACCATCATTCTGCTGTCCTTCACTACCGTCTTTGCTGCGGACAAGCCCAACATCATCTACATCCTTGCCGATGACCTTGGCTGGGCGGATGTGGGCTGGCATGGTGGTGAAATCAAGACGCCGCATCTCGACAAGCTCGCGGAGGGCGGGGCCAAGTTGGAGCAGTTTTATGTGCTGCCCGTCTGCACGCCGACTCGCGCGGCTTTGATGACGGGGAGGTATCCGATCCGGCATGGCTTGCAGGTCAGCGTGGTGCGTCCTTGGGCGCAATACGGTCTGCCGCTGGATGAGCGCACGCTGCCGCAGGCGCTGAAGGAAGCCGGCTACACCACGCACATCAGTGGGAAGTGGCATCTCGGCCATTTTCAGCCTGCTTACCTGCCGATGCAGCGCGGATTCGATACTCAATACGGCCACTACAATGGCGCGATCGACTTTTTCACCCACGCCCGCGATGGAGGTCACGACTGGCATCGCAACGACCAGGAAAGTCACGACCAAGGCTACGCGACCACGTTGCTGGGCGATGAGGCCGTGCGCGTGATCGAGCAAAAGCACGACGAGAAACCTTTCTTCCTTTACCTGCCCTTCAACGCCCCTCACACGCCTCTGCAGGCACCACCGGAGTATTTGAAACGCTACGAGCACCTCACCGACAAGAAGCGCCAGGTCTATGCCGCGATGATTGAGTGCCTCGATGAGCAAGTCGGGCGCGTCGTAGCCGCGTTAGAGAAACGCGGACTGATCTGCCACACGCTCATCCTTTTCTCCAGCGACAACGGCGGCCTGCTCGGTGTCGGCGGCGGCTCCAACGGCAAGCTCCGAGCGCAAAAGGGCACGCTTTACGAGGGCGGCACACGCGTCTGCGCCCTGGCAAACTGGCCCGGCCGGATCAAGCCCGGCACCGTCATCAACGAGCCGCTGCACATGGTGGACTGGTTCCCCACGCTCGTGAATCTCGCCGGCGGATCGTTCCATCAAGCACATCCGCTCGATGGCCGCGACATCTGGCCCGTGATCACCGAAGGCAAAGCCTCGCCTCACGACGACATCCTCATCAACGCCATGCCCAACAGCGGCGCGATCCGCATGGGCGACTGGAAACTCGTGCTCAACGGCCACATCACCGCCAACGAACTCCAAGCAGCCCTCGTGCAGAACGCCGCCGACGCTCGCGTGGAGCTCTTCCACTTCACCGATGATCCCGAGGAGCAGCACGATCTCTCCGCGAAACATCCCAAGAAGGTCCAGCAGCTCCGCGAACGCCTCGAAGCCTATCGCGCCGCCGCCGTGCCTCCGAAGGCTGAAGATGAACCCGCCAACTACAAGGCGCCGCGTGTCTGGGGGCAGTGAGAGTTTCCAACCTCAGCCCAGTGTGGTGCAGCCGTCTCGGCTGCTTCCAGACTGCCGGAATCGGCCAAAAACGGCCCGAATTGGACAGAAATGGACTGAATTGGACTGGAAAATGGACATTCAGGGCCGAAACTGACCCATGCTTCCACCCCTGCCCGATTCCATTCCCATCTCCGCCGAGCTGCTCCGCCTTGTCAGCGAGATCGACGAGTTCAAGGGGCACTGGCGCACCTGGCAATCGCTCACACCCGACCGCCTGCAAGGCCTCCGCAGAGTCGCCACCATCGAGAGCATCGGATCCTCCACCCGCATCGAGGGCTCGCGCCTCAGTGACCGCGAGGTCGAGGCGCTGCTCGGTCGTCTGGAGACGAAGTCCTTTGTCACCCGCGATGAGCAAGAGGTCGCTGGCTATGCCTACGTCATGGAGCAGGTCTTCGCGCACTTCGTCGAGATCCCGCTCACCGCGAACATGCTTCGCCAGCTCCATCGCGATCTTCTTCAATACAGCACCAAGGACGAGCGCCATCGTGGCGAGTGGAAGTCACTGCCGAATCACGTCGCCGCCTTCGATGCCGATGGCAAGGAGCTGGGCATCGTCTTCGAGACCTCCAGCCCCTTCGACACACCCGCGCACATGGATGCGCTGCTCGACTGGCATCGCCGCGCCGAGTCCGACACCGGTCTGCACCCGCTGCTGCGCATCGGCATCTTCATCGTCGCCTTCCTTGCCATCCATCCCTTCCAGGATGGCAATGGCCGCCTCTCACGCATCCTCACCACCTTGCTGCTGCTTCGTGCGGGTTACGGTCATGTGCCTTACAGCTCGCTGGAGAGCATCATCGAGCAAAACAAAGAAACCTACTACCTCGCCCTCCGTCGCACGCAGACGACTTGGCGCGAATCCACCGCCGACTGGCCCGCGTGGCTGATGTTCTTCCTCCGCAGCATCCGCCAGCAAATCACCCGCCTTCAGCAGCGCCTCGATACGAACCGCCCGCAACTCTCCCCGCTCGCCCGCCAGCTCGCCGCACTCTTCGAGACCCGCGAAACCCTCACCAACGCCGAAGCCGTCACCCTCACCGGTGCCAACCGCTCCACGCTCAAAGCTAAGTTCGCTGAACTCATCGCGGCTGGGCTTGTGGAGGCGCACGGAAAGGGACGCGGGGTGTTTTATGCCGGGAAGCGGTAATCAAGGCGGCCACCCAAGAACAAAGCCCAGCCTTCGTATTCAAAGATTATCCATGCGCCAGATCCTTCTTCTCATTCTCACGGCCCTGTTGCTTCAGAACAGAACACATGCCACCGATTACATCCTCCCAACTTGGGAGGAATCAGCCACTACCTCGGAGTTTGTTGGTGTTGTGGAGTGCATCGTTGCAGGAGGCATCGTGGCTCGGTATCGAGTGATCGATTCGTGGAAAGGATCGCCAGTCGGCACCGAACTCAACATCTCACAGCATGTTGACCCATTTGGCCCTCAGTTCCCGGTTTCTTTGGTGGGAGAGCGCTCTCTTGTGCTTGCTAAAAAAGGTCCTTCTTATCAAAGCTGGTCCTTCAGTGTAGGCTACGGCATTCCGCTTTGGTGGCGTAATATCCCCACCGACCTCAACTGCTTCATGGTGGCGCCGATCAAAGAGCCATTGGGAATGCATCTTTCAATTTACACGGGCAATATGAGCATTGGGCTTGCTCAGTTCAAAGCGAACGTCACCGATTTCCTCAACCGTGATAGCAAGGGCCGAGAAGTGCTTTTAATGCTCGCCGCTGCACGGAAGAACCTTCATCTGCCAGGTACGGCAACCCCCGGCGACAAGGGTAACAAGGAGGACACCAAGCTCTACGAGTTGTTAAGTGCCGCGAGAGACGTGGAGGGATTATGGAAACTTGTTCTAGAACGAGCGGCCAAGTTGAATCCTCCTCGTATTCCCAAAACGGCAGAAGAAATGAAGGCAGATAGTCACAAGCGGACCTTACTCAGAATGATCAGCGATGGCGGTCGCGAGTGCTGCAAAACCTTGCTCGAGCAGGTTGATCTCGCCACGCTGCCTTGGGGGAGAGGAGAAATGGAAAGTGCCTTGTCCTCCATCAAGAGGAGGCTCTCACCTGGGCAAGGACGGGACTCGCTTCCTAGAGACGACAAGCGGGTTACGAAGGTGGTCACAGTCGAACAAATCGCAGAGGCCGAGTCTGCACTCGGGAAATCATGGGATAAAGACACATGGCAGGCTATCGAACTTCTTTGTCACCATTCCCCCGGCTCGGTGGTCCCATTTTTGAGCGAATGGCATTCCAAAGACGGATCGGAGCAACAGTTTGGTTATTTGCTTGGATCGTTCTACGGACACCGCTGTGCACCGGAACGAACCAAGCACCTGAAGGCTCTGCTTTCAGCGAAAGACGAGTGGATCAAGACTTCCGCTGCTGTCTATCTGTGCTTCGATGATGCCAAGCAAGGAAAGGAGGAATTGAGCAAACTTCTGACACTTCAAGGTGACGCTGGAGCATGGGCAGCAATTGCTCTCGCAAGCAGAGGCGAGAAGGACGCCATGCCCAGAGCCCTCGAAGTGATGGGCATCCCCGAAGACTACGGCATGAATTCAATGAACCATCGCAATCTGCAACTTCGCCTCCGAGTGCTGCTCTCGAATGTGGCAAGCACTTCGGGCGTCAGTCAGCCGCCTGGTCCCGCCAAAGAATACGCTGACGGACCTGAAAGGGCCATCATCTATCAGCAGTGGCATGAATCGTTGTCGAAGTGGTGGGATGTGAATCAGTACAAGATCAAGCTCGCGGACCCCTGGGCCAAGTTTTTGGACGAACAGAAAGTGGACTGATGCCCCGCAGCCGAGACGGCTGCACCACATTCTCCCTATGCCCGTTTGTTCGCCTTGCGATGACAATCTTGCCAAGACGTGGCGGGCTGAACGCGGCAGAATCAGGCTGGTGAAATCGGTTCTGACACTTTTTGCGATCTCTGCGTTCTTTGGCGCCCATGCTTTGGCGTCGGAGAGCAGGCCAAACGTCCTCTTCATCGCGGTGGATGATCTCAATGACTGGATCGGCTGCCTGGGCGGGCATCCGCAGACGAAGACACCGAACTTTGACCGGTTGGCGAAGAGCGGGGTGCTGTTCACGAATGCCTACTGCGCGGCGGCTTCGTGCAATCCTTCGCGCACGGCGATCTTCAGCGGCAGGCCGCCGCATCGCTCGGGGCTGTATCAGAACATGCAGAAGATGCGCGAGGTGATGCCGGAGGCGGAGCTGCTGCCGCGGTATTTTTCACGGCATGGCTACTGGAGCGCGGGATCGGGCAAGATGCTGCATTACGTCATCGATCCGCCTTCATGGGATGACTACTTTCCGGACAAAGCGAAGGATGATCCTTTCCCGCACACGTTTTATCCGAAGCAGCGTCCGGTGAATCTGCCGCGGGCTGGCGACTGGCAATACGTCGAGACCGATTGGGCCGCGCTGGAGGTCAGCGATGAGGAGTTTGGCGGCGATTGGAGCGTCACGAAGTGGATTGGCGAGCAATTGGGCCGTCCGCACGAAAAACCCTTCTTTCTCGCCTGCGGCCTCTCCTTCATGGCCGCACAGGCGCTTGGAGGCCTTTTGGCCGATCGTTACCGGCTGCGCACACTCCTCGTAGGGTACGTTCCTCTCCTCATCGCGTCGACCTTCGCGCTGGGCACCGCAACGACCGTGTGGGGGTTCGGCTTGGTTCTGTTCGTGCAAACGCTCCTGCAAACGTGCATCTTGCTCGCTTGCTTGCGCGAACTGGCGACCGAAGAGAAAACCAAGGACCAATTTGGCGGCGTGTTCGGGGCCGTAGCGACCGCAACGGATCTCTTTACCATTCCGGGGCCGCCGCTCGCCCTCTTTCTGTTCAACAAGTGCAATCTGCATACATTCTGGGTCTTGGCTGGAGTTGGCCTGATGTTCTACGTGGTTCGATTTTTCATCCCTGAACGAGAGGCAAGCGCGCACTCCAAGGAGAGTGCATCGTGAGTGCCGAAGCCCTTCACGCGAGAGGCCCCAAGAATCCAGTTGCGTGGACGTATCGGTTTGCGAAAGCGCCGATCGAGACGCACCACGCGCTCGCCAAGAAGTACGGCGATCCGTTCACGATCCCGCTCCTTGCGGGTTCGTGTTTCGTGACCGGCAAACCGGACCTCGTCAAACAGATCTATACGGCCCCTCCCGCGACGTTTGCTCCGTACACCACGATCGAACCGCTTGTTGGGTCTTCGTCGCTTTTCGTCACTGGCGCGGACCGGCATTTGACCGATCGACGTCTGTTTACGCCGCTTTTT
>CALMTT010000362.1 GCA_937872615.1 uncultured Verrucomicrobiaceae bacterium | reverse complement strand
TCGCCTGATCGGGGAAGCCGGCGACGTAGTAGAGGCCGCCGAGGTTGTTGAAGAGCGTGGCGACCGTTTCGGAGTTGCGGCCGTGATTCGCCTCAAGGGTCTCGAGGGCTCGCAGGTAGTGCTGCTCGGCGAGGGCATACTTGCCGAGGTCCTTGTAGGTCATGGCGAGATTGTTGCGGAGCTGCGCGGCGACTTCTTTACAGTCCTTGGTTCCGAGAGCCTCAAAATCAGTGATGGCGTCCTCATAGAAGGATGTCGCCTGCTCGGCCCGATCACTGAAATCGAGCAGCGTGGCGAGATTCATGCGCACATTGGCGAGCGTGCCGACAGGCACTTCACGGCCTTCCACAGCACTGATGGCCTCCCGGTAGGCGGCCTCGGCCGCGGCGATGTCGGTGTCACGCTGGGCATCCCCGACAAGCTGGAGGGCCTGCACGAGGGCTGGAAGCTTGGCCGGGTCAGCGGCGGCGGCTTCACGCGCCTTCGCGGCGGCAGAACGGGCGGTTTCGAGGGAATCGGGCATGGTGGTTGGGGCCGGAACTATCGCCGGAGTGTCCGCCGCCCGTCAAGAACGGAGCGGCGGCAATCACGTTGCCTCGATTGACCGGGCCGGCTCAGCGGCGGACGGCCTTGAACTCACGCGTGAGGTTCGTCAGCGAGTCTTCGACGCCCATGCGCTCAAGGCTGGAAGCACCGACGAAGCCATCGGCGGTGGTCTTGCCGAGGATGAACTCGACGTCCTTCGGTGTATTCACCGGGCCACCGTGGGTGAGGGTGAAGACATCCTTTTTGACGCTGCGGGCAGCATCGATGATCTCCTGCGTGCGCTTCACGGTAAAATCCCAGTCCACCACCGCATTTACGACGCCGATGCTACCACCGACAGTCGTGCCGACATGGGCAATGACAGCATCCGCTCCGTTTTTGACCATCTCCACGGCTTCTTCCGGTGTCGCGACATAGACGATGCTGAACAAATCCATCTTTGTGGCCAGGCCGACCATTTCGAACTCCTTCTGCACGCTCATGCCGGTCTCCTCGAGCACGCCACGGAAGTGACCATCGACGATGCAGTGCGTGGGGAAGTTGTTCACCCCGGAGAAGCCCATGTTTTTCACCTGCTGCAGCCAGTGCCACATGCGGCGGCGCGGGTCCGTGGCATGCACGCCGCAGACGACGGGGATCTCTTTGACGACCGGAAGGACCTCATACTCGCCGATCTCCATGGCGATGGCATTCGCATCGCCGTAGGCCATGAGGCCGCAGGTGGAGCCATGGCCCATCATGCGGAAGCGGCCGGAATTGTAGATGATGATGAGGTCGGCGCCGCCTTTCTCGATGAACTTGGCGCTGATGCCCGTGCCCGCTCCTGCGGCGATGATGGGCTCCCCCTTGGCCAGCGTGGCTTTGAGGCGATCGACGACTTCCTGCTTCGTGTAGGGATTTCCGATTCCGGTCCAAGGGTTGGGCATGGTGAGAAGGATTTATGATTTACGATTTCTGACTTATGATTTGGCCAGCGGGCCTTTTCGAAATCATAAATCGTGAGTCATAAATCATAATTCCCTCCGCCATGCACGCCCGATCTGCCATCCAGGAGCTATCCGAAACGCACACCCATGGTCCTGACACGGACTACCGCGTGGTGCGTGCCTCGGAGAAGGACACGCGGACATGGCTGCGTGGCTCGCCGGTCTGCGCCTCGCTCTCGCAGCATCGGATCGCCCATGCGGGCATCATGACAGCGCGGGCCCCCTACCGCATCGTGCGCATGCATCAGGGCGGTTTGTATTTCCTGGCCTGCCTCGAAGGCGAGGGCCGCGTGCTGGTGGATGGTGCGTGGAAGAAATGCGGCGCTGGCATGGCCGTGGCGCTGCCGCCTTTCATGGTGAACGCGTTTCAAGCTGTGCCAGGCAAGGACTGGCGATGCTGCTGGGTGCGCTACGAGCAGCAACCGGAGCAAAAACCCATCCTGAGCAGCAGCTCGCCGCTGATGGCACCGTTTGATGGCAAAGCGCTGTGGAATGCCATCGAAGGACTCGTGGAGGAGGCAGGGGCTGAGGCCAAACCGGCGGCGATGTTTCATTGGGTGGAACTCGTGCAGCATTACATCGAGCGCTTTGCGCAACCGTGGCAGGTGGATGACCGCCTGCACCGCATCTGGGAACGTGTGGCGGCGAATGTGGGCTTCGATTGGACGCTCGATGAACTCGCGCGGCAGGCGCACGTGAGCACCGAGCATCTGCGCCGGCTCTGTCGCAAGGCCTTGGGCCGCACGCCGATGCATCACGTGACGTGGCTGCGCATGCGCAAGGCCGCTGAACTGCTCTCGACGACGAATTTGAAGATCGAGACCATCTCGCACGAGGTGGGCTATCAGAATCCCTTCGTCTTCAGCAACACCTTCAAGAAGTGGATCGGCTGGCGGCCGAGCGAGCACCGCACGCGGATGCCGCGGTGAGGTGGCGCAAGGGTTCTTCGGCCACAAAACCTTCCGTTGTTCGGTGGCCTTTTACGGCTGCCATGCGCCCAGCTCCTCTCGCGGAGCGAGATGGCTACTTTGCTTCGCCTGTTCGAGAACTATTCGAGGCGCTTCAGGCCGGAGATGCGGTAGGCACCGCTTTGCAGGCGGAGATTGTCCTGCTCGACGGCAGCGGCATCGAGGTAGAGCACGTGCGGGAAGTCATCGAGCTCGATGACATGCGTGGTGCCTTTGAGGTCCTTGAAGGCAGCGTCGAGGTCGCGGAGCTGGCCGATGGTGCGGCCGTTGACCTTGTTCACGACGATGCCGCCGAGCTGGTCGTAACCCTGGGCACTGGGCGTGGGCAGCACGTTGGCGAGGAAGACCAGTTTTTTGCGACCAGCCTCTTCGAGCTCATCGGGATCGCGGGCGATGTGGCTGAGGCGCAGGAGGGCGGAGTTCTCCGTCTGCTGTTCGCCAAAGGAATCGAGATACGGACGTGACAGCTCTTGGAAGAGCAGGCCGCCCATGAGGATGTAGGGCGGGCCTTTGTCGAAGCGGTAAGGCGTGACGAGGTAGTCGTCGGGGTTTTTGCGGATGAGTTTGCCTTTGAGGACCTGCTCCTGGCCTTCGCGCATGATCTTGAGCTCGAAATCATCGCCAACGTAGGCCTGGCCGCGGACGATGTGGGAGGTGCTGAGAGGGCCGTATTGCGGATCTTGATAGTCGCCACGGGCGTCGATGGTGTGGCCATTGATGGCGATGAGGATGTCTCCTTTCTTGAGGCCTGCCTTTTCAGCCGAGGCCCCTTTCACGACGGCGCTGACGAGGACGCCTGGAGCATCCGATTTCATGCCGAGGTAGTCACGGAGCTGCTCATCGAGGGTGATCTGGAATTCCATGCCGAGTCCGGGGAAGCCTTCATAAGCACCATCGGCGAAGTCTTTGAGGAAGTGCTCGATCATATACCCAGTTAGCTGGAGCATGAAGGTGTTCGATTTCGATGGCGCTCTGAGCCCGAGCATGCTTTGGAGGCGGTCAAAATCAAGATTGGCGTCAATGCTGGCAAACTTGCTAGCGAGGACAGTATCCAACTCGGCGTGTGTAGTTGTGTTTAGCCCATGGAGGATGTGGGTCACAACCGCCTGATCGACGCTTCCGTCGCCCCCATGGGCAATGTCACTAAGGCGTGCCAGTGCCTGGCTCGCATGATCGCTTCGGACAACA
>CALMTT010000361.1 GCA_937872615.1 uncultured Verrucomicrobiaceae bacterium | reverse complement strand
GGAAACTCATCCGGGGAGACGAACGGCACCTTCGATTCACCGAGGGTGTCACCCAGCGGAAAGCGGATCAGGTTGTGATCGCCGGAGGACATCACCTCGATGCTCTCACCTTTGCCGCAGCCTTTCACGAGCTGTGAAAGCTGGTCGAAAGGCAGGAGCACTGTGGCCGGAGGACCTTCGGCGGGATGCTCCAGGCGGACGGTGGCCCAGCGGTCGAGATCGGTGCTGGTGAGCGCGATCCAGCCGTCGTTGGTGCGCTCGACTTTGATGTTATTGAGGATGGCGAGGGTGGAGCGTCCGTTGAGGACTTTGCCCAGGCCGGTGAGGGCGGGTTTGAGTTCCGCCACGGGGAGCGTGATGGGTTTCATGATGATATTGGGTATATGGGTTGAATGAAGAGGCCCCTGGCGGTGAGGCACAGGAGCTTCGTGGTTGGGATTGGCTGTCCAGCTCAGGCGGCAAGCTGCATGGACTCGGCCTTGTATTTGAGCTGCGAGGTGGTGCACTCCTCGTGGAAGATGTCGTCACGCCTGCCGAGAAAGACCGGCTGGTAGATCGAGCCGGACTCCTTGAAGGCGTAAAGATACCGGCACTCCACGACCTCGCCAGGTTTCGGGATGTCGTGGTTCGGCGGGATGGTGACATTGCCCGCAGGCCGCACTTTGCCGTTTTCCCACAGCATGAGGGACACGCTGCGTTTGTCATTGAGCTTGGTGACGATGAAGGAGGCCGTCTCGTGGAACTTGTGTTTGAGCTGCATGCCACCCGTGCTCGGGCGTCCAGGGGTATAAGGTGCCTCCACATGCTTGAAGACGACGCCTTCCCTGCCCGCCCCCTTGAACCGGTGGAACCATTCCTTCTTTTCGGGAAAGCAGTAGCTCGGCACCAGCTTGAGATGCGGATGCTCAAAGGCATCGAGCATCTCGCGCAGGCGGAAGTAGCGGGTGGCAAAGGCTCGCGTGCGCATGTCCTCCCCACTGATGAAGAGCAGATCGAACACATGCAGTGTGTCGCCCACGGCCTCACCGTCGATGATGAAATCATGACGGTAACGTGACGCGCTGTCGGCAATGGTCTTCGGGATGGAAACCCCAAGGCCAAGACGGTTGATGCCAGTAATGAAGCTGCCTTCCTTGCGGATAAGCAGACGACGACCGTCCATTTTCTCCTGCATCCAGTGTTCGCGGTCGTGGATGAGATCCTCGACGCGTTCCTCGATCACAGGATTGAGGAGCTGGCATTGAATACCGGTGGCTTTCGCCGCCTTCTCCGTGTGCTGGTAGGGCGTGCCGTCCTCTCCAGGCGTGTAGCCTTTGGCGGTCTTTTCGCGCACGAGTTTATCAAAGATGCTCTTGGCGGTCTGATAATCCACGGGTGAGGTGGTCTTCGTGCTGGTGGTGAGTGTGGAGCCGCGACGGCCATACGCAAAGTGAACCATGTGACCGCCGCCTTGGGGCTGAATGATGGCCTGATAAACCTTGTCGGATGAACCCTCGCGGAAATACAGAGTGATGGAGTCCATGTGGAAGATTGCGGAAATGCAAAGAGCCGGACCATCCTGCGATGATCCGGCTCCTGGCGGGTTGAAGTTGGAGATGAGGTTTTACTTCATCAGGCACTGGGCAACGCGGGCGATGACCGCGCAGATGACCCAGATGGTGGTGCCGATGATGTCGAAGAGGGTGGTGAGGATGGATTGCAACATGATGGTAGGAAGTGGTGAAGGGTTGAGATGGGTCAGTGCCATTTGCGGCACTCGTTGAAGAACTCGCAGCTAGCGCAGTGCATCCCCGGTGAAGGGACGAACTGACCTTGCTGAAGTCCGTTGACGTAGGATTCCATTTGCCGATACAGCCGGGATTCCTGCTGCTGGCTCATGGGTGGC
>CALMTT010000360.1 GCA_937872615.1 uncultured Verrucomicrobiaceae bacterium | reverse complement strand
CAGAACCAGATGCTTCTGGAAAGCATGGATCGCCGCGCCGATCTTGCGCTACGGCTTCAGCACACGGTCGAAGGACTGTCGGTCGTCGCGATCAGCTATTACGCGCTGAACCTGGCGATCTATGCGCTGTTGCCGTTGGCCGAGGCGCTGCACCTGCCGAAATCGATCCTGACGGCGGTGATGGTGCCGCTGGGCATGTTCAGCGCTTTGAGATCAGGCTGATACTTCGCCAGCAGCGGATAACTGGGCGCGAGAGTGACAAAGCCGCGCTCCGCGAGCTCGGAGGCATACTGCCGGTGGGGCTTTCCACCGAGACCGACGACCACATCGTGGCCGATTTTGTTTTCCGTGGGATGCAGGCAAAGCACCGCAGGCGTCTTTTCGCCTGCAAGAGCCTTCTTTGGAATGCAAAGCCAGGCGGGAACGCGTCCGCCGGGCTGCGAGCTGTATTCGATGAAACGCCGCATATACGAGCCGCAGTCGGTCTCGCTGATCACTTTGGCCTCCAGCTCGCAACGCATCTCTTTTCCAGGCAGAGGACCCGCGATGTCCTGAAAGCCTTCGAGAGCCGCTGCACGGCGTTTTTGCCACTCCGCGGCGGTTTGAGCTTGTTTGCCCGAAGCATCGATTTGCAACAACTGCGACCGGCTAAGCCCGCGAAGCGGCGGAACATCATCGGCGAAAGCCGCAAGCGGCAGGAGCAGAGCAAAAAGAAGGCGGCGCATGGTTTCCCATACGCCGCCAGATGAAAGAGACTCGCAGACTTCCGTCCGGATCAATGCGCCTGCTTCAGGTGCTCGCCGAGGATGTCGCGGCCGAAGTCGCCGTCGAAGCTGCGGAAGACGCTGTGGACGTGGTTGGCATCGTTCTGCGTGTTGTCGTATTCGATGAGGAAGCTCTTGCCCTGCACGCGGTAGTAGTGCGGCTCGCCGCGTTCCTTGCCACCGGCCCAGCCGAAGTGCACGCCGCCGGTCTTTTCGATCTCGGCGAGGGTTTCCGCAGCGAGCTCGGGGCGCATGCGCTCGGTGTATTCGAGGATGATGCGGCGCAGCAGGGCCTTTTGAGCGTCATTCATTTCGCTCTCCGGCAGGCCTTCCGGCTGCAGCGGGTTCACCTTGTGCTCGGCGGCAGTGATCATCTCCTTCGGCGCGGCATCGGCCACGATGGCTTTCTTGATCTGGGCTTCGCTGAGCGACTTCACCAGCTCGCGACCGAGTTCTTCTTCTTTGCCGAGCACGCGGAGACCGGTGAGCGGACCTTGGCGGATCTCGCCGGGGTTCGTGCCCATGAAGGCGGGCGAGCTGCGGATGAGCTGGCCGTCCTTGAGCGTGAAATTCAGCGCGAGGTGATGGCCTTCCACACGCCAGCCCCACGAGCCTTTGACGCCCGGTGTGCCGAAGATGGAGACGAAGTACTTTTCGGGATCACGCTTCTCACGAACCGCGGCACGCTTCGACTCGTCTGCGCCTTCCATTTGATACAGCACCTCTTCGAGGCTCATGATGGTGACGGCTTTGGCGGAGCCGCGGAAGCTCAGGCCGGTATTGAGAAGAGCTTGAGCAAGCAGGCGCTGCTGCGGCGACATTTCCTTCATCGGCAGGCCTTTGCGCTCGCGGGGGATGAAGTGCCAGTTTTCACGCTCTTCACTGCCGAATTCGAAGGTGGCCTTCGCCTTCTGCTCGGGCGTGAGCGAGGCGAGGAAGATGCCGGCGATGTCTGCCATCTGCGCACCGGCTTCATGAGCCTGAAGAGCAGGTGAAACGAGCAGCGAGAGGGCGGCGGCGAGGCCGAGGAGGCGTGTGGGGGCTTTCATGTGAGGTTGTGAAACGGTCAAACGGGCAGCGATGAACGCGGCGGGAGGCTTCTCTTTGTCAGGCGGAGCCTCAAATCAATGCGTGAGGGCGTAGAAGATGATGTTGATGCCCAGCGGGTAGGCGTATTTCTCGCTGAACTCGCGGAAGTACCATGGATCAGTGCCCTCCTGCTCCCAGCCCTCGCCGGTGTCGGTGTTCCAGCAGATGATCATCATCAGGCGGCGCTTGTCGTCGAAGACACCGCGGTAGTGCACATGCTCGGAACCGGGCTTGTCGAATTCATACGTGATGCCCTGCTGGATGACATACTCGGCAAAACGGATGTGCGGGATCTGCGGCTTCACCTTCAGCGGGAAGACCATGTGGAAGATCTCGTGCTCGAGCGGGATCTCCTCGATCTTGCGATCCGGCCAGATCTGCTTCAGCGCGATTTCGAAGTTCTCCCACGCGTCGGTGCCCCAAAAGTCATCCACCATGATGAAGCCGCCGTTGAGCATGTAATCACGCATCGCCTTCGCTTCTTCGTCGGTGAGGTTGATGTTTCCCACCTCGATCATGTAGAGGAAGGGATAGTGCCGCATCTGCTCGGGATCGATGTCCACCACCGCGCCATTGGGGTTCACCTGCAGCGAGGTCAGCTGCTGGAGGCGGTAAGACATGTTTAAATCCGAGTCCGGGTAATCCGTGGCCCATTGACGGCCCGAGCGCCCCCAGCCGCGGCCACCGGAAGAGTTGTAGCGGATGCGGGCAAAGGTGAAGACGTCATTCGGCAGATCTTTGCTCACCGGCCACGTGGGATACTCGTTCCCATGCCCGCCACGGCGAAATTCACGCGGATCATCCGGCAGCGAGCCGTCCTGCACGCCAAACTGCCGAGGCTTGCCGCCCTCGGAAGGTTCCTGCGCCATCGCGACGACGAGCGACGCGGCGGCGAGGAGGAGGGCAAAACGTTTCAGCATGGGCGATGATGGCACAACGTGAACCGCACACGGCTCCTGTCATGCGAGTCTTGCCTGTGGCTTTAAATCATCTCCATCGTGGGAGATGGTGCGCGGTACAGGGTTCGAACCTGTGACCCCTACCATGTCAAGGTAATGCTCTACCACTGAGCTAACCGCGCGAAGTCGTTGGGGCGGGTTTTATACCGCCTCGCGGAAAATGGGCAACCGGTTTGTGCTGCTTTTTCCAGCCGATCAATGCACGCCCTTGTCCGCCAGGTAGCGCTCGGCCTCAAGACCGGCGGCACAGCCCTGCCCTGCGGCCGTGATGGCCTGGCGATAGACATGATCGGCCACGTCACCAGCGGCAAAGAGCCCCTCGGTCTTCGTCCGGGTGCCCTGCGTCTGCACGATGTAGCCGTTCTCATCGGTGTCCACGAGGTCGCCGAGGAAGCCCGCATTCGGAATGTGCCCGATGGCCACGAAGACGCACTTCACCTCCAGCTCGCTCTTCGCCCCGGTGACGAGGTTTTCCAGCGTCACGGCCCGCATCTCGCCTTTGTCATCGGTGAGGTATTCGCTGACGGTGGAATTCCACACCGGTTCGATCTTCGGGTTCGCGAGCGCACGATCGGCCATGATCTTCGAGGCTCGCAGCACATCGCGGCGATGGATGAGATACACCTTCGAGGCAAATTTCGTCAGGAACGAGGCCTCCTCGCACGCCGAATCGCCGCCGCCGATCACGCAGACAGGCACATTGCGGTAGAAAGCACCGTCGCAAGTCGCGCAGCTCGTCAGGCCGTGGCCGATGAGGCTTTTTTCATTCGGCAGGCCCAGGTGGCGGGGCGAGGCGCCGGTGGCCACGATGACCGTGTGAGCCTCGCGCACGACGCCGTCCTCGGTGGTGATTTCAAAGTGGCCCGCGGCGGCCTTTTTCACGCTGCTCACATTCGAATACTCGATGCGAGCACCGAATTTCTCGGCCTGCGTCTGCATGTTCATCATCAATTCCGGCCCCATGATGCCATTCGGGAAGCCGGGGAAGTTTTCCACCTCCGTCGTTGTCGTGAGCTGGCCGCCCGGGAGCATGCCGGAGAGGATCAAAGGCTTCAAATTGGCGCGTCCAGTGTAGATGGCCGCCGTGAAACCCGCGCAGCCGGTGCCGATGATGATGACGTTTTCCATGAGATGCAAAGTGTGGGGTTGGGGAGAAAGAGAGCGCCGAAGATGGTGAGGCCGCCCCCAGGCGCAAGGGAGGCTTTTCAGGATGCGCATTCCCGACCTGCAACTGGCATCTTGCGCAAAAGCGGGCGGGATGGCACAATCAGCGCATGAGTCTTGAAACGCTGAAACAAGAGATCGCGGTCCTGCCACTGGAAGGACGCCAACAGCTCATGAGTTACCTGATCGACCTCCGCACTCGCGAGACCGATCCGGGGTGGTCCCAACGCACGGCGGACATTCTGAATGACAGGGACTCATCCCGATGGGTTTCATGGGAGGATGCCCAGAAGAGCCTGGACGCACTGGATGCCAATGAGAAGGCCGCATGAGCTACCGGCTTTTCATTCTCGATGAGGCCATGCAGTTCCTGATCGGCATGAAGAAGCCCGAGCGGCAAAGGCTGCGTGAAAAGCTGGAGCTCATCCGGTCTTACCCGTCAAACCATGTCGAATATGAACGCCGTGATGCGGCTGGCCGGCGAATCTCGGGATGCATCGTGGGCCGCCATGCCATCGAATACTGGGAGGACACGGCCGACATGGACGTGAAAGTCATCTACATCGGCTTGGCGGATCGTTAGCGATTGCTTTTTCGCATTGCACCGCACGCTTTGCGGGTAATCAAGAGCCGTCATGACTCACGCCGAAGCCGCCGAACGCGCCGCCTTTCTCAGTGCCGAACTGCACCGCCACAACCGCCTCTATTATGTCGAGGCCAGGCCGGTGATCTCCGACAAGGAGTTCGACGTGCTGCTGCGAGAGCTGCAGGACATTGAGGCGAAGTTCCCCGACCTGCTCACACCTGACTCGCCGACGCAACGGGTGGGCGGGCAGGCCTTGGAAGGCTTCACGCAGATCCGCCACGCGGTGCCGATGATGAGTCTCGACAACACGTATTCCGAAGAAGAGCTCACCGCCTTCTTTGCCCGTGTGCAAAAGGGCCTCGGACGCGAGTCGGTGGCCTGCGTCATCGAGCCGAAGGTGGACGGCGTGGCCATCAGCGTGCGTTACGAGGACGGTGTGCTCAAACACGGCGTCACGCGTGGCGATGGCACCACGGGCGATGACGTCACGAACAATCTCAAGACGATCAAAACGCTGCCGCTGCGCCTGCCGAAGGACGGTCCGCAGACCTTCGAGGTGCGTGGTGAGGTCTTCATGCCGAAGGCGGGCTTTGCGAAGCTCAATCAGGAGCGTGAAGAGGCCGGTGAATCGCTCTTTGCCAACCCGCGCAACTCCACCGCGGGCACGCTGAAGCTGCTCGATCCGAAGATCGTGGCGAAGCGGCCCCTCGACATCGTTTTCTACGGCCTCGCCGATGCCAGTGGCCTGCCCATTGAGTCGCAAAACGATGTGCGAAAGCTGCTCGAAGCCGCTGGCTTGCCGAAGTCGAACCTGCTCTGGCATGCCGACAGCGCGGAAGGATTGCTGAAGGCCATTCGCGAGCTCGATGAGCAGCGCAAAGCCCTGCCCTATGAAACCGACGGCGCGGTGATCAAGGTGAATGCCTTCACCGATCAAAACGAACTCGGCGTGACGAGCAAAGCGCCGCGCTGGGCCATCGCCTACAAATACCAGCCAGAGCAGGCGGAGACGAAGATCCTCGCGGTGGACATCCAAGTCGGACGCACGGGCGCTTTGACACCGGTGGCACGTCTGGAGCCGGTTTTCGTCAGCGGCAGCACGGTGAGCAATGCCACGCTACACAACTTCGAGGAGATCGAGCGCAAGGACATCCGCGTGGGCGATCGCGTCATCATCGAAAAGGCGGGTGAGATCATCCCGGCGGTGGTCAGCGTGAAGACGGAGAAACGCGATGGCAGCGAGCAGCTCATCGCGCCGCCCACGCACTGCCCGGTTTGCGGCACAGGCGTGCATCGCGATGAGGAGCAGGTGGTCATTCGTTGTCCGAATCCGAAGTGCCCGGAAGTGGTGAAGCGTCGCATCGAGCACTTCGTGAGCCGTGCAGCCATGGACATCAGCGGCCTCGGCGAGAGTGTCGTGGCCCAGTTGGTCGATTTGCGCCTCGTCGGCGACGTGGCAGATCTTTATGCGCTAAATGAATTGCTACTCGCCCGCCTTGAACGCGTCGGCACGAAGAGCATCGACAACTACCTGAAAGCCATCGAAGCCAGCAAGCAGCAGGACCCGTGGCGTCTCGTTTTCGGGCTCGGCATCCTGCATGTCGGCGCGGGAGGTGCTCGCAAGCTGCTGGAGCACTTTGGCGGCATCGACGCCGTCGCAAAGGCCAGCGTCGAAGAACTCATTCAATGCCCTGACATCGGAGAAATCGTCGCGGTGAGCATTCATGCCTGGTTCCGCGATGAACTGAACATTCAGCTCCTCGACCGCCTGCGTGCCTCAGGCCTCAATTTCGTCCAAAAAGCCGTCGAAGCGGCCAGCCTGGGCAAGGAGCTGACCGAATTGGTGAAAGTACGGGTCTCCCAGATCAACGGTTGCGCATACTGCCTGAAGTTGCACCTCGACTGGGCCCGGCAAGCCAATGTCAACGCGGTCAAGCTCGATCTGGTGGCCGTCTGGCGTGAAGCGAGTTGCTTTGATGCGCGGGA
>CALMTT010000359.1 GCA_937872615.1 uncultured Verrucomicrobiaceae bacterium | reverse complement strand
TGGCTCTACGCGGCCGCCTTGGTGGCCATCACGGTGCTGACGGCCATCTACACTACGCTGGGAGGCATCCGCGCCGTGATCTGGACGGATGTGATCCAGGTCGTGATCCTCTTCTCCGCGCTTGGCTTCAGCCTGTGGCACCTGCTTTCACAAACCGGTGGCTGGAACGCCCTGCAACAGGCCATCCAAGAGCCTGCGCTCATCGATTGGGGGGCACCGGCGGAAGGTCATCCCGGCCTGTGGGGCTGGGTCAAAGGTGTGCTCGAGACCGAATACACCATCTGGGCGGCTTTTCTGGGCTCCACTTTCGTGACCCTGGCCACTCACGGGACCGATCAGGACATGGTGCAGCGCATGCTGACGGCCAAGAACAAGAGCCAGAGCGCCCGTGCCACGATCCTCTCCGGTGTGGCGGACATCCCGGTGAATTTCATGGTGCTGAGCATCGGCATCCTGCTCTTCGTGTTCTACCAGCAGCATCCGGAGTTTGCCTTGCCAAAGAATGCCAAAGGAGCAGCCGATAGCAGCCAGGTGTTCCCATTTTTCATCCTGACCTCGATGCCCGTGGGGCTGCGCGGCCTTGTTGTCGCAGGCGTGCTGGCCACGGCCATGGGATCGCTCAGCACAGCGCTGAACTCCTTGGCGACCAGCTATGTGCGTGACTTCCATTTTCGCTGGTTCGGTGAACCTGCGAGCGATGCTGGAAAGGTCCGTGTGCTGCGTTTTGGCACGGTGCTCTTTGCCCTGCTGCTGATCTCCGTGGCCCTCGGCACAGCATGGGTCAAGGCGCACAACCCCACTTTGCGCATCATCCCGATCATCCTCGGCATTTTTGGCTACACCTATGGTTCCCTGCTGGGCGTCTTCATGGTGGGGCTCTTCACCAAAACTCGCGGTAATGACTTTGGCAATGCGGTCGCAATGGCTGCCGGATTCATCGTGGTAGGCTATCTCAGCGGTCTGGACATTGATCTCTCCAAGACCCTGGGGCTGGGCTCCGGGCTCACGCGTCCGGCCTGGGTGCCCGTGATCGAATTCCCTTGGCGCATTCTTTTTGGCACCTTGGTGACTTTCAGCGTGGCGATGTTTTTCCCAACACCCGCCCATAAGCGGGCTTGATCCCTTGTGCGGGGTTTCACTCGCCCGGGCGCAGCATGCCGCCACGTCCGGCGATCTCTTTAAATGCCAGTGACAGGGCCTCATTCAGTTCGGCCAGGGTTGCCTGCTCGAGATTGGGGTCGATGCCATCAGAAGGCGGGGCGCTCATTACAATGCTGGTGAGTTTGGGTGGCTGGTGCAGCATGTGACAGGCATCGTGAGGAGAGGGAGCATGCTGCGGCACCTGGATGTGGCTCAATAAACTGACCGCCTTGGCGATCTGGCTGTCGATTTGTCCGACGACGGCTTCACGGGTCTCCTGCAGTTCACGAACCAGTCCCTGCAACTGCGCGGCGAGATCATGCGGCGAGTGCGCGAAAGGAGCCTGCTGAGCGTGGTAAAGGGACATGGTGTCGAGGTTGGAAAAGCGGGTAAACTTTTCAAAATATACATAAATTATGATAATTTTCAACGGCTCGCGCTGACGCTTGTTGGCTTTTTTCAAAAAAAGCCATGGTTTTAGGCCCCAAAAAGTTGGGCGCCTAGACGCTCGTCTCGATGTGCTGCAATGACCGTGTTCGGACGGCCAAATCGCTCTAAGCGGAGGTCCGAACCCCTTCGAGAGTGATCTGCCACTGCTCCTGACCCCGGAAAAAGCTGCGCTGGAGGCGCATGGCCACATCCCACGGCGCCGGGGGCAGCTTGCCGATCGGGGCATTGAACCACACGCTGTCCATTCCGGCACCATCCTGCGTCAGCATGAGGCGGAGGTGCTTGCCTTTGATGCTGCGGCCGGGGAGCTTTGGCATCACACGGCGGCAGAAAAAGAGCGGTTCCGGGTTCTTTTGCCCAAAAGGCTCCATCAGCTTGTAGTTCTCCAAAAACGATAAAGTGAGATCCTTCAGCTTCACCTCGACATCGAGCTCCAAAAGAGGCGTCATGGCCTCATCGCTCAACGCCTGACGTGCCGCGGCCGCGAAAGCCTCGCGGAACGAGTCGAGCTTTGCCTCCTGCACGGAGATCCCTGCCGCCATGGCGTGACCACCGCCGCCGAGAAGATGGTCGCGGCAGATGTCGATGGCCTCCACGAGTGAGAAACCAGGGATGCTGCGGCCGCTGCCCTTGCCCACGCCATTCTCATCAAAGGACACGAGAATTGTCGGGCGATGACAAAGGCGGGAAATGCGTGATGCCACGATGCCAATCACGCCGGGATGCCAGTTTCGCGAACCGAGGACGATGGCTGAGAGCTGTTCAAGGTCGCCCAAGGTGGCCAGCATCGCCTCCGCCTCGGCATGAACGGCTTGTTCGACGTTCTGGCGGTCCTTGTTATGCGCTTCGAGCAGGTTAGCCAGCTCTGCGGCGGTCTCCATCTCACTGGCTAGGAGCAGTTCCAGCGCCGTGGCGGCCGTGTCGAGGCGGCCGGCGGCATTCAAACGCGGCCCCAGACGAAAGCTGACATGATGGGTCTGCACCAAGCCGTCCACGCCAGCGAGCTGCTTCAGTGCACGCAGGCCGAGGCGTTCTGTCTGCGCGAGTGCTTCCAGCCCCCGGCGCACCAGCAGGCGGTTTTCGCTCACCAGCGGCACGAGGTCCGCCACGGTGCCGAGCGCCACGAGATCGAGCGTCTCCTTCAGGTCAAAATTCGGTGCAGGGCGTGTTTTGAGCAGCGCATGAGCCAGCTTGAACACAAGGCCAGCAGTGCAGAAATAATGCCAGTCATCCGTGAGCTTCGGATTCACCAACGCGAGGCATTTCGGGCGACCGAGTGGTGAGAGTTCATGGTGATCAACGATCACACAATCCACACCTTGCTCAGCAAGCCACGCCGCCTCGTTCAGCGAGGTCGTGGCACAATCCAGCGCGATGAGCAGATCAGGCTTGCCGTGCGTCTCGAAGCACTTGGCGAGGCCGTCATGGCTCAAACCATAGCCCTCCTCCATGCGCGAAGGGAGGAACAGCTTCGTGTCGAGGCCGTAGGCCTTCAAAACCAGGTGCAGCAGCGCCATTGAGGTCACGCCATCCACATCGTAATCGCCGTAGAGCACCACGTGCTGCTTTTCATCCACCGCACGGAGAATGCGGTCCACCGCTGCAGGCATCTCCGGCAGCAGACGTGGATCACCCAGCGTCGCCAGTTTGGGCACTAGGAAGTCACGGGCCTTCTCCGCGGTGTTGATGCCACGCTGTGCCAGCAGATGTGTCAGCAGCGGAGGCAGTCCTGTCTCCGCCGCCAGCTCTGCCGCGCCTTCTGCGGCGGGCTTCACGAGCCAGCGCGGCGGGCGGATGTTCACTGCGGGGGATTCGGACATGCGATGGGTTGCGGAGAATTGCGAAGAATGTGTTTCCTTGTATGGAGCACTCACGGCAGCTAGTCAAAGAATCGCTACTCCGCCTCCCGATGGCCGCCGTATACACACGCGAATGATGGATAAACAACAAGCCGGACGACTGTGGCTCGCGGGGATGGGCGTGGTGCTCATCATCGCGGGATCGTTCTTTGCCTGGAGATTGTGGCTTTCGTATCAAAAGACTTCCGTGAGCCGTTCGTGGCCCGCCGTTTCATGCCAGATCGAGTCCTCGCGCCTTGTGAGCCAGCGTCCCACGCCGGCCTCCGCACTCGCTCATCGCGTGGAGATACGTTATCGCTATCAAATCGATGGCGTGACTCATGTCTCCACACGCATCCGGCACGTCGAGGCTGCGCCCACGGCGCATCGCGACGTGGCGCTGGCCGTGCAGCAGCAGTTTCCGCCCGGCTCCGAACGCACCTGCTACGTCAATCCGGCGGATCATGCCGAATCCGTTCTCCTTCCAGGCACTCGTGCCGCGTTGTATTCCATCTGGTTTCCTCTGCTCTTCGTCGCTGGAGGCATGGGAATGCTCCTCGGGCTCGGCAGGCAAAAACAGGCTCTTTGAGATCCGCCAGCCTTTATCATCAGCTGCTGGAAAAACTCCCGGCTGGACAAGGCATGCAGCGGATGCCATTTCAGCCCATGGCCGCCCTTGCTTACCGACCGCTCCTGACCACCCGCACCACCTGCCGCATCTGCGGCTGCCGCAGTTTCACCGATGTCATCGCCCTCGGTGAGCAATACATCGGCGGCCTCATCGTCAGCGAGGATGGCAGCGGCACCATCAAGCGCCAGATCCCGCTCGATCTCGTTCGTTGCGATCCCGCGCTCGATGAAAACGCCTGCGGCCTCGTGCAAATGCGCCACAGCGTGCCGCCCAAGGTGCTCTACCACCGCTACTACTACGAATCAGGCATCAACCAGTCCATGCGGGACAATCTTGCCGGCATCTCCGCCCTCGCTGAGGACACCGTGAAGCTTAACGCGGGTGACTTGGTGCTCGACATTGGCTGCAATGACGGAACGCTTCTGGCCAGCTACAAGACGCAGGGCCTTCGTCACATCGGCATCGATCCTTCGGATGTGGCGCTCAAAGCCCGCGAGCGTGGTTTTGAGGTCGTGAACGACTTCTTCTCCGCCGACGCCTTCCGCCGCGTGCATCCGCAGGAAAAAGCCCGTGTCGTGACCAGCATCTCGATGTTCTACGACCTCGAGAATCCCCGCGCCTTCGTGCAAGACATTGCCAGCGTGCTGGCGGACGACGGCATCTGGATCCTCGAGCAGAGCTACCTGCCCTCCATGCTGGCCGTGAACAGCTTTGACACCATCTGCCACGAGCATTTGGAATACTACTCGCTCGCCGTGCTGGAGCGTTTGTTTGGCGAATGCGGTCTCGAAGTCGTCGATGTGCATCTCAATGACGTGAACGGCGGCAGCTTCCGCCTTTGCGTGGCCCACACCGGACGTGTTAAACCCTCTCGCGAGGCCGCGACACGCGTGCAGGAACTTCGCGTGAGCGAGTTCGAGCTCGCTCTCGACACCGACACGCCTTACGCCGAGTTTCGCTCGAACATCCGCCGCATCAAAAACGACCTCCAGGCCTTCCTGAAGAAAGCCAAAGCCGAGGGCAAGCTCGTTCACGGCTACGGTGCCTCGACAAAGGGCAACACCACGCTGCAATACTGCGGCATCAACGGTGACATCCTGCCCGCCATCGCCGACCGCAACCCGCGCAAGTGGGGCAGCTTCACCATCGGCAGCCGCGTGAAGATCATCTCCGAAGAAGAATCCCGCGCCGCCAAGCCGGACTACTACCTCGTCCTGCCCTGGCACTTCATGCCGGAGTTCAAGGTGCGTGAGAAGGAGTTCCTCGCCCGCGGCGGCCAATTCGTCGTGCCCTTCCCGCAGGTGCATTTCGTGAGCTGATCACTTCGTCTGGCTGAATCTCACTGGGGTGTCTTGCCGGTAGGCGGCAAGTTCGCTTTGCAGTGCGTTCGCGATAGCTGCGTTGCCTTGGCGACGGGCCTCCTCCAGGCCGCTGGTGGCCGTTTTGATCGCCGCGTTGAAATCGCCTGCCTCCGCATGGGCTGCGGCCATTGTGCGCAGCGTCTGCAAGGCTGGAGGCGAGGTCAGTTCCAGAGCCTTCGTCATCAAAGCCACGGCCCGCCTGCCATCGCGGAGCGAGGCATCCGGCAGCGTCGAAAGCAGCCAGGCGAGGTTGTTCAGCGGAGCCACCTCTCCGGGCGAAAGCTGGATCGTTCGCTCCAGTGCACGCATGGCTCCTGACGCGTCTCCGGAAAAGAGGCGGGCATTGGCGAGGTTGAGCTGCACATTCGGATCACGCGGCGTGATCTCCGCGGCCTTTTCGAGTTGCATGAGACCTTCAGTGATGCGGCCCAGCGCCAGTAGGACGGTTCCATAGTTGTAACGAGCCCCGCCAAACGCGGAATCATTCTCGATGGCCCTCTCATACAGGGCGAGCGCCTCCCGCGCACGCCCGTGCTGCTGATGCACATAGCCGAGATTGTTCAGTGTGCGGGCGCTGCGCGGATCGCTTTCGAGGGCCTTTTCCCAGAGTTTCACAGCCTCCTCTTCGTCGCCTTCTTTGTAGCGCAGGATGCCGAGGTTGTTGCAGGCCAGCCAGCAGGTCGGGTGATGCTCCAGCGTCTGCGTCCACAGCACCTCCGGGTCGCGGTAGAGACGTTGTTGATGCCAGGTGATGACGCTGAAGGCTGCCAAAACCATCGCAGGTGCCCAGCGAGGCAGTTTGCACATCAGCGCACCCAGCAAAGCCAGCGGACCAATGCTCGCGAGGTATTGAAAGTGGTCGCCTACAAACGAGTAGCGCAGGAAGTAATGATCCAGCAGCCCCAGCACAGGCCCGAGTGCGATGATGAAGTAAAGCAGCGCCAGCCACACACCACGCCAGCGCTTGGAGAAGACGATCATGGCAAGCAAACCCATCACCGGCAGCCACCAGAGCACGCTGGTGGCGTCCACCACCCACTTTGGATACACAAACACCAGCGGATGCGGCCAGGCCAGCTTGCCGAGGTAAAACCATACGACCGCACCGGCTGTTACCACACGTTGCGGGAGGCTGCGCTGCCACTGTGGATCATTCGCGCCTTCCAGATCCTGCGTCCAAAGCGCCAGCGCCGAGGCAGCGAGAGTCATCAAGACAAACGGAATCAACTGCACAAGCCTCTGACGGCTCACACGACTCTCGACATACCATGCGCAAAGCCCCAACACGGCCGGAAGCACCACGACGGACGTTTTGCTCGCCATGCCGAGAAGGCCAAAAACCATCGAGAGCGCGTAATTCGTCCTGTTGCTGCCTTCGCCGCGGAGCAGACGAAGATAGAAAAGAATCGAGGCGAGGAAAAACAGGCCTGATTGCGTGTTCTTGAGCTCTGTCACCCACGCCACGGTCTCCACCTGCACGGGATGAAGCGCCCACAGCAGCGCACCGAGCCAGGCACCCGGCACGCGCAGTGCCAGCAGGACACGCCAGAGCAACAAAGCCGCGCCGGCATGCATCAACACATTCACCAGATGATAAGGCAGCGGCGAAAGCCCCCACATCTGATGCTGCAACCAGAAGCAGCTCAGCACGAGCGGGCAGATTCGCGCCTCTCGCGTCGTCCAGATGTCCACGATGCTCTGCGGGCCGATGATGCAGGGATTCTGCGTCAAATGCGCATCATCATCCCACGTGAAGCCGCTCTGCAAAGCAGGCACATACAACACACTGAGTGCTGCGATGACCAGCAGGCACCTGAACCAGGTCGCGCACCACCACGGCTGCTTGTTGTCCGATGCTGTTGGGCTCTCAACCATGCTCGAAAGCTCACTCAAACACGATCAGGCTCCGCGCCACCTCGCCGCGTTGCAGCGCATCGTAGGCCTCGTTGATGCCGGAAAGCCGATAACGAGCCGTGACGAGCTCGTCGAGCTTCAACTGGCCTGCGCGATGCATGTCGATGAGCGTCAAAAGATCGGTGCGAGGCCTCGTAGTCCCGTAAATGCTGCCGCGCAGGGTCTTCTCGGCATAGACGAGTTGGTTGATATTGATCGCCGCCTTGTCCGCGGCGCTGGTGATGCCCACGATGACGCACATCCCGCCCTTCTTCGTGGCATCGTAGGCCTGCTCGGTGGTTTTGCCGCTGCCGTAGGCTTCGAAGCAAAAATCGGCTCCTTTGCCTCCGGTGAGCGCCTTGATGCCTTCGACCGGATCGGTCGTGTTCACATCGACGTAGTCGGTGGCACCGAAAAGCCGCGCATCAGCCTCTTTGCGCGGAAATTTGTCCACAGCGATGATTTGTCGTGCTCCTGCGAGCTTCGCGCCCTGCACAATATTGAGCCCGATGCCGCCGCAGCCGACCACGGCCACCGTGCTGCCAGGTCGCACCTGCGCCGCATACACCACCGCCCCCACGCCCGTGATCACACCGCAGCCGATGAGCGCCGCTTTTTCAAAGCTGATGTCGGCGGGAATCTTCACCACGCTGGCCTCCGGCATCGTCGAGACCGTCGAGAAGGCGGAAACACCCGCGTAGTGGCGGATGCTCTCGCCTGCGGCATTGCGGAAACGCGTCGTTCCATCCGGCATCGTGCCCGTGAAGCGCATCTGCGTGCCCATGTCGCACAACGCCGGGCGACCGTTCGCGCAGTATTCGCAGCGACCGCAGGAGCCACGCCACACGAGGATCACCGGATCACCCGGCTGCACGCTCGTCACACCTTCGCCCACCGCTTCGATCACCCCGCTGCCCTCGTGGCCGAGAATGATCGGCATCGGCATCGAGAGATCGCCCTTCATCACATGCAGATCGCTGTGG
>CALMTT010000358.1 GCA_937872615.1 uncultured Verrucomicrobiaceae bacterium | reverse complement strand
CTTCGTCCTGGTGGCGTGATCCGTCTGCATGACGGGGAAGGCACGAATGCGTTCCAGTTTGTCGGTGCGGGTGACCAAGGACGTTGGGGGGACGCGGTGCCTGTGGATCTCAATGGTGGTATTTTCATCTACCAAGGCGCGCCCAACCTGACGTCCACCGAGACCATCGGAGCCGTCACAGCCCGCAAAGGCGGTCAGTTGCAGGTCTTCCGCAACTCCACTGCTTCGGCCGCCATTCTGGCCGTGAGTGACATCTCTCGTGCTGACCGTGGTGTGCTCACCTTGGCTTACAACAACGGCTTCCTTGGTAACAATGTCACCACCCCTCTCTCCTTCGAGCGCATCACCACTGGCACCATTGCTGGAGCCGCCATCAGCCGCTCCGGCACCACCAATAACGGCTCTGGCGTCGTCAACGGCGGCATTGTGGCTCCTTGGATCATTGACCGCACGACGAACAGCTTCGTCGGCTATGATCCGACCAGCACTGCGGGGACCGGCTTCCAGCCGCTCCTCTCTGCTGCGCCTGGCGCGGGACAGCTTGCTTACAATCAGATCGTCACTGGAGCCACCTTCGGCACGGGTATTGGCAGCAATGACATCGCCGATCTGACAACGGCGGCAAAGACGCTGAATGCCAACCCCACCTTGTGGGCACTGCGTTCGAATCAGAACATCAGCCCCTCGGGCGGCAATAACAGCATCACCTTGGGCAGCGGTGGTCTGATCCTGACTGGCGGCACCATCAACCCCTTGGTTTCGGGTGCTGTCCCCGCCATGACGCTCAACTTTGGAGCAGGTGGCGCGGGTGAGGCCCTCATCTTCAATGGCACCGGCACATCTACCGTTTACGCCCAGATCAATGCTGCCCAAGGCCTCACGAAGTTTGGGCCCAACCAGTTGACCTTGCTCAGCATCAACCCCGGCATCGGGAATTCGGTGGTCATCAACGAAGGCACACTGTTTGCCCGTGTTCCGTTCTCCGGTTCGGGCACGTCCGTCGGCCAGGTGTTCAACGGTCAGGATGTCATTCTTAACGCCGGTGCTCTTGCCCTCGAGCCCTTTATCGCCAACGCGGCGGGCACGGCATCTGAAATCGCCTCCAGCGTTCGTGCACAGGCCTTGTTTAACAGCAATGTTTTCGTCCGTGGTAGTGCCACCCTCGGCAACAATGGCCAGGCTCAGTATGTCCGCATCGCCGATTTGACGGTTGCCAATGCTTCCGGTTCAGCGGCAATGAACAGCAACGGAGTGATCCAACTGGCTCTCCAAAGCGGCGTCTGGGTGCGCGGAACCACCACCTTGGCGCCTGAGGCAAAGATCAACGGCACCTTCAACGGCTTTTCACAGTCCACTTTTGAAGGAAAGGTGACAGGCACAGGCGCTGTCGAGAAGTTTGGCAACGGGGCCATCACATTCCTCAACGGAACAAACGATTACGCTGGTGGTACAATCGTCTGGGGCACCACGAATGCCACAGCGGTGAGCACAGTTGCTTCCGCATTCCGTGGCACTGGCACTCCTTTCAGCACGGGTGACATCCAGGTCCAACCTGGCGGTCTCCTGCGCATCGCGGACAACGCGAACATTGCCAGCAATGCGGTCTATCTCCGCTCGGACGGCTACGGCCTCGGCGGCATTGGTCTGGCGCACAACAGCGCCCTCCCTGCCATCATTACCACCGGCACCCCGACGGCGGGCCAGATCAAGGTGGAGTCCACTGGGCCCTTCGATGGCGTTCTTTCTCTGGACTACGGATACTACAGCCAGGCGCTTACTCCGGCCACCGTCGGCAATGGCAACTGGTGGATCGGCAACTCCCAGCAGGCAGAGGCCTTTTACTTCAACGGCACGCTCGGTGCTTCGGCCAACGGCAAGTACCTCCTCGGTGGCGGCGGCAATCAGAGCGGGGTGAACTACGGCTCTGTGTTGGTCAGCGGTGGTCGCACCACGCTGTTCTCCAATATCTTTACCGGCGGCACCGCCAATCAGGTGCGGATCGAAATTGGTGCCCAGACTGGTGATTTCGCCTGGAACTCCCCGTCGTTTGTTAACGGCAACTCTGGTTTTGTGACCATGGCCACTGCAAACCCGGGCCTCGTCGGCGATGTGCGGGTCAACACCAACACGACGCTGGCTGTTGGAAACAACTTCGCCCTTGGCAATGGCCGCCTGATCATCAATGGCGGCAACGTCCGCTATGATTTCGGCAACAACAACTTCATTACCACCACCTCCATCACTTTGAACAACCAGGTCGTTTTGCAGGGTGACTACAACGCGACTTCCGGTGGTGATGTGGTCTTTCGCGGCAACGTGGCGATGAGTGATGTGGTGGGTGCCGGGGCGACTCGGAACTGGAACGTCAACACGGGCACCACGGCAGTTCGCGGTGTTGTCTCCGGTGCGGATGGCAGCAACCTGATCAAACTCGGCGCTGGCAATGTGATCCTGACGGGCACGAACACCTACCGCGGATTCACCCAGGTGAGCGCGGGCAGCTTGTTCTTCGGTGGTGATGTGCTCCCCAACCAGGACGGCCCGCTTGGCAATAGCGATTCGCCGTTGATCATGTCCGGTGGTTCTCTCCGCGTCGCCGGACGCTCGACCATTGGTCGTGATGTCATCGTCAACACAACGGGAACCTTCGATACCGTGGTTCCCCAAAACGTGATCGTGAACGGCGGTGTTTCCGTGGCCAGCGGCCAGACGGTCACCATTGGTGCCGCTGCGGCAGATGTGGCTGCCTTCCGAGGCGGTTCGATGCAGTTCAATGGCCCGATCAGCGGCGCGGGTGCTGTGTCGATCGGAACGGCGGCGGTTGCCCCGGCCATCGGCGGCACCGTTTACATGGCAGCCAGCGCGAACGGCTATGGCGTGAACACCTACTCTGGTGGCACCACGATCAACTCGGCTCGTGTCCGTCTCGGGGGCAGCAGCTACTACTCGGGTCCTGCGGATAACCCGACGGCCGTTCTTAGTGGACCGCTGGGCACCGGCACCATCACCATCGCTGGCGGTGAGTCCAACCGCGGCGCGATCTTTGAGGCTGTGGGTGGGCCGGTTACCATCGCCAATGCATTGGCGGCCTTGAGCACCGCGGCAAACACCAGCGTCAGCTTTGGTGGTCATGAGGCGCTCACCTTTACTCGTGCGCTGGATATCAACAGTGACGCTGCCCTTCGCAACCGCACCTTCGCCGTTCAAAACATGTACCAACCGGTGACCTTCAGCGGAATCCTGAGTGCCAGCGGTGGCGCGGGAGTCAGCCTGATCAAAACCGGTCCGGGCATGCTGATCCTGAACGGTGCCAATACCTTCGCGACCAGCGCCACCACCGGCCTGCAGATCAATCAGGGCATTGTCCGCGTCAATTCTGACGCGGCGATGGGAGCTGGCACCAGCGTGCGCCTGAATGGCGGCACACTTTCCGTCTCTGAAAACGTCACCACGGCCCGCCAGCTCATTCTGCAGGCCAACAGCAGCGGCATTGATGTGGCCTCTGGCAAGACCCTGACCCTGAGCGGCGAGAGCTTCAACGTGATCGGGGTGATGCCGGGCTCGTTCCACACCTCATGGAAGACCACCGACGCCTTCACCCCGCTTCTCTTCCTCGAAGACAAGATCGGAGGAGAGAACCAGCGCGGCAACCATCCCGGCATCTACGTGGTCGGGCGCATGAAGAAGGGGGTCAGGGTGGAACAGGCGCGGACCGACGTGAAAGCCCTCGCCAAGCTCCTCACCGAAGAACATCCCATGTCGAACGCCCGCCAG
>CALMTT010000357.1 GCA_937872615.1 uncultured Verrucomicrobiaceae bacterium | reverse complement strand
GCATGCGGGCAGCTCGTTCAGCCGCAGCGTGGGCGCGAATCTGCCGCTGGCGGTGAAGGTGGATGCCCATGTGCTGCGCCGCTTCATCAAATACACCATCCACGATGACAAGCTGGGGGCGCTGTTTGCAGCTCAGGCGGAGTCGCAAAGCGGTCATGGCTCGCGGTGGTTGATGGGCTTTGCTGGCGAGGGCGAGGTGCTGGAGCGATCGCTGGTGCGCAGCGTTTCCACCGACCCGACGAGCACGACAAAGGACGGCATCACGGAGATCGGGCGCGAGCATCGCATCTCGGTGAACCACGTCGATGCGAAGGAGGCCAGGCGCATCATGGCGGAGTTCGCGATCAAGCTGGGGCCGGTGATGTTTGACACCGTCGCGCCGCAGATTCTGCATTCGTTGAGCACGGCGGAGAAGAACGATGGTGTGGCGGCCTTTGAACTCACCGCGGCGCTGACTGAGAAAGGCACCGCGGCGCTGTTTGAGGTGCTGGCCCGCCATCTGCATCTGGAGCCGAAGGAAGGTGAGCTCATCCTCGCCTCCCTGCTGCGCAGCAAGTTTGACCAGTATCTGAGCGCACTCGGCGAGATCCGGCTGATCGATCCGGAGCAGACGGCGCTCGGTGAGTTTCAGCGGCAGGGCAAATCGCTCGAGCATGTGCTGCTGGGTGCCGGTGACCGGGAGCATGACTCGATCAAGGCCGCCGCGGCCTTCCTCACGTCGATGTATCGCACTTGGGCGGAGGCTTCGGAAAGCGATCGCGAGGAGATGATGTGCGAGTTTGCGGCGCTGCTGGAGACCGATCCCGTGCTGAAGCAGGTGGGCATCGGCTACCTGGCTTTCATCGTGGCCGGTGATCACGGTGACAAAGCATCCGATCTCTACCGCATCACCCTTCGTGATCGCACACTCGATGCCGACAGCCAGGTGGAACCGGGTGCCTATGATGTGGCGCACCGCATCGACGAGGCCTGGCAGCTCTCTCAGCGCGGTCACCAGTCCGCTTTCGATCTTTTCCTCCGCTGGGCACCGCGTGCCCAACCCGTGCTGGAAGACACGACTCCTGCAGTTGAGATCACACGCCAGATCGGCCCGCCGTCTTCAACGACGACCGTGCCGATTCCGCTGAATGTGGTGCCGGTGCTTCCGCCAGTGCGGCCTTAAACGCAGGTCAGAAGGCCTGACCGCTCAGCGCTTGCAGCGCCTGGCGAATGTTTTCGCGGGCTGCACCCTCGGTGGCCATGCGCAGCCGCTTCACACCCACAAAAGCCTCGCCGGGAGTCGATGTGTGGCTGCTGTCGATCGTGCGCTGCCAGACGGTGCTGCCTCCTTTGCGGAGCGTGTAGCTCACCTTCATATCCACCGTCATGCTGAGCCCCATCATCGGCTGGGACAGAGTGCCAATGAAGGCCTCAAGGCGATACGGACCCTGATCCGAGATACCGCCAAACACTCGGGAAGACTGGATCGAAGTGCGAAGAGCTTCGGCGAAGCTTTCGTCGGAGATCTTGAGGGGGCCTGGTTCTCCTCCAGACACGAACACAGTTACCTTTTCGGACGTTTTGCCCGAAACCTGAATGGATGTCGCGGCCATCTCCGAAGAGGAAGTAGGTGCTGCGCAACTTGCCAAGGTGGCAGCGGCTGCGATGGAGAGAGCAAGCCGGGTCAGAAGAATCGTTTTCATGGAATGAGTAAAATCAGGTTACTTGGTCTTGAAGATGTCATCGAGGATTTCGCGGGCCATGAATTCGGGCGACTTACGGGCGAGTGAAGTGCGCACGGATTCACCTTTCGCCAGAATGGCCCCGGTCTTTGCATCCGTGATCTGGATGTCCAGCTTCAACAGATACATGGTGATGTCCCACATCCAGCGGTCCACATAGGTCAGATGCGCGTCCGCATTGGCGGGAGCCTTCTTGCTGGCCCCGTGGGTGGCGTTGAAGCCCTTGGCCTGCAATTGTCCGGCGATGACGCCGTCGATGCCTCGGGTGTCCGGGGCGTATTTCTCAACGTAAAAGGTCTTCAGGTTCGACAGGTTCGCACCCGGGGCTTTGGTGGACTTCACCTGCTGCACGCAGCTGGGGAGTGACAGACAGAAGGCGGCGATCAATAACAACGTGGATTTCATAAGTGGCTGAATATTATTACCTAACCGACCACCGGTATGATTCGTGGAATGCCAAAGCGCAAGCATCAAGGTGCTGAAAGTTCATGGCTGCCAGATGTCTTGCGACGCGTGGAAATCAGGATGGACAAAACTGGCCATTTCGGATACCCCGGCGGCCATGAAACATCTCTTGTTTGCCACGCTGGGTCTTCTCTTTGCCACGTTTGCCTTTGCTGCCGATGCCAAAGGCACGCCTGACGAGGTGGCGCAGGCGTTCATGGACAGCTACTTCAAGTATCTGAATGGCGATGACTCCACGGATCCGAAAAAGCTCATCCAAGACTCGCCCCACCTGACCGCAGAGCTGAAGAAGGCGCACGCGAAATACATGAACCAGGAAACCGTGGACGCTGATCCGATCCTCAATGCGCAGGACTTTCCCGACAAAGGCTTCAAGGTCGCCAAAGTGAAGGTGGAGGGCGAAAAAGCCGCGATCACCTATGCACCACGCCAAGAGGGATGGGATCAAACCATCAAGGCGCAGATGGTCCTCGTGAAAGGGAAGTGGCTCATCGCTCACATCGGCGCCCTGTGACGCCGATGGTGGTTACAGCAGCGCCTCGTGGGCGCGGCCGCCTTTGTTTTCGTAGTAGAGGATGAAGCTGTTGTTCACGACGGCGTAGCCGCCGGGGGTGGGGTAGTCGCCGCTGAAATACCAGTCGCCGTATTCGGCACCGAGGGCGTTGTGGAGACCGGGGATGGTCTGGTAGATGACCTTCACTTCGCCATGCCAGGGGGTCTCCTCGGGGGCGATCATTTGAGCGATCTTGGCGGAGATCTCCTCATCGGTGAAGGGGGCGTAGATGGCCTTCACGGCATTGCGCATCTCTTCCTTGGGCTTTTTGAGCTCGGCTTTGCAGGCGAGGTAGGTCTCGCGGATGACGTGGGCCATGCCACGCTCGCGGAGGAGGGCGGTGGCGGCCTGGAAGGCAATGAATTTGCCGAGCTCCGCCATGTCGATGCCATAGCAATCGGGGTAGCGGATCTGCGGGGCAGTGGAGCAGACGATGATGCGCTTCGGATTCGTGCGGGCGAGGATGCGCAGCAGGCTCTTCTTCAAGGTGGTGCCGCGGACGATGGAGTCATCGATGACGACAAGATTATCCTGCGGGGTGACGACGCCGTAGGTGATGTCGTAGCTGCCGGAGACGAGGGCATCACGGCCGGACTCCTGCGCGATGAAGGTGCGCATCTTGATGTCCTTGAGGGCGATTTTCTCGGCGCGGGGCCAGTTTCGCAGGACGAGGTCATCGAGGCGTTTTTCGTCCTCGGCATCGAAATGGCCGTCCTTGAGCATTTCGAGCAGCGCATCCTTCACGACGGAGCGGCGGGCCTTTCGCAGGCCGTCGAGGAAGCCGAAGTAGGCGGTCTCGGCGGTGTTCGGGATGAAGCTGAGCACCGTGTGCTCGAAGTCGTTGTCGATGGCCTTCACGACCTGCGGCACCAGCTCCTCGCCGAGGGCTTTGCGCTGCCGGTAGATGGCGCTGTCATTGCCGCGGGAGAAGTAGATGCACTCGAAGGAGCAGGGCTTGTGCTCGCCGATGGGGCGGTAGGGCTTCAGCGAGACCTGGCCGTCCGCTTTGACGACCATGACATGGGCGGGCGGCAGTTCGTGGATCTGATTTTCCTCCAATCCGAAGACGGACATGAGGGCGACGCGTTCGGAGGCCATGACGAGCATCTCGTCGTTCTCGTAGTAGAAGCAGGGACGGATGCCGTTCGGATCGCGCATGGCGAAGAGGTCGCCATTGCCGATGACGCCGACGATGGCGTAGCCGCCGTCCCATTTTTCGGCGGAGCGTTCGATGACTTGATGCACATCGAGCTGCTGGCTGATCTGCGCGGGGATCTGCTCGCCCTGCACACCGGCATCACGGATGGTGTGGTAGAGGTGGGTGTGGGCCTCATCGAGCTGGAAGCCGATCTCCTCGAGCACGCTCTGCGTGTCGGTGCCAAAGACGGGGTGCTGGCCCCGCTTCATCATGATCTGGTTGAGCTCGTTGGTGTTGGTGAGGTTGAAATTGCCCATCACCATGAGCGTGCGGGTGGGCCAGGTGGTGCGGCGCACGTAGGGATGCAGGGCTCCTTTGCCGAAATCACCGCAGGTGCCGTAGCGCAGGTGGCCGACGTAGATCTCGCCGGCCATCTCGAACTCGCGTTTGATGGCCGCGGGATCGTCTTCGAAGGCGATGTACTCCCGGCCTTCCTGATGCCGCTCCTCTTTCCGCTGGTCATTGATGCGGCGGGCGATGCGCTTCATGTCCTTGCGCAGGCCCTCGAAGACCTGGCCGATGCGCTCGACGCTCTCCGTGCTGCGCTCGCGGAACATGTAGGGAAGCCCGGCGGGCATGTCGAGCTTGCAGCAGCCGAAGCCAAAGCCGTCCTGGCCTCGGTTGCGCACCTTTTGCATCAGCGCCTGCAGGGCGTCGAAGCCGTAGAGGGCGTTGCCATATTTCGTGTGATAGTAGCCGAGCGGCTTTTTAAGCCGCACGACGGCAATGCCGCACTCATGCCGAATCGGGTCGCTCATTGTGGAAGGGGAGCACCCACCCTTGGCAAGTGCCCCGGCGAGTGCAACCAACCGCTTGGAAAATCCTCAATCGTCGCGTCGCAACGCAGGACTTGTTCACTTTTTCACAAGCCAGCGATCATCAAAGAAGTCCGCCGCGACGACTTTGCCTGCTGATTCGGCATTGGGAGCCTGCGTGATGTCCAAAATGGCCCAATCGGGCAGTTTCGGGTTCTGGAGCGAATTCGTGCGGTCATGCGCCTCGCGGAAAGTGAGGCCGGAATTGATGACGACCTCGAATCCGGCCGATTTCAGCGCTGGATAGGTCAAAACGGGTACATGTGTGGCCGCGTCGAAGCTGTCCTTCGACTTCATACCGACCTTTTTCGCATCCCAATGGAGAGGCAGGCCGCCGAGCACGGCCCTGATGCACGAGTTTGACTCCGGCGTGCCCCAGAGGATGAGGCCCTGCGTTTTGCCTTCGGCGAAGATGTCTTTCACTTCCGAAGCCTTTACGACACGCACATCGCCGCGCATGAGTCCACGCCAGCGGGTGAGGAAGTGCTCGGATTCGGTCTTCACCCAGGCATCGACCGCAGCGGATGAGGATTTGCCATCCGGCAGCACGACGAGGAAGCGCTTCATGAACGCGGTGTCGATCAAACCGGGGTGCGAGGTGGGCTTGCCACCTTCCGGGCCTTCGTGCTGGAAGGGCGTGGCATTGCCAAAATCACGCCACTGACCGTTTTCTTTGATGAGACGGCAAAGCGAGTTCGGCACGCGCGGTCCGGCGCTGAGGAAATTCTCGAACTGCGGCAGCTCGGGACCGACCATGAGGCTGAGCTCGGTGCCATCGACGATGACCTTCACCTTGCCGCCACCCTTGCGAGCCTGCGGCGGCGGGTAGAGCACGATGCGGCACACATTGCTCGTCTTGATCTCGATGGTCTGGCCGTCGAGCACCTTCGCGTCGATGCGGGCATCCTTCCAGCTTTCGTCGAGCCCGTGGAGGTTCACCCATTTCACGCGGCCGTAGAGCGGTGTTTTGGTCTGGATGTGAACTTCATCTGGGAAGAGCTCGCGACCCTTCGCGACGGCTTTTTCGATCCAGGCCTGCACTTCTATGATCGTCTCCGGATGATACTTGTGGCCCATGCCGGGGCCGATGAGGTGCGGCGGCTTGAGGCCTTCTTTCGCGAGCACTTCCATCATGTATTCAGCGCTGTCGCGTTGGGCGTCCTGCTCGCCGCTGTAGCTGATGAGCGGCACGTTGAGAAAATTCCGCGCATAGTCCGGCACATCGTAAAAGCCCCACAGCTTCTGCTCATACCATGCGGGATATTTGTCCGGCGTGAGCTTCTGATAGCGTTTCACATCGGCGAAACCGGCGCCGGTATGCACGCATGCCCACTGGTCGGGAAAATGAGCGCCGAGATGCCACGCACCCGCGCCGCCCATGCTGAAGCCAGCGATGGCGACGCGGTTCGAGTCGATGTTGAAGCGCTTCATGGCATCATCGCGGCATTCGAACACATCCACCTCACCGGCGGACTTCCAGCCATTGCAGTAACGTCCGAAGGGATGGATCACGATGGTGCCCGCAGGCTGGAACTGGCCGGGCTTTTTGGCCATGAGACGGCTGTAAACGAAGTTCAGGTCCGTGGCGGTATCACCGCGGCCGTGGAGCCAGATCCACATCGGCGTTTTCTTCGCCTTGTAGTCGAGACCTTCGGGAATTTCGACGCCGTAGGGCTGCGCGGAGTCATCGAGCTTCGAGTAAAAGCCGAGCACCTTTTGCCCGCTGCCCTCGAGCCAAGGTGTCTGGTTGTTTTTCAGGCCGTCGATGCGCTTTGCGGCCTCATCGAGCAAGGCATTTGCCTTCTTGAGGCTGTCCTCGGGCTTCTTGTCATACCACTCGTCGAACTCGAGGGCATAGCGCAGGGCTTTGAGGAAAATTTCCGCGTCTGCGGCCCGCGGGTGCTTCTTCACCGCGGCGAAGTCGGTCGTGAGCTGCTTCAAGCGAGTCTCGATACCGCCTTCCTGCTCAGCGGAAAGCGCGGCCGTGGGTTTTGGTGGCAGGCTGCCTTTGAAGGACGCGGTGGCACCGTTCGGACTGAGCTGCGCAAAAGCAGCGACGGGAGCGAGAAGAAGGAGAGCGATGGAGCGCATGAGCCTGCCTTAAACACCCCGCCGCGCTCGATTCCTTCATCGTGCGATCAACTCCGCCCGCGAGAAGTCAGCCACGTCCATGCGGACGGGCATGACACTGCCTTCGATGAGCGGAAAGCGTGGTTTTTTCGCATCGATGAAGGCGACGACGACCTTTCCATTCGGCAGCGTGGCGTGGCAGGTGCGATCGCAGAGCACTTTCTGGATGGTGACCTGGGTTTCGACCTTGTCGGGGATGTCAAAGGTCAGCGGTGGAAGGGGAGAGTGGGTGCTCATTCGTTCACGGGAACGGCTTTCGGAGCGGGCGGCTCCGGCGGGAGCTTCTGGCTCCAGTTGATCTTGGCGGCCTGGAGGTGGTCGCTAGTGATGAGGAAATCGACGGCACGTTGCAGCACGGTGTCGCGAGGCTTCTGCTGGTCCTCGGGAAGCGGCTCGCCCGCGGAACGGCGGATGTAGGAATCGAGTTCGGGATTCTTGCCCGCGACGAGTGCGGCCTCGTTGAAGCGCACGCGAGGCGTGTCGGTGATGGTCGAGGCAGGACGCGTTTTGTTCTCGGGATCAAAAAACGCCAGCTTGGTCTTTTCGGCCAAGGCCACGGGGAAATCTGGTGCGAGACCTTTGCGGAAGATGGAGCTGTCATCCGGCAGCAGCACCTCGGCACGGGCAAAACGCAGCGACCAGTTCGTATCGACGGGAATGGTTTCGTAACGCACCGCGGCACCGCGAGTGGGTGTGCCGATGAGGAGGGCTTGCTTTCGCTGGCGGAGCACGGCCGCGATGGCCTCGCCGACGTTGCAGGTATCGTTGTCGATCAGCACGAGCAGCGAGGTCTTCCACAAAGGCTCGCGTTCGCTGCGCAGCACCTCGGTGTTCGACTCGGTCATCTGGCGTGTTTTGAAGAGCACCTCGTTTTCCGGCACAAACAGGCCCAGCATCGCCGCGGCGACATCGAAGTCACCCGGTGCAGCCGGAGCACGCAAATCGAGGATGAGGTGCTTCGCGCCTTCCTTCACGAATTTCGCCAGGTGCTGCTCCATCGCCGCGATCTCCTCTTTGCGGAAAGCCTTCGGCCGCAGCAGCGCGATGCCCGGGCGCAGCGTGTCCGCCTGCACCCCGCCGGGGTCCGCGAGCTTGGCATTCTCCGTTCGCGAGACCAGCTCGGCACCGAATTGCAGCCGTTCCAACAGGCCATGCAGCGCGGCGCGGTTTAGCTCATCGAAGGTGAGGTCTCCGCTGCGGATGTACTCCTTCTGCAGCACGCGGAAGGCCGTCTGAATGCCGTTCTGCGTGATGTCCGGCGCCTTCGTCTCCGCCGCCATGACGACGGGGGCGAGCAAAAGGGAGCCGATGAATGGGCGGAGCATCATTGAGGAAAGTGATTCAACGCATGCAATGCTGCAACCTTGGCATCAGGCCAGTCAAAATGCTGCGCGATGGCCCGGCTGACGTAGTTTTTGGCGTGGGCGACGGCGTTGACGAGGTCGAGGCCGCGGGCGAGGCCGGTGGCGATGGCGGAGGAGTAGGTGCAGCCGGTGCCGTGGGTGTGGACGCCGGGTGTGCGGGCGGTTTCATGCCATGAAGTGCCGTCTTTCGAGACGAGCACATCCGCGGCGGCATCGCCGATGAGATGACCGCCTTTGACGAGCACGGCGGTTTGATACTTGGCGGCGAGATCGGCGGCGCAGGCGGCCATTTCATCGCGAGACGTCACGGCGCGGCCCCAGAGCACGGCGGCCTCGTCCATGTTGGGCGTGATGAGGGTGGCGAGGGGCAAAAGCTCCGCGCAAAGCGTCTCGACCGCGTCGTCCTTCAACAATCGACCTCCGCTGGTGGCCACCATGACGGGATCGACGACCAATGGGATGCCACCGGCATGCTCACGCCAGGCTTTGGCGACGGCATGAATCTGCTCGGCACCGCCCACCATGCCTGTTTTCGCCGCTTGAATCGGAAAACCGCCAAACAGCACGCGAATCTGGTCCACGATGAAGTCCGCATCGAGCAGCCGGATCTGCGAAACAAGCCCCGGCGTCTCCGAAACGACGCTGGTGAGGGCCGTGAGCGCGTAACCGCCATTCGCGGAGATGGATTTCATGTCCGCCTGGATGCCCGCTCCTCCGGAGCAGTCCGAGCCGGCGATGGTGAGAACGGGAGGTGGAGGCATGATTAGAGGTGTAGGGTTTCAGGTTTCAGGTTTCAAGTTTCGCTTTCGAGGGTAAAGTCCGCGCCATGACTTTCGAAGACCTGCCCGGACTCACCGTGCGCGTGGACAGCGTGGCGTATGACCCCACGCGGCCCGCTCCGCCGGACCGTCCGCACCCGTTCGTGTATCACATTTCCATCCACAACGACTCGCCGGAGACGGTGAGCATCTTTGGCCGCAAGTGGATCGTGCGCGACACGGAAGGCCAGACGATGGTCGTGGAGGGCGATGGCGTCGTGGGCCAGTTCCCCAAGCTCTCGCCGGGCGAGACTTTCAGCTACAACAGCTACCACGTCGTGAAGACCGAGAGCACCGCCAGCGGCTCCTTCTTTGGCACCACCAGCCATGGACGGCCGGTGTGCACGCGGATCCCGGCCTTTGACATGCATCCGCCGTTGTATAGTTGAGGTGACAGAAGTGACCTGATTGACCTTCCTCACGGAATCACCACGCGATAAAAGCGCTTCGTTTTGTTCACGGCGTTCAAATCGGTCCACGTGGTGCTGGCGCCGGTGGCGGTGATGATGACGGGTGTCCACTTTTTGAGGTCGTCGCTGTATTCGACGCGGTAGTCATTGCCGGAAACGGTGGGAAATTGCAGCGTGGTGGAGCTTCCGCGATTCAGAGCAAAGGCGGGCTGGCTGGTGGGGCTGCTGTCGCTGGTGCCAAACCACGTTTCGATGTCCGAATGGATGCCATCACCGTCGTTGTCGTGATGGATGGCAAAGCTGTCCACGAAGCCGGAGTCGAGCCCGCTTTCGGTGGCCTCGTCCTTGCTGTAGGTCCAGCGCAGCGTGTGGGTGCCGGAGGCGATGAGGAAGCTCTTTCGCGTCCAGCCCAGCTCGCCGCTGATGGCGTCCTGCTCGACGTCATCGACGTAGAAGCGCAGGAAGTCGTAATCCTCCTCCGAGGACACACCCCAGTAAAACGTGACCTTGCACGGGCCGGTGACCTGCGTGCTCATGGAGCTGGATTGATTGTGGCCGATGGCTCCACTGCGAGCGCCGTCCTCGCCATCGCGGGCGTAGAGCTGCTGCGGCACCCACGGCAGATCGCCTGATGAGGTGATGGTTTGTGAAGGTGCATCAAGCACCTCGGCGAGACCTTGCTCGATGGTGCCGACCTGGATGGTGATCGTCTCGGTGCTCGTGCCGAGGCTGTTCGTGGCATGCACGGTGACGGGATAGGTGCCGAGCGTGGCCACGCTGCCGTAGATCAAGCCGGTGGCGGGATGCAAAGAGAGCCCAGCGGGCAATCCATCCGCGGAGAAGCTCGTCGGAGCATGCGTGGCCTCGATGGCATGGCGGAAGTAGGTGTCCTTCCAAACGTTCACCGTGGCAGGCGTGATGACGGGCGGCGTGGTCGTGGCCGTGATGCTGATTTCATCGATCCAGCCTTTGTCCTGACCTTTCGCGGTCGCTTCGTCTTTGAAATAGTAGATGTCCACATTGTGCGGACCGCTGCCGATGTCGGTGATGGACTCTGTCCAATCCTTCTCGCCGGTGATGAAGTCCTTCACATAGCCATCGATGCTCAGGATCATGTAATCGAAGTTCTTCTCCGATGACACCTTCCATTGGAAAGCGAGCCTCGCGGGGCCATTCACGGTGAATTCGATGCCTGAATACTCTTCATCGCCCACGATGGGCGTCTCGATGGCATCGACGCCATCATGCGTGATGCTCGTCTGACGCACCGGATCGCCAAAACCGAATGGAATGATCTTTTTCGTCGTCGGCTGCTCGACGGCGGTGGAGAGCGTTGGCTCGGCTCCGAGCACATAAAAGTAGGTGTACTCGCTGCTCGTGCCGGTGGCGTTTGTCACATCCTGAAAGCCATCGGTGAGGCCCGTCTCGGTCGGAGTGCCGGTGATGCGGTTCGAGGTCGGATTGAAGGTCCAGCCAGTGGGGATGCCGCTGAAGAAATAGCGGCCTAATGAGTAGCCCGTGGGAAAATTCGACGCGGTGAGCTGATGATCGGTGTTCCAATCCTCGCGGCCCACGATGATCCAGCTCGAGGTGAGCACGGGCGCTGGCAGATCCGGCGATGTCGTGGTGCCGTGGAAGGTGATCGTGACCTCGTCGAGCGTGCCCGCGTGGTCCACCATGCGATCAAAGACCTCCAGCTTCCAATCGCCATGCGAGCGCTCGCCCCAGAAGTGAGTGCTCATGAAGGTCCAGTCGAGATTCGCGCTGTTGTCATTGAAGCGTGCACGAGCGAGGCGCGACTTCACACCGCTGGGCGAGGTGAGGCGGAACTCGAGATTTCCGACATAAGGATGCGTGGCCTTGATGTGAACGGTCACATGCTCCAGGCGCAGATTATCCACCAATGGCACGGTGAAGGTCCGCGAGGTGCCTGTGGTATCGAAATCGGGGATCGGTTGGGCCAACGCGGTCTGCGTGTAGGTCTTCGCTTGCAGCGGAGCCACATTCGTCCACGTCGCGGCCGTGGTGGTGGCCGTTTGAGCATTTACGAGGCCGGCGCCGTAGCGCACGTTGAAATGGAAACCGGCACCGTTTTGCACCCAATCGCCGTCGAACTCATCATTCTTCACGGCGGTGCGCACGAGGATCTCCTGCACATCGCGGTAAGTGAGGTTCGGGTTTGCTTGAAGCATCAGCGCAACCACACCCGCGACGGTCGGCGTGGCCGATGACGTGCCACCAAAGCCATTCGTGTAATCGAAATTGGTGAAGTCGGGATGCTCGACCGTGCCGCCGTCTTCGTTGTAACCATTCGCACCCGTGATGTCGGTCGTGGTGATGCCCTGATTTCCCGCACTCGATGGCGCGCAGACGAGGATGTTCGATCCCGGCTCGCTGTAATAGGACGGGCGGCCTTTTTCATTGATGGCGGAAACGGCGATGGCGAGGGGCGAATTGGCCCAGCCGTCGTAGTTCGAGTCATCGCCGGAGTAGTTTCCATTGCCCGCGGCCCACAGGAAGATCGTGCCTTTGCCACCGCGACCATTCGTCACGGCATCCTGCATCGCCGCGAGACTCAGCGGACCGGGACCACCTTGGCCGTAGGCACTGTCGTAAGGTCCCCACGAGTTGCTCTTGATGTGGATGATGTCCTTTTTGAAGCCAAACGCGTCCGCTTCATCCGCATCGGTCGTCGGCGCGGCGATGAGTTTGAGGCCGACGATCGTCGCTTCCGGCGCGGAACCACTCACACCGATGCCGTTGTTGCCGCGAGCCGCCGCCACACCGGCGCAGGCCGTGCCGTGGAAGTTCTTTTCACCGGGCGAAGGATCATCATCGAGTCCGTTGAAGTCGCGATCATTCGTCGTGTCCACATTCGCGACGAGATCCGGATGCGTGACCTCCAATCCATCATCCACGATGCCGATACGGATGCCGGTGCCTTGGTAGTTATCCCAAGCCGGAACGACCTTCACATCCACACCGGCCGTGCCGCCGTTTTGGCCCGTGTTTTGCAGATGCCATTGGTAACCGGCATTCGCGGCGTTGTAGGCAAAGAAAGGATCATTCGGCACCGCCTTGCCAAAGAGCTGCCGCGCCAGCATCGGCTCGGCGAAACGCACGCCAGGCTGCTTCTGCAGTGTTTTCGCCCCGGTGAGCGCGGCTTCGGCAGTTCCGGCAAACTCGACGATGGCATACTTGCCGCGAGCCTCGGCCTTCACCACGCCCGCGAGACCTCGCAGGTCCGCCGCGGCCTTGCCGGGGTGCAGTTCGACGAGCACGCGTTTCGTCAGCCAGCGCCGCGTGCCTTCGTTTTGCGGTGCATCTTTTTCATAGAGCACCCACTCGCCCTTTGTCCCAGCTTCGGCCATTGACCGCACAAACTGCTTCCCACCAATCGCCACCTGTCCGCGCAGCATGGCGCAGGTGGAAAGGAAGGTCAGAAGGAGGATAAAACGCATCGCGGTAGAGACAACGAGGCATTGATGATGCTCGGAAGTGCCGTGATTTGCCAGAGTGAAGGCACAAAAAAGCGAGCAGCCCATCACAGGCTGCTCGCGGGGAGATCAAATGGAGGTCTGGGTTACTCCTTCGCCACGCCGTTGTTCCAGGCGGCGAACATTTCCTCGACGGTCGGGATTTCGAGCGGGCGCACGATGCGGAAGCCGAGCCAGGTGGCGTCGGTCAGATACCAGATGCTCTTCGGGAGCTGCGGGTCCTGCTGCTTCCAATCGGGGTTCGAGGCGCGGCGGGCGGCGCTGCGGCAGAGTTCGGGATCGTCATCGTAGTGACCACCGCGGGCGACATGCGGGTAGGGCGTGGTGGATTTGTTCCAGAGGCTGCCGTTTTCGCCGAGCTTGGAGAAGGAGTCCTCGGCATACTGGTCGAGCGTCCATTCGCAGACGTTGCCGTAGATGTCGTGGAGGCCCCAGGGGTTCGGCTTCTTGAGGCCGATCTTGGCGTATTGGAAGTTCGGGGCGTTCTCGAAGAACCAGGCGTAGTCTTTGAGCTGCTTTGGATCATCACCGAAGAAGTAGGCGGTGGTGGTGCCGGCGCGGGCGGCGTATTCCCACTCGGCCTCGGTGGGCAGGCGGTAGAAGTGACCGGTCTGGGCGCTGAGCCACTGGCAGTATTTGTTCGCCGCGTGGTGGGTCATGCAGATGGCGGGATAACCATCGCGGCCCATGCCGAAGTCCATCGGCTGGTAGGGCGGCGTGGGCTGGGAGATGAGGTCCTCCGGCTTGTCGGTAGGAGCCCACACCTGGCGGCTGCCATCCTTGTTGCGGCCAATGTTGGTGAGCTGGAAGGGCTCGTATTCATCCCAGGTGACCTCGAACTTGCCCATCCAGAAGGGTTTGATCTTCTTCTTGGTCTGCGGGCCTTCGTCGTCGGCGCGGTTGGCTTCGCCGGCGGGGCTGCCCATGGTGAATTCGCCGCTCTTGATGACCACCATGCTGTAAGGCACGCCGGTTTTGGGCACCTTGGTCTCGTAAGGCTTCATCTCGGCCTCTTTTTTCTCCTTCGAGGTCTGCACGATGAAGGCGTGAATCTTCTTCACGAGCTCCATGTTGTCCGGATTGTTCGTGGCTGGGCCCTTTTTCTCCTTCGCCTTCAGTTTGGCGTCATCCGGCCAGGGTGCACCCTGCTCCACCCACAGCTTGAGGAAGGTGATCTGCTCCTTGGAAAGTGGGCCGCCGCTCTTCTTGGGAGGCATGAGGTCGTCTTCATCGGCTCCGAGCGTGGTGAGCGTGTAGATGGCGCTCTTCGCGGTGTCGAAGGGGACGATGTTCGGGGCGTTTTCGCCGCTCTCGAAGGCTTCCTTCTTGGTGGAGGCAATCCAGTCGCCCTTGGCCTTGTCCGGGTTGTGGCAGGAGAGGCAGTTTTCTTCGAGGATGGGCTGGATGTGCTTCGCGAAGGTGATGCGCGGGGTTTGCTCCAGCGTCACGCCGGAAGGCCATTCGGCACCTTGCTCGATCCAGGTCTTGATGATGGCGATCTGGCTCTTTTCGAGCAGGCCTTCCTTCTTTGGAGGCATCACCATGTCGTCCTCGGCGTCGAGGATGAGGGTGGTGTAGATGGCGCTTTTCGAGGGATCGCCGGGGGTGAGGCCGGGGCCGTTCTCGTTGCCCTTTTTCATGTCTTCCAGCGTGTGCATGCGGAAGTCTCCTTTGTCCTCCTTCGCGCCGTGGCAGTGGGTGCAGGCACCTTCGAGCAGGGGCTTCACCTGTTTCATGAAGTCCACTTTGTCAGCGGAAAACGCGACCGCAGGGGCCAGCGCGGCCAGGAAAGCGAGGGAACGGAGAGGGTTGGCGGGTTTCATGGGGAGGCCGCGTTTAGCACACGGTTTCCCGCCTGTCCAATGCCGGGGAGGCCTATGCCGCCATGGCCTTCCGCGGGTTCTCGTCGAGGACGAGGGCAAGCTCGGCCTCGTGCCGGCCGACGGCCTGCACCCCTACCGGCCCCGCCGCGGCTGATGGAGATCCTGGTCGGCAACCGTGCCACGGTCGGCGGTGGTGATGTCGTTCGGCTCCTACCCAAGCGCGCCCACCGCACGATCGGCGCGTGGTGCTTCGCCGACCACTTCGGCCCTGCCGACGTCGACGAGGCGGCGATGGCGGTCGGGCCCCATCCGCACATCGGGCTGCAGACGGTCACCTGGCTCTTCGACGGCGAGGCGCT
>CALMTT010000356.1 GCA_937872615.1 uncultured Verrucomicrobiaceae bacterium | reverse complement strand
GGGGTGTTGTCGGCGTGCGCGACGACGGGCGCGGCGGCGAGCGCGCAGGCGACGGTGAAGCGGCGGATGGTGCGCAGGGTCATCAAGGACGTCCTCCTCGCGGGCTGGTTCGGCGGGCGGGTTCGGGTGTTCGACGGGCGCGGAAGGCGATCATTCGGGCGGCGCTTCCTTGTCGAGCGCAACACCGATGAACTCGACGGGCGTGCCCGGCCCCACGCGGTGGGCCGTGGCGAACCCCGCGCGCACCTCCAGCACGAACTGCGAGATGCCTTCGATGCCGCGGTTCTTGCGCTCAGCGGGCACGCGGCATCTCCCGCAGCAGCCATTCGGAGAGCGTGGCAAACAGCGGAAAGTCGGTGGTGAAGATCGTGGCGTGCCCAGCGCCGGGCACCGGCACCCAGCGACGGCTTTTCGCGGCGGTGAGCGCCTCGTGAAGCCGCTGTCCACACTCAGGCGGGATGAAGGAATCAGCCGTGCCATGGGCGATGAGCACCGGACAGCTCACTTTTGACGCCAACAGCTTCGAATTGGCGGCGGAAGGCGTTTGGCCCGTTTCGATGGCGAAACGAGTTTCGGCTCCAAAGGCCAGCAAAGGACCCAAAACAGGTCCGGCAATCTTTTCAGCCTGCGTTTCCACCACCGAGGCAAGATCATCAAACGTGCAAAGAAGCACGAGCGCCTTCCACGGCGCATCTGGCAGTGTGGCGGCACGCATGGCGACGGCTCCGCCCATGGAAATGCCGAGCAGCGAGGCGTTTTCGAGACTGAAACCAAACTTCGCTGCGGCCTCGCGGGCTACTTGGGCTGGCAAAGCACTTTCGCTGGTGCCGTAGCCGGCCACATCGGCCGGATGATCGCCATGACCGGGCAGATCGGGAATGATGCAGCGAAAGCCCGCCGCGCAGAATCGCTCCGCCACGAAGAGCATGTCCTCCTTTCGCATGCGACGTCCATGCACGAGCACCAGCACGCGGTCGCACTCGCCAAAGCGTGGCAAGGACGCGTGGCGAGCGGCGAGTTGCTCACGCACGATCCGGCCGCGTTTGGCCGGTGAGCCTGCGGGTTCACAAACCACCACCGGCGTGCCATCGGAGGCGATGAACGGCTTCAAGCGCATCCCAAAAGCCTCCGGCTGCGCCAACAGCTCTCGATGATGAGATTGGAGCGATCGTCTCGCTGGCCGGACGACCTCCGCTCCGAGCCACATGCCCGTGCCCGTGGTGCCGACGAGCACCAGCAAACCCAAAATCGACAACCAGCGAATGAAACGCTTCATGCCGCAACAGTGGTTCGAATGCCACGCGAGGCGAGCGACGAAGGGTGAATTGGCGGTGAAGGAAGTGTGAAGGAATCGAGCTTGCCGTGATCGAAGCTGTCGGCACTCTCGCGCCCGCATGCCAGCCCCCGCTTTTGTTTCTGACGTTGGAAAAGTCCTCATCGATTTTGACTTTGCGCCCGCCGCACGCCGGTTGGCGGAGAAGTGTCCGCATCCGGCGGAGACGGTGCTGACGCTGTTTGAAGGCATCAAAGGCCCTTACGAGGATGGTCGCATTGACGACGCGGAGTTCGTGCGTGAAGGCATGCGGCTCACCGGTTTCACCGGCACGGCGGAGGAGTTCATCACCATCTGGTGCGAGATTTTCACGGAGAACCTGCCGATGCGGCAATCGCTGACCGCCATCGCCGGGAAGGTGCCAATGTACCTGCTCTCGAACACGAGCGGCCTGCACAAAGACTACTTCTGGCGCACTTACGGCATCTTTGAGCCCTTCGCCGATGGCGTGTATTCGCACGAGGCACGGTGCTCGAAGCCCGGCGAGGAGATTTTCCGGCACACGATCGAGAAATTCGACCTCGATCCGGCTCGGACCTTTTACGTCGATGACCTGCTGCCGAACATCGAAACAGCCGCCAGGCTCGGATTTCGGACTTTTCATTACAGCTTTGCAAAGCATCGCGAATTCGAGGCTTCGCTGGCTGAATGGCGGGCCGAACAGGGCATCGGTTGACGCGTCCCCTTCCCCGTCCTAACGGTCCCCAAACTCATGAAATGCGACGTTTGTGATGCAGAGGCCACCGTCTTCCTCACCCAGATCATCAACGGTCAGATGACCACGGTGAACCTGTGTGAGGCCTGCTCGAAGGCCAAAGGCGTGACCGAAGTGACCGGCTTCGGGCTCGCTGAGGCGTTTGTGGGCGCCGCGCCCCGCGTGATGGAGACTGCGCCTGATCTTGCCTGCCCGTCCTGCGGCTTCACCGCGGCCCAGTTGAAGAAAATCGGCCGCATGGGCTGCCCAGAATGCTACGACACCTTCCGCGAGGGCCTTGAGGGCCTGCTGCGCGGCATGCACAAAGGCACCCGCCATGTAGGCAAGCGACCCAGCGCCATCATCACCGCCGCGCCGCCGCCGAAACCGCGACGCAGCAGCGTGCCGCCGCCCGCCCCGGCACCCGCGCCGACCTCCACGATCTCCACCCCGGCCATCACGTTGAAGGAAGACACGCCCGCACCGCCGCCGCCAGACATTGGCAAGCTCCGCGCCGAGCTCGACCTCGCCGTGAAGGAGGAGCGCTACGAAGACGCCGCACTCATCAAGGCGGAGATCGACCGCCACACAAAGGCCGGAGCCGCGAACTGACCTGCCATGATGCGCTTTTCCACTCTCATCAAAAACCCTGCTGACTGGATGAAGGGCAGCGGCCCGCATTCCGAGATCGTCATGACCTCCCGCGTGCGCCTTGCCCGCAATCTGCGCGGCTTTCCATTCCCAGGCTTCTCGCAGGAGCATCAACGCATCGAGCTGCTGAAGGCGGCGCGTCCCGTCGTCGAGGAATTGCCGGAGATGCGGGATGGATACAGCGTCGATTACACGGAGCTGAGCAAGGTTCGCAAACAAGTGCTCGTCGAGCGCCACCTCGTCAGCCGCGAGCACGCCGCCCGCACCGCGGGCTGCGCGGTGGTCATCGACCGCAAGCAGAGCATCTCGGTGATGATCAACGAGGAGGACCACTTCCGCCTCCAGGGCATCCGCCCAGGTCTGAACCTCCGCGGCGCCTACGAGCTGGTCGATCGCATCGACACGGAGATGGACGCGGGCCTGCCGTATGCCTTTGATGGCAAGCTCGGCTACCTCACCGCCTGCCCCACGAATCTCGGCACCGGCATGCGGGCCTCCGTCATGCTTCATCTGCCCGGTTTGGTGCTGCTCGATCAAATCAACCCCGTCATCAAGGCCGTCGGCAAGATCGGTCTCGCCGTGCGCGGCCTCTATGGCGAGGGCACGGAGGCTCTCGGCAACCTTTTCCAGATCTCCAACCAGCACACGCTGGGCGAATCGGAGCCGGAGATCATCACGCAGATCGAAAAAGTCATCGAAGGCGTCATCCGCAGCGAGCAGACCGCTCGTGCGAAACTGCTCGAAGACCATCACACGATGCTCAGCGACCAGGTGGGCCGTGCTTACGCCATCCTGCGCTACGCTCATGTGCTCACCTCGAAGGAAGCGCTGAACCTGCTCTCCATGCTGCGCCTCGGTGCTGACCTCGACATCATCACGAACTGCGATCGCAGCTTGCTCGACCTGCTTTTGCTCGAGATTCAGCCTGCTCATCTCCAGCTTGGCGCGGATCGTGAGCTCTCGCCCGAGGAGCGTGATGTGGCGCGTGCGGAGATCACGCGTTCCCGCCTGCAGGCCATCACAGGTCCGGCAAATCAAACACCTCCGCCGGAAGCCTCGTAATCTGTTTTTCAGCCTGCGGGTGCATCGAGTGCCCGCAGGTAATCGAAGGTGTAGAGGCCCGTGTTGTGGCCATCGCTGAAATCGAACTGGATCGCGTAGCCGCCGACCATTCTCCAATCACGCACGGTGACGCCGGGAAAGCTCTTTTGACTGCTACCGCCGAACTGACGGCCCAAGAGATCGCGCTCGCCGGTGTTTTCGGCGCTTGGAGAGGCAGCGCGGAGCTTTTCCATCGCAATGAACTGCTCATGACCATCATTCCAGATGATGGCGACTTCGTTTCCGATGAGTTCGAGACGGTTGGGGGACATGGCGTGAAGGTTAAAGCGATGAATCGAAAGGCAACCAAGCAAAAGGGACGCTCGAAAGCGTCCCTTTTGAAGTGAGTTGTGTCCTCCAGTGGAGAATTAGCGGGAGTAAAGTTCGACGACGAGCTGCTCGTTGGCGATCGGGGCGATCTCCTCACGCACAGGGGCGCGGTTGACGGTGCCCTTCATGGCATCGCGATCGACGGTCATCCAATCGGAGGTTGGGGAACCAGCGGTCATTTCGAGGAACTTGCTGACGAGCTGCTGGCTGCGCGGGGCGGCCTTCACAGCGACCACGTCACCAGCTTTGCACTGGTAGCTGGCGATGTTCACCACCTTGCCGTTCACGGTGATGTGACGGTGGGAGACGAGTTGGCGGGAGGCGAAACGGGTGTTCGCGAAGCCCATGCGATAGCAGACGTTGTCGAGACGAAGCTCGAGCATCTGGAGCAGGATCTCACCAGTCACGCCCTTGCGGCGCTGAGCCTCGGCGAAGAAACGGCGAAACTGATCCTCATGGATGGGGAGAAGTTGGTGCTGTTCC
>CALMTT010000355.1 GCA_937872615.1 uncultured Verrucomicrobiaceae bacterium | reverse complement strand
TCGGCTCGGTGCTGAAGACCGGCGGCTACGACACCTACTTCACCGGCAAGTGGCACCTCGGTGAGTTCGAAGACGCCTACAAGCCCACCTCGCGTGGCTTTGAGCACCAGCACGGCCACTACTTTGGCGCCATCGACTACTTTACGCATGTGCGTGATGGCTCGCATGACTGGTATCACGACGACAAGGAGCTCAAAGAAGAAGGATACAGCACGCATCTCGTCGCAAACGAAGCTGTCCGGCTGATTCAGGAGCAGTCGGCGGACAAGCCGCTCTTCCTCTACATGCCCTTCAATGGCGTCCACAGCCCGATGCAGGTGCCGGAAAGCTACCTGCAGCCTTATGGTGCTCTCACGGGTGGTCGCAAACAGCTCGCGGGAATGCTTGCGGCTGTTGATGAAGCCATCGGCCAGGTCGTGGCAGCCTTGGAGAAGAAAGGGTTGCGCGAGAATACCCTCATCGTGTTCTCCGCGGACAACGGCGGTCCGCCTCCGGGCAGCAACACACCGCTGCGCGACTTCAAAGGCAGCATCTATGAAGGTGGTGTGCGCGGGGCTGCTTTCGCCAACTGGCCCGGCAAGATCCCCGGTGGACAACGCCTCACCGCCCCGATGCACATCATCGACTGGTATCCCACCCTCGTGAAGCTCGCGGGCGGCAGCCTCGAGCAAAAACTCCCGCTCGACGGCCGCGATGTGTGGCCCGTGCTCACCGAAAAGGCCGCCTCACCGCATGAGGCGATCCTTTGCGTGCAATCCCCCGACAACGCCGCCCTGCGCATGGGCGATTGGAAGCTCATCGTCAGCAATGGAACCGTCGTTGATGACGAAGCCCCCAAAAAGAAAAAAGCCAAGGCGAAGGCCAAAGGCCGCAAATACGAGCCCGTGATGCTCTTCAACCTCGCCGCCGATCCCTCCGAGAAAACCAATCTCGCCGCGAAGGAGCCCGAACGTGTCGCCACGATGAAGGCGAAGCTCGCGGAGTTGCTGAAGGACGCGGTGCCCTCGGGTGTGAAGCCTTGATCTTCTGGCAGACACCTCACTTCACCGTCTTCGGCACCACTGGAGGCGTTGGAGCAGGGATGATGATTGGCGTGGGCTCAGGCGTGAGCTGCACCGCGGGCGGCGGCATTTGCTGCCAGTAGGGCATCGGAGGCCGCTCCGTCTGCGCTTTGATCAGCAGCCAGAAGAGGAAGGCCAGCACAATGGCCACCAGCTTCTCGCGCCAGTTGCGGGTGATGAGGTCGCTAGATCGTGTGGCCCAGTTCATGGCTGTCCTCCTTGTCTTTGTCACTCGCCGAGACGTCATTCGCGTCACCAGCCAGGATCTCGTTGATACGCTGCCGCAGGTCATCGGGCTCGAGATCGTGCTCCAGCTTGCCTTGATAGCAAAGCGAGAGCGCACCGGTCTCCTCGCTCACCACGAGGGCGATGGCATCGGTCTCCTCAGTGATGCCCATCCCGGCGCGGTGGCGCAGGCCGATGGCGCGATCTTGAATGTCACGCTGGCTGACGGGGAAGACACAGCCCGCGCTGGCGATGCGTCCTTGATCAATGATCACGCCGCCATCATGCAGCACGGTCTTCGGATGAAAAATGGTCGCGATGAGCTCGGTGGAGATCGCCGCGTCGATCTCGACACCCGATTCAGCATACGGTTTGAGGTCAATGCCCCGCTTCAACGCAAAAAGAGCCCCGCAGCGGCGCGATGAAAGCTGCTGCATGGCCTCCATCAGCAGATCGAGCGCCTCGGGGTCAGGCCGGTTGAAGGAAAACATGCGGCTGCTGCCCAGTTCGGCCAATACGCGGCGCAGCTCCGGCTGGAACAGCACCACCATCGCAATCGCGAGGAAGACGGAGACGCGCTGCAGCAGCCAGGTGATGACCTCCAGCTCCAGCAGCAGTGAGATCAGCGCGAGGCTCAGCAGCAAAATCAACAAACCCGTGAGGATGCGGGCACCGCGAGTGGCACGGAAGAAGAGATACCCATGATACGCCAGCGCGGCGAGGATCAGGATCTCCACGCCGTCGCGCCAGTGCGTTGTCAAAAAGTCCCACATGCGGTCGAGTGCTGCCCATGATGCCGCTCACGAAGGTTTTGGCAAAAGGAAGGTGAATGCTACTTCTTGGCCTTGTTCGGGATCTGCGGCTTGGCCTCGGGATGGGTGGCGAGGAGCTTGCGAAGCTCGGCGACGACCTCAGGCTGTTCCGCGGCGAGGTTTTTCGTCTCGGCGGGATCGGTTTGGTAGTCGTAGAGTTCGAGGATGGCAGTGTTGGCGGGTGCGCCGGGCTTTTTCCATTCGACAAGGCGATGTCGCGTGGTGCGCACGGCGCGGCCGATGAGGCCCTGTTGGCGCGGGAAGACATGGATGATGTGGTCTCGCGTGCTGGCGGCGGGCTTGGCGAGCACCTGGGCGAAGCTGCGGCCATCGACTTGCTTCGGTGCAGGCAGTTTCGCGAGTTCGGCGAGGGTGGGATAGATGTCGCAGGTCTCGATGAGGGCCTGGCTGCGCTTTCCACCGGCGATGCCGGGTGCGGCGACGATGACGGGGATGCGGGCGGCTTGCTCGTAGTTGGAATGTTTGCACCACATGCCGTGATCGCCGAGGTGCCAGCCGTGGTCGCCCCACAGGACGATGATGGTGTTGTCGGCGAAACCATTCGCGTCGAGGGCGTCGAGCACCTTGCCGAGTTGCGCGTCCATGTAACTCGTGGCCGCGTAGTAGCCGTGGATGAGGTGACGGGCCTGCTCGGGCGTCACGGGGCCTTTTTCGGGCATGTCTTTGTATTGTCGCAATTCGCCCCAAGTGGTCGGTGCGAATTCGGGAGCGCCATCGGGGGCTTTTTGGAGTTCGGCGAGCTTGAAGGCCGCGGGGTCGTAGAGGTCCCAATACTTCTTCGGAGCCACAAAAGGCAGATGTGGCTTCAAAAAGCCGACGGCGAGGAAGAAGGGCTCGTCGGGCTTTGATTTGGCCGCGGCGAGTCGTTTGGCCGCTTCGTCGGCGATGATGCCATCGCCGTAGCGATTGTCCGGCACATCGGCGGATTCCGTGGGAGCACCACGGGGCAGTTTCCAAGGCTCCTTGAGCTTGTTTTCAAACAGCGCCTGCTCGCGAGTGGACTCCGGCGGGTTGTTCTCGGGCAACGCGTAGCTGATCGTGCGCGGGCTGAAGTGCGGCACACTCCACGAGGCCTCGTCATTCACATTGCCATGGCCGACATGGAAGATCTTCCCGAGGCCCTCGGCGCGATAACCCTGCGCGATGAAGTGCTGTGGCAGCGTGACGGCATCCGGCTTCGCTTTGCGGAAGTTCGTGCCGAGGTCGTAGATGCCGAGCGATTGCGGGCGCAGGCCGGTGAGCAGCGTGTTGCGTGAGGGAGCGCACACGGCCTGGTTGCAATACGCCCGTTCAAACAGCACGCCGCGGGCGGCGAGGCGGTCGAGGTGCGGCGTTTTGACCATCGAGTCGCCGTAGCAACCGATCACCGGCTTCAAGTCATCGACGCAGATGAGCAGGACGTTCGGTTTCGAAGCCGCCGAGAGCGTGGAGACGAGGGCGAGGAAGGTAAAAAAAGAGCGGAGCATGCGTGCGGGTGAAACGCCCGCGGCTGGAGTGCCTTTCGTCGCTCAATCCCCAAACACCTTCGTCAAATCCACCTGGTCGCCGAGCTCGGTGGAGAGCTTCACGAGGCGCTGGAGCAGATCTTTGACCTTCGCGGCATGCTCGGGCTTCGCAGCGAGGTCCTGCATCTCCTGCGGATCATCGGCGAGATGGTAAAGACGCAGCACTTTGGCCTTCGGATAGGCGATGAGCTTCCAGCCTTCATGCGTGATGGCACGCTGCAGTTCGAGGTAAGCGCCATAGACCGACTCGTAGCGGCTCTTGTCGCCGTTCAACAGCGGGCGCAGGCTGTTGAAGAAGACATGCGCGGGCTTTTCCGCGCCAGCGAGATCGAGGGCGGTGGCCATCACGTCCTGCAAATAGATCGAGGCGTCGTTTTTCGCGCCTTTCGCCACGCCGGGTCCGGCGACAAGGAAGGGCACGCGCACGCTGTGGTCATACATGTTTTGTTTTCCAAAGAGACCGTGATGCCCCACCGCGAGGCCGTGGTCGGCGGTGAAGAAAATCCAGGTGTTGTCCGCTTGGCCGGAAGCATCGAGCGCATCGAGGATGCGGCCGATCTGGGCATCGAGATGCGTGATGAGGGCGTAGTATTCGGCACGATGCGTCTTCACCGCCAGCTCGGTGCGAGGCATGGGCGCGAGGTTTTCATCGCGCAGCTTGTGCTGGCAGCCGATGGCGTCCTTGTGCGGATACTCCGGCAGAAAATTCGCCGGCATGGCGATGCGGCTGAGCGGGTAGCGGTCCACGAACTCCTTCGGCGCCTGCCGCGGATCGTGCGGGGCGTTGAAGGCCGCGTAGATGAAGAAGGGATCGCTGCCTTGCTTTGCGTCGGCGAGGAAGTCGAGCGTGTGATTCGACACGACCTCGCTCCAATGCGTGCCGCCTTCCCAGAAGCCGCCGAGCGACTTGTCGTAAGGGCTCCACGCGTCCGGTTGGCCCGCGATGGGCCGGTTGTAGGACGAGGCGACGGTCTTCGGCATGCCGGCGCGGACATCGCGGGTCACGTCAAAGCACTTAGCGGCGTCGGTCTCGATGTGCCACTTGCCGGTCATGTAGGTCTTGTAGCCCGCTTTTTTCATCAGCTGCGGCCACAGCACGCCGGCCTTGCGCTCGGCATCGGTGGTCTTGTGGATCTTGTTCGCGCTCCACACGCTGCGTCCGCTGATCAGCATCGTGCGGCTGGCCACGCACACCGCGCCGCTCCACGAGCCCATGTTGTAGGCGCGGGTGAAGGTGGTGCCTCGGGCCGCGAGCCGGTCGAGGTTCGGCGTGTCGATGTCCGTGTGCCCGAAGGCCCGCACCGCCTCATACGAAAAATCATCGGCGAAGAGAAAGAGCACATTCGGCTTCGCCGCGAGCAGCGGCGAGGCCAGGAGAAACAGGGCGAGCAGGGCTTTCATGGAGGCGCAGCGAACGCCCGCTGCATGACCACTCTGTCAATCACCTCACAGCGGCCTCTTATACGCCTCACACCGGTTGTGCCACCCAGCCAGCCAGCGCTGCTCGCCGCTTTCCGGCGGGGAATTCGCCACACGGCGGCTGAGGACGCGTTTCGAGGCCTCGGCAAAGGCCGCGGGCGTGCCGCCGCGCATGTCTTCGAGCACCTGCATGAGGCCCCAGCCTTGGCCGCGGTAGCGTTCCTTCGGATTCGTGCCCTCGCCTTTGAAGTTCACATAGTCGATCAGGCAAAACATCCCCTCCGGCGTCGTGCTGAGGGCGGCGAAACCCGTCTTCGCCGCCCCGGTCATACTGCCGGAGGCACGCTGGAGCCGCAGCATGATGTATTCGGTTTGCAGACCCACGTTCGCGGCGAGGATCTTGCGCAGTTCAGCCTGCCGGGGGCCATTTTTATCGGCATCAAAGGCCGCCTTCGAATTCCACACGCAGGCACCCTTGGTCCAGGCGGGCATCGCCACACCGCGAGCCTCCAGATGGCGCACGAGACCGGGAAAACTCTCCTCAAACGGCCCGCTGCGGCCCGCCGGATACCAGATGAAATGCCCGATGCCCAGCGAGGCAAAATCCTCCCCGCCATTCCAGCTCGTGAGGCCCGCCACGCTGCCGGCGCACTCGTTTTGCCAGATGCGCTGGCCCACCCGGTTCATCTGCGCCGGGGTCAAACCGGCCTGTGCCGGGGGCAGGGGAGCGGCGCAGCCGAGCAGAAAGGCCGCCCCGGCCAGGGTGAGAAGCCAGAAATTTCGCGGGTAACTTTTCGTGGTCATATTTTGGTATTCTTAACTGAATGCTTGGAATCCGACTGATTTTTGAAACAATAGCCGCCCATCTTCCCTCTTGTCCGCCAAATTTCATTAAGATTGCTTCACTGATTTTTCCCCGCTAGTTTACACGCTTCACCCGCCTATTTCCGCGCCCGCCGCATGCCGTATCTGGCCTTCAATCTCAACGATGGTAACGAATTCGTCTTCGATGTGCTCGAAGACCGTCTCACCATCGGGCGTGACGCCAAGAACGACATCGTCATCGACAACACCTTCATCTCCGGCTTCCACGCCGAATTTGTGAAGCAGCCGGACGGCGCCTACGAGCTGGTCGATCTGAAATCCTCCAACGGCACGTTCGTGAACGGCAAGCGCATCGAGCGCTCCCGCGTGAAGGGCGGCGACCGCATCATGTTCGGTCAATTGGAGAGCCGCTTCCGCGAGCGGGCACCGAAAGGCCTCGCCCCCGTCGGCACCTCGAAGGCCGTCTCGGCGTCGAAAAACGAGCCGCCGCGTATCGACGGCCGCCGTGGCGATACCGAGGGCATCCCCGCCCGCGACAAGGAGGACACGTCCCCGGCTTCACCGGACACCGGCAAGATCGAGCCCACCAAGCCGGTCGTGCATCGCATGGCCGCTTCGACGGGCGACTCACAAAAATCGCCGCCCACACCGCCACCGGCCCTCATTCCGAAGCCCGATCCCGCCGCCGCGAAGCAGGCCGCCGACCTCCGCGACGAGATCGACAAGCTCCGCCAGCAACGCGACGCCCTGAAAATCGAGGCCGAAGTCGAGCAGCGCCGCCGCGACGAGTTGCGCAGCCTGGAGGCCACGCTCGAAGTCCGCAAAAAAGAGCTCACCGAGACCCAGTCCAGCCTCACCAGCATCAAAGCCGATGCCGAGAAGCTCCGCGCCGAGGCGGAGACCGCGAAAGCCGACGCCGCCAAGTTTGACCAAAAGCGCCGCGACCTCGGCAACATCGAGAGCAAGCTCGACTCGACCCGCACCCTCGTCACCAAAGCCGAGGCCGACCTCGCCACCGCGCAAAAAGCCCTCGAAAGCATCCACAGCGCCGCCGAGGCCAAGCGAGCCACCGACACCGCCAGCGCCGAGCAAAAGCTCGCCGCCCTTCAAAAAGACATCGCCGCTGCCGAAGCCCGCCTCGCCGAACTCACGAAGCTCAAAGGCGATGCCGAGAAATCCGAGTCCGAACTTAAATCGAAGCGCAGCAGCGAGCTTCAAGCTCTCGAAGCAGCGCTAGTCACATGGAGAGCGGACGAGTCGTCCGCCAAAACGAAACTGGCGCAGCTCACTTCGCAGCTTCAAGGCCTCGAAAGCACCCTCGCTCAAAGGAACGCGGACGAGTCGTCCGCCCTCCAAAAGCTCTCGAAGCTCACCACTGACATCACGGCCGCCGAGTCCCGCCTCACCGAGCTGACGAAGCTCAAAGGCGATGCCGAAAAGTCGGAGGCCGAGCTGAAATCGAAGCGCAGCGGCGAGTTGCAGGCTCTCGAAAAAGATCTCGCCGCGAAGCAGGCCGATCTCGCCAAACTCACCGAGCAGCTTTCCCTCAGGAGCGCGGACGAGTCGTCCGCCAAGGCGAAGGTCGAACAGCTCACCGCGCAGCTCCAAACTCTCGAAAGCTCCCTCGCTCAAAAGAATGCGGACGAGTCGTCCGCGCTCCAAAAGCTATCCAAACTCACCGCCGACATCTCGACGGCCGAAAGCCGCATTGCCGAGCTGACCAAGCTCAAAGCCGATGCCGAGAAGTCCGAAGCCGAGCTCAAGTCGAAGCGCAGCGGCGAACTCCAAGCCCTCGAAAAAGACCTCGCTGCCAAGCAAGCCGATCTTTCCAAGCTCACCGAGCAGCTCACCACGCGGAGCGCGGACGCCTCGTCTGCCGAAGCTAAGCTCAAAGACCTGACTGCCAAGGTCCAGGCCCTCGAAACCTCACTCGCCCAGCGGAATGCAGATGCCTCGTCAGCCGAAACCAAGCTCTCGAAGCTCACCACCGACATCTCCACGGCCGAGGCCCGGCTCTCCGAGCTGACCTCACGCAAGGCCGACGCCGAAAAATCCGAGGCGGAGCTTCAATCGAAGCGTGGAGCCGAGTTGAAGGCCCTCGAAGCCGCTCTCACCGAGAAGCAGGCTCTGTTTGACCAGCTCACCAGCGGTGCCGCCGCCGCGGAAAAGAAGCTCGCGCAGCTCACCGAGCAGTCGAAGGCCACCGAATCGACGCTTTCATCAAACATGGCCGGGGCCGCTGCCGCGAGCCGCAACCTCTCCAAACTCGTCGCCGACATCGCCGCAGGCGAAAAACGCGCCGCCGAGTTCAAAGGCCTCGAAACGTCTCTCACCGCCAAACAGGCCGAGTTCGCGACGTTGAGCGAAAACGCCACCGCCACCGAGGCCAAGCTCAAACAGCTCACCGAGCAGACCAAGGCTCTCGAAGCCAAACTGCCCGACCTCACCGCTGCCGATGAAAAGCTCGCGAAGCTCACCGCCGAGATCAGCGTGGCCGAGGCACGAGTCAAAGAACTCGTCCAGCGCCGAAACGAGGCCGAAAAGTCCGAGACCGAGCAGAAAACCAAGCGCAGCGCCGAAATTCAGGCCCTCGATCAGCAGCTCGATGCGAGACAAGCCGAGCTTGCGAAGCTCACCGAGCAGATCGCCAGCCGGACGACCGAGGCTTCTGCCGCGGAAACCAAGGCCAAGCAGCTCACCGAGCAGACGAAGAGCCTCGAAAGCAAGCTCGCCGATCTCCAAGCCGCCGAGCAAAAGCTCGCCACGCTGACGAAAGACATCGCCGCGGGCGAACAACGCGTCGCGGACCTCGCCAAGCTCCAATCCGAGGCCGAGAAGTCTGAGACGGAGCTGAAGTCGAAACGCAGCGCCGAGCTTCAAAAGCTCGACAAAGACCTCGCGAAGCTCGCCGACGACCTCGAGGCGAAAAATGCCGCGTTCCAAAAAGCGCAGGAGCAGCTCCTCGACACGCAGCAACGCCTCGCGCAGGCCACAGGCGAGGAAACAGCCCTCAAAGCCCGCGTCGATGCCCTTCGCGGCAACGAAGCCAAGCTCGCGGACATCACGAAGCAGCTCGGCCAGATGCAGGATCAGCGTGGTTTGCTGGAGACAGCCATCGCCGCGCTTCTCGCCACGCAGACGACGCATCAAAAAGACGTCAGCGGCTCCGAGCAGCGCCTCACCGCGCTGCGTGCCGAGATCGATGACTTCACCGCGAAGCAGCAAACCTCGAAGGCCGAGCACGATCGCATCTGCAAGGAACGCGATGCCGCGCAGGTGGACTTTGACGCGAAGCAAAAAGCTGCCGAGGCCAAGCTGGCAGAGCTTCAAAAACAGACCGCCGAGGCTCAGGCCAAGGCCGCCGAGCAGCAAAAAGCCGCCACGAAGGAACGCGACGAACTCGATTTGCAAATCGAGCTGCGCACCACCCGCTCCAACGATCTCGCCGCGCAGGTCAAAGCCCTCGAAGACAAGGCCGCCGACCTCGAAAACAAGCTCTCCGATCTCGCGGATACCGATTCGCGACTCAAAGACAGCAACGAGGCGCTCAAAGCCGTCGAATCGCACAAGGCCGAGGTTGTGGCCGCCGTCGCCGCGCTCGTCAAAGATCGCGATGAACGCACCCGCGAGCTTCTCGCCGCCACCGAGCATGGCCGTGCGCAGCATTTGCTGACGCAGACGCTCACCGCGCGTCGCGAGGCCGTCGAAAAAGAAGTCCGCACCATCGAGGACCAGCAGACCGCCGCTTCGCAGGACCTCGGCAAGCTTCGCGAAAGCATCAAGCAAGCCGAGGCCGATCTCAGCGAGCGCCAATCCCAAATCGCCACCGCGGATCAGCGACTCAAAAACGTGCAGGACCTCGCCGCCACGGCCGAGACGCAGTTCAAGACCACTCAGGCCGAGGACAAAAAGCTCGCCGCGCAGGTCGCCGCCGCGAAAAGCGAGCTGGAGCAGCTCACCGCGTCCGTCGCGGAGAAGTCGAAGGAGCTCGCCGCATCCGTCGCGTCACTGGAAAAGAATTCGCAGACCCATCTCACGCTCGCAGAGAAGATCAGCGGCCTCGAAGCGGTCATCGCCACGCTCACCAGCACGCACGCCACCGCACAGCAGAGCGTGGCCGCGGCGCAGTCCGATTATCAAAACCTTCAGGACAACCTCGCCGCGAAGCAGAAGGAGATCGCCGCCGCGGAAAAACGCGTCGCGGAGCTCACGCAGCAGACCGCCGGCCTCGAAGACCGTCTCAAAGAACTCAATCAGGCAAACAAGCAACACGCCGAGCTTTCCGCCGCCATCACGGCCGCCACTCAGAACCGCGACAAGCTTGCCTCCGAGGCTCAACGCCTCACGAAAGAGCGCACCGACCTCGAAGCCCTGCTGCCGGACCTTCGCGGCAAGGTCGAGCAGACGCGTGCGCAGGCCCAGAACCTCGCCGACGAGCTGGCGGCCTTGAACAAGGACAAAACGGCCGCGCTCGATGCGATGCAGCAGGCCGCCAAACAGCGCCAGGAAGCCGAAGCCGCGACCGAAGCCCTCCGCATCGAGGCTGCGAACCTCGAAAAGCTCCTCGGCGAAAAACGCTCCACCTTGGATGCGGAGGTCAAAACGAAGCTCGCGGAGGCCAACGCGGCCGAAACACGTCTCAAAGGCATCCAGGAACGTGTCGCTGCCGGCGAGACCCGTTTGAAGGAACTCGAAGACGTGAACGAGCGCCTCGCCGCCGCCACGACGAATCTAAAGGACACCGAACGCACCCGTCTTGCGGAGGAAAAGAACGTCGCCGCGCTCGGCAAGCAGCAGGACAAGCTCCGCCTCGACCTCGCCAACCTCGAAGGCGAGATCAAATCCGAGTCTGCAAAGCTGGCCGATCTCTCCAAGACGCTCAAGACCACCGAGACCAAGGCCGCCGATGCCGAGGCCCGTCTCCAAAAGGCTCTCGCCGCTCAACAAGCCGCCGAAAAGAGCCGCAACGAAGCGGATGCCAGCCTCGAACTGGCCCGCACGGAGGAGAAAGCCCTCCGCAAACAGATTCCGGCTCTCAACACCGAACTGGCCGGCATCCAGGCCGCGCTCGCCACCTTCACCAAGCAGCGCGACGAGGCCTCGCAGTTCGTCACGCGTCTCAACGTCACCACCGAGAACCAGAACAAGAAGCTCGCCGAGCTGCAGCAGCAGATCGAGCAGCTCGAGGAGGCTCAAAAAGTCCGCGAGCAGCGTGTGATGAAGGCGCAGGAGGATGTGGACAAGGAAGGCCAGAAGCTCAAAGCCGCGCAGGAGCAGACCCGCGCCGCGGAGGCCGCGCTCGCCGATGCCGACAAGGAGCTGAAGGACATGCGGGCCAAAGTTTCCGCCACGAAGAAGGAGGCTGCCACGCTCGAGGACGAGCTGCGCACCCGCCTCGACCGCGTGCAGAACCTCAAGGCCGATGAGGAGCGCCTCACCAAGATCGTCGATAACCAAAAGCTCGATCTGCAAGGCGCCGACAGCATGCTCAAGGAGCTGCAAAGCAAGATCGATGGCCATCAGACACGCCTCAGCGACTTCATCCACGTCGGTGGCAAGATTTTGGGCCTCGGCGAAGCGGTCGCAAACCTCGAATCACGCCAGAGCGAGATCACCAAGGCCATCCGCAAGGCCTCCGAAGAAGATCTGGCCATCCAGGTGAAGCTGAATGCCGCTCAGGAAGCGCTCAATCGCGAGCTCACGCGTGCCGAGCAGGCCCGCAAAGACCGCGAAGCTGCCGAGGCGGAGTTTAAGAAATTCAGCACCGACATCCAGAAGCAGGCCTCCACGCTGCAAAATTACGAGCTGGAGCAGAAGAAGCGCATCGCCGAGCTGGAGAAGCGCATCAACGACCACGCGGCTGCCGAGGCGCGCATCGTGACGCAGATCGAGCAGACGAAGGCCGAGCTCGTCCGCCTGGACGAGAAGCGCAGCGAGATGGCGCAGGCCGAGGCGCAGCTCAAGCATTGGCAGGAGATCGAAAAACGCCTCCGCGGCCAGCTCGGCGAGCTGGAGGAGAAGCACGAGATCCTCCGCCGCGGCCTCGGCACCGAGGAATCGACCGTGATCATGTTCGCGAACGATTTGATCAAGCGCATCGACCTCATCGACGCGCTGAAGGAACGCTACGCCAGCGTGAATGGCGGTGTGGACATCGTCGCGCAGCTCACCACGCTGCGTCAGAGCTTTGAGGACATCCTCCTCCAGCACGGTGTGAGCGAGTTCGAGGTCGCCTCCGGCACGGAAGTCGATGTCGAGCTGCGCAAGCGCATCGCCGTGGTGGACAGCACGCCCGGCAAGAACAAGCCCCGCGTCGTCGAAAGCTGCCGCACCGGATTTGTTTACTCGCGCAGCGAAGGACACGAGGTAATCCTCCGCAAAGTGGAGGTCCGCACGTCGAGCCAGTAACCGATTTTTTCCCTGAATGAATCTTCTCACCCAAGTGCTCAGTTCTCAGTGCTCAGTTTTACCGACTGAGAACTGAGCACTGGGCACTTTTTCTTCCACCGCTCCACGACTCTCACTCCCCACTCTTATGGCTGAATACGTTGGCATCGACCTCGGCACGACCCTTTCGGGCCTCGCCTACCTGAAACCGGACGGCAATCCGGAAATCGTCCCCAATGCCGATGGCGAGCGTCTGACGCCCTCCGTCGTCTTTTTCGACGCGCATGAGGATGTGAAACTCGTCGGTTCCGCCGCCCGCGACGGCGGCGAGCCCGACCGCACCATCTTCCAGATCAAGCGCCACATGGACGACCCCGAGCATCTGGTGGACATCGACGGCAAGAAGTGGACGCCCGCCGAAATTTCCGCGCTCATCCTTTCCAAGCTGAAGCGCGACTGCTCCAAAATCTGCGGCGACATCAACGAGGTGGTCATCACCGTGCCCGCCAACTTCAACGAACTGGCCCGCAAGAGCACCATCGCCGCCGCGGAGATGGCCGGCATGAAGGTGCGCCGTCTGGTGAATGAACCCACCGCCGCCGCCGTGTATTACGCGCACTCGCAGGGCGTGAAGGGCCGCATCCTCGTCTATGACTTGGGCGGCGGCACCCTCGACACCACCATCCTCGAAGTCGAGGGCGATAACATCAAGATCCTCACCTCCGAAGGTGCTCGCCACCTCGGCGGCAGTAACTTTGACGACATCCTCCTCGAAGCCTACGCGGAGCAATACAAGAAGCAGACCGGCGCGGACCTTTACACCGACGAGCGTCACCGCCGTCGCATCCTCCAGGCCACGGAAGACGCCAAAAAGATGCTCTCGAAGCTCCAGCGCGTGAACGACACCGTCGCCAACGACCAAAATTCCGGCATCGCCCGCATCGACCTCTCCCGCGATCACTTTGAGAAGATGATCCGGAACATGCTCACGCGCACCGTGCTGCTCGTCGAGCAGGCACTG
>CALMTT010000354.1 GCA_937872615.1 uncultured Verrucomicrobiaceae bacterium | reverse complement strand
GATGACGGTGCCGGGGATGGGGTTGATGATGCGGAGCTGAGGCTTTGCCTCTTCGGTGGCGACGGTGACAAGGTCGCCGAGCCAGTTTTCACGCGAGGTGACCCATGTGGCATACTCGTTGGGCAAAATGACGCGGCCGCGATTGTCGTAGTCAGCGGCGGTGGCGGGTGGTGGCAGTTTGCCTTCGATAAAGAGTTCTTCGCGGCTGAGACGGCTTGGCGGGGCCTGTGGCGTGAGGCGATGGCCGGTGCGTGGATCGATGCGGGCACGCACGATGCCAGCAGGCTGCGAGGGCCAGGTGGCGTCGCGATGCTCGTGCAGATGCAGCATCACATCACGGAAGATGGGACCTGCGCCGGTGACGCCGGAGACGTCCTGCATGGGTGTGTTGTCGAAATTTCCCACCCACACGCCGACGGTGAAGGCGGCAGTGAAGCCGAGCGTCCAGTTGTCACGAAAGGAGGTGCTGGTGCCGGTTTTGGCGGCGCAGCGGAAGGGCAGGCGAAGGGGTGAATGAGCACCGAAGGCCATCTCGCGGGCCTGGTTGTCGCTGAGGATGTCGGCGATGAGGTAGCATTCTTTTTCGGGAAGGAGGCGTCGCTCGTCGGAAGGTATGTTTTGCAGTCGCCAGGGTTTGTGAAGGCCGAGTCGGGCGAGGGTGGCGTAGGCGTTCGTGAGCTCAAGCAAGCGCACGGGGGCATTGCCGATGGTCAAACCGAGGCCGTAGTGCTCGACGGGCTCGGTGAGCGTGCTGAGGCCGAGTTCTTGAAGTTTGGCGAGCAGCGTTTCTGCTCCGCCGATGCTGTCGAGCACGCGGACGGCGGAGATGTTGAGCGAATTCCCAAGCGCGGCGCGATAGGTCATCGGCCCGAAGCTGCGCAGGGCGTAGTTTTCCGGTTTGTAGGTGCCGGTGGCGGTGCGGAACTCGATGGGCAGATCCGCGACGATGCTGCCAGGCGAGGCCCCACGCTCAAACGCGAGCAGATAGGTGAAGGGCTTCAACGCGGAGCCGGGCGAGTGCGGCACCCAGGCTCCATTGATCTGCCCGCCATCCTTGGCGAAGAAGTCACGCGAGCCCGCGAGCGCCAAAACATCGCCGCTGGCATTGTCGAGCACGACGACGGCGGCGTGGCCGACATTTTTTGCCCGCAGCGTGGCGATGCGCTGGGCGATGATGGTTTCGACCTGCTGCTGCAAAAGCGCATCAATGGTTGTGCGAGTCGTTTCGGAGCCTTTCACGGCCTCGACGACATGCGGCGCGGCAAAACCGCCGCTGAAGCGCTGGATGACGATTTCTTGTGAAAGCGCGGTTTGAAGCTGCTCGGCACTCAACCAGCCCTGCGCATGCATTTTCTCCAAAATGGCCCGCTGGCGAGGCAGCACGGCCTTCACATCGCGAAAGGGATTCCAGCGCGAGGGGCTCTGCGGCAGCGCGGCGAGCAAGGCGCACTCGGCGGGCGTGAGGTCGGCGAGCGGCTTGTGGAAGTAACCGGAGGCCGCGGTGGTGATGCCGGAGAGGTTGTTGCCGAAGGAGATACGGTTGAGGTAGGCAGCGAGCACGTCCTCGCGGCTCCAAGTCATCGCGAGGCGGCGTGCTTGCAGCGCCTCGGTGAGTTTGATGGTGAAGGTGCGGCGGCCACTTCGTGGCGTGCTGTTTTTGATCAGCTGCTGATGAATCGTGGACGCACCGGAGACGATTTTGCCGCTGCGGGCATTGTCCCAAGCAGCGCGGCCGATGGCGAGCAGGTCGATGCCGCCGTGCGAGAAGAAGCGTTTGTCCTCCGCTGCGAGCATCGCTTGTCGCATGACCTCGGGGATCTCGTCAAAGCGCACCGGCGCGGCATGGCGCGTGCCGTTTTCATCCAGCAGATGCCTCAGCGGTGTGCCATCGCGTGCGAGAAACACCGGCGAGGCCGCTGGCGGCGTGAGATCAGGCAGATCAACGAGCCACGGAAGGCCCCACCATCCTGCGGCGAGCAGCGCGGCAGGAATGGCGAGGCGTTTGATCCAGCGGCGTGACACGGGTGGTTACTTCACGACGGGGCGAAGCAGCATGTTGCGATAGTCCACGTTGGTGTGGTCGCCTTGAAGGTAGATGGGGCCGGGCTTGAACTCATCGCTGGTCATGGCACCGCCGGTGCAGCCGAGCACGGGTTGGTTGTCGATGATGGTCTTGCCATTGAGGATGACGGTGAGGTGACGGTCCACGAGCGTGATATCGAGCGTCTGCCATTCGCCGATAGGCTTTTCCGCGTTCACGCTCGGGGTGATACGGCTGTAGAGAGCGCCCATGTGGTGGGAGTCGAGCGGTTTGCCAAAGCTCTCCATGACCTGCACCTCGTAGATGCCGCGGAGGTAGATGCCGCTGTTGCTGCCCTCTTGCGTGCGGACTTCCGTCTTGAGGTTGAAGTCCTCAAACTCGGCGTCGGTGCGCAGATTGCCGAAGTGTTTATCTTTGGCTTTCACGACGCGGTTTTGAAGGATGCCATCGACCACGCTCCAGCCGTTGTCGGCACCTTCTTTGAGCAAGCGCCAGCCGGTGAGGTCCTTGCCGTTCAGAAGCTGGATCTGCTCGCCGAACTTCACTTTGGAGAGATCGGGCTTCGCGGGGATGTCGGCGATGCGTTTGCCGGTGAACTCGGCGGGCTGGCCCATCTGCTTGCCTGCGGGGTTGTGCTTCACGGTGGTGAGCTTCAGCACATCACCCTCGGCGGTGGCGGTGATCGTCTCGGTGGTGACCTTGCCTTCCTTGTTCTTTTGCTCGCGAGTGACGATCAATTTGTCCCCATCGAGCTTCGTGCCTGCGGTGGGCACCACGCTGCCGCCGCCCCACAGGACGCTGGAGCTGAGCTTGCCGTCTTTTTCTTCCACACCGAGCCAGCCGGCACCGCCGCCGGGGATCGTGAGGGCCCAGCGGCCGAGGTAGGGATTCGCGGCGCTGGCAGAAACGCTGAGCGCGAGGAGGAGGGAGAGAACGGTGTGTTTCATGGTGGAATGAGGGGCGGAGAAAACGCGGAGAGCGCGGAGGTCCTTCAAGAGACTGCGGCCGGTGCGTCGCTGACGATGGTGCCGGCTCGCCGCTGGATCAACGAGACCATCCACGCCACACCAAACAACAACGTGCCTGCCACGACGGCCGCAGCGGCCATCGGGCAGCCGAGGATGAGCGAGAGATGCAGTCCGCCGATGGCGCTGAGGGCGGCGTGCAGCACGCTCAACGCGAGGCAAACGGGCAAGCGTGTGCTCAAAAGCTGCGCCGTCGCACCTGGCAAGATCAGCATCGCGATCACAAGAATGGCTCCCACGCTTTCAAAGGCCGCAACGATCACAATTGATAGCGCGGCCATCAGCGCGAGGTGCATTTTCCCCGGCGCAAAGCCCTGCGAGCCGGCCAGCAACGCGTCGAACGAGGTGATGAGCAGCTCTTTGTAGAACAAGACGATCAAAACGGTCACGAGGATCGCCACGCCGCCCATCACGAGCACCGGCGCGGGCATGCCGAGCGAGTATTCAGCGAGCGCGAGATTGCTCAGCTCGCCATACAGCACGCATTCGGCATCGAGATGGACCTTGGAAGCGAACACATTGATGAGCACCACACCCAGAGCGAAAAGCGAGCAGAAGGTGATGCCGATGGCCGCGTCTGCCTTGATGCGGCTGCGTGTGTGCAGGAACTCGATCAAAAACGTCGTCAGCAGCCCCGCGCCCAGCGCTCCGGCTAGCATCGCGGGCAAGGTGAGCTTGCCAGAGATCAAAAACGCCACCGCGAGACCCGGCAGCACGCTGTGGCTGATCGCATCGCCGACCAAAGCCATGCGGCGAAGGATGAGGTAATTGCCCACGAGGCCGCAGGCGGCCGTGACGAGGAAAGCCATCAGCGTCATCCAGCCATAGGTGGCGATGTCGCTGGTCCAAGGAGCGACGAAGAAGCGGTGGGCATCGAAGGGTGGAAGAAGGTCAGGCATGAAATGACGAATTCCGAATGACGAAGGACGAATGAATGCCGAAGCCTGAATGACGAGTCGAGTTCGTCATTCGGGCTTCATTCATCATTCCGCATTCGTCATTCATCATTTTAATAACCGGTGGGTTCCCCGACGCGTGGCTTGGCGATAGCGCCATGCACGTCACGTGCTCCAGGGATCGGCTTCCCGTGCGGATCGGTCTGGGGGAAGTCGAGGCGCCGTTCGAGCTGGCGGACGGTGTCCTCGCCGAGGACGTGCTCGATCTTTTCGGCGTCGTCGTGAACGTGGTCGGCACCGTATTGCATGATGTTGGTGAGGTAGAGCTCCCAGAGGCGGTGGTTGCGCACGACAGCACAGGCCTTGCGCCAGCCTTCGGGGGTGAAGTGGAGCATGCTGCCATCATCGGTGAGCGTGGCGAGCTTTTGGCGGAGGAGGTCTTCGCTTTGCAGGCGGATCTGCTCCAAGGGTTCGCGGCGGGCATTGGCGAGTTCGAGGAGCGTGATGCCTTCCTCGCGGAAGCCGTGGCGCTCGGCGAGGTGGTACATGGCCTTGAGGGTGTTCTCGCGTTCGATGCGGCATTGCTGCGTTTTTTGCCTCCAGAGGCGCGTGAGCCAACCCTGCTGCGGACTGAACAAGAAGGCCATCGCGAACACGAATGAGCCTGCGAGCACCATGAAGGGTCCGGTGGGCAAATTCGAGTCGAGGAAGGACAAGAAGGCTCCGAAGGCCGCGGTGGCGATGCCGATGATCGCGGAGAGGATGAGCACGCGATGCATGCGATCCGTGAGGAGGCACGCGGTGGCCGGCGGGATGATCAGCATGGCCGAAACGAGCACCACGCCAACCGCCTGCATGGCCGTGACGACGGCGAAGGAGATGAGCAGCATCATCGCGTGATGCAAAAAGCCCATCGGCAGGCCCAAACTCTCGCCAAAAGCACGGTGAAAGCTCAGCGTGAGCAGACCGCGATAGCCGACGGTGACGAAAAGCAGCGTGATGCCGGCGGTGATGGCCATGAGCGCGATGTCGCTGCCATTCATCGCGGCGGCCTGGCCGAAGAGGAACTTGTCGATGCCGCTTTTGTTGCCGCTGGGCAATCTTTGAATCATGCCGATGAGGCAGATGCCGATGGCGTAGAACGACGAGAGCACCAGACCCATCGCCGCGTCCTCTTTGAGCCGTGTCGTGCGGGTGATGGCACTCACCGTGAGCATCGAAAGTCCGCCGACGAGCGTTGCGCCGATCAAAATAGCGAGCGGGTCTTTGGTGTTGTTCCAGAGAAAACCCAGCGCGATGCCGGGAAGCACCGCATGACTCAAAGTATCGCCAACTAACGACATGCGTCTCACGACGACGAAACCGCCAAGAAGGCCGCAATTGAGTCCCAGCAGGATACAGCCAAGAAGTGCAAGACGGAGCGAGGGATCGCTGAACGTGAAGAAACGAAGGGCTTGCTCGGTGACGGAGGTTTCCGTGAGGTCACCGATGCGGGCGGCTCGGCAAGAAAGAGCACTCAGAAGCAGGAACACCGCAGAGATTGGAAGAGCGCAGAGATTTATTTTTCTGAATCTCTGCGTCCTTCCAATCTCTGCGGTGCAAACCCTCGTCATGACATGTCCTCCGCTTGCGAAGCTTTCGCCGCGACATCGCTCAAGATGGTCAGACGGCCGCCGTAGGTCTTCTGAAGCTGCTCGACGGTGAAAACGTCCTCGGTTTTGCCGAAGGAGACGAGGCGCATGTTCAGGAGCAGCAGGTGATCAAAGTACTCCTTCGCGGTGGTGAGGTCGTGGTGGACGACGAGGATGGTTTTGCCCTGGGATTGCAGTTCTTGAAGCAGCGTGACGATGGCGCGCTCCGTGGTGGCATCGACGCCGGCGAAGGGTTCGTCCATGAGGTAGAGATCGCTCTGCTGCGCGAGGGCACGGGCGAGGAAGACACGCTGCTGCTGGCCGCCGCTGAGGTTGGCGATCTGGCGGTTGCGGAACGGCAGCATGCCGACCTTGTCGAGGCTCTCCTCGGCGATCTTTTTGTCCTCCCTCGTCACACGACGCAGCCAGCCGCGGCGGCCGTAGCGGCCCATGAGCACGACATCCATCACATTGACCGGGAAGTCCCAATCGACCTGCTCCCGCTGCGGCACATAGCCGACTCGGTGACGGCTTTTTTCAAACGACTCGCCAAAGATCTGCACCCAGCCGCCGCTCAGCGGCGTGAGGCCCATGATGGCGCGGATCATCGTGCTTTTGCCCGCGCCATTTGGCCCGATGATGCCGACGAGAGCACCCTGCGGCACCTGAACATCCACGCCGTAAAGCACGGGCTTTTTGGCATAGCTGACCGTGAGGTCGTGGAGTTCGAGTGCGGGAGGATTCATCATCAAAATCGCCAACTGAGGCCGACGAAGGGATTGATAGCCTCGTCGCCGCGGAAAAACCAGTTCGCACCAGCATCGAGGATCACATTCGGCGTGATCGAGTACATGAAACCGGCGTCAAACGAGGTCTGCCAGAAGCGTTCCGTGTCCACGCGGTTCTGGCCGTAGATCTCACCATAGACCACGAGTGAGTCAGTGACCTCGTAGCCAAGCACGGCGGTGACGGTGGGGCTGAAATGAAGCGTGTCGTCGTTGTCGGCGAGGATCTGGCTGTAGAGCGTGTTGCCAAGCGTGAAGCCGCCGCCGAGATCGACCTCCGAGTTCAGCGAGAAGCCGCCTTCCCACATGTCGTTGCCGATCTTGTGCTTGGCGGTGGGGATTTTCACGAAAGGTACGACCGACATCGCCCAGCGGCCGCCGTCATTGCCGAAGAGATTGAATTTCACGCGGGCGACGAGGTCGTTCACGCCTTCACGGGCAAAGCCGTCCTCGCCATTGCCTGGATCGCCGCGGTAGCGATTCTCCGCCCAGGCCTGCCAGATGAGCTGGAGGTCGATGCTGTCGGTGAGGCCGTATTTCGCGTTCACCTCGCCCCAGATGAAGGACTCGTTGCGATTGTCCGTGTCGAGGCGGCGGGAGTAGCTGAGCAGGCCTGTTTCAAACTGCCACCAGCCTTTGGGCACCGTGTAAACGCCGTCGGTCTGGTCCGGACGGTCCGTGGCCATGGGGCGGACTTCGCTGGCCATCTTTTGAATGGCTTGATCGGGATTGGGCGGGAGTGCCGCGGGTGTGATCGTGCGGCCGGTGCCGAGGTGCTCGCTGAGTTTTTGCGGTTTGGTGGTCCATGGATCATCCGTGACAGCCCAGACTGGCGTCGAGAAGAACAGGATGGAGAGGATGTGGCGGACGGGACTCATGTGGAGCAGCGGGTAGGGTATGAAACGCTAGTTTATACCTGCCGGCCTACCTCCGTGTCAGGTGCGTGTAAAATGTCTGTCGAGTCCTTAGTGGTATCAAAAGCGGAAACTCATGCCGGAGAAGAGCCCGAGGTCCGGCGCGGCACGGTTTAGGCCGATGCGCACGCCGGCGTCGAGCACGAGATGGTCCGTCAAAGCAAACGTGAAGCCGGTGGCGGAGCGAAATTGCGCATCGATGTCCTCGCCCATCACAGCGATGAGCTCGGTGTAGGCACCCAAACGCTCGGTGAGCGACACGCCGAGGCTCGTGGTGGCCAGCCACTCCACATCGGTGCCGTTGGTGTCCAAATCCGGCGCGAGATCGCACTGCGCCATCAGCCCGAGGCTGAGTCGATCGCTCAGCTCGATCGAGAAAGGCATCACCAAGCCACCGCCCCAGGCCTCGCTGCCGATCTCGCCATGCGTGGGCATGGTGACAAAGGGCATCAGCGCCAGCGCGGTGCGTCCACGGTCATTGCCCCACAGGTTTTGCTTGTAGCGAAGCGTGATGTCATCAAAGCCGGAAGCGAGGTCATGACCGCCGAGCCCCGAGGTGCGCTGACGACTGTGCATGTTCACGATGAATTGCAGGTCGCTATCCTTCGTGATGCCGTATTTCAGATTCACGCTGCCGACGACCCAGTTGTCGAGCCGGTCAGGGCCTGTGCGATCCAGCTCGTAATCGAAGAAGCTCATCTCGACCTGGAAAAAGCCCGGCGCGACGGAATGCGGGCTCTCGGTCACATCGGGACGGTCGGTAAACATCTCGCGCACCGGCTCTGCGGCGACGGCTGAGATCGCGAGCAAGGTGAAAAACATCAGCGTCCTCATTTCAGTGCCTCCACGATGGTGCTGACGTTGAAGCGGAGCATCTGCTCATAGGTTTGACCCGCGCCGAGAGCATCGGAGAAGAGCTCGCCGCCGATTTTGGCCCCGCTGTCCTTCGCGATGCGCTCAATGGTGGCATGCGGCACGCTGCTTTCGACGAAGATGGCCTTTACGCCCTTCGCCTTGATGAAATCGACCGTCTTCGCCACATCAGCGAGACCAGCCTCGCTTACCGTCGAGATGCCTTGCACACCGACGACTTGGAAACCATACGCGCGACCGAAGTAGTTGAAGGCATCATGGCTCGTGATGAGCACGCGACGCTCCGCGGGGATTTTCGAGGCTTCCGCCTTTGCCCAGTCGTGGAGGGCCAGCGTGGATGCCTTCCACTGAAGGCCTCGTTGGGCGAAAACGCCTGCTTTCTCCGGCAAAACACGGCTGAGGCCCTCGACGACGGGTTCGAGGCACTTCGACCAAAGCTGGGCATCACCCCACACATGCGGATCGGCATGTGCCGCGCCTTCGGGATGGATCACATCGGCCTCGCCGAGCTTTGCGGTCACCGCGTGCACCTCGCGACCCTGCCCCGCGAGCCGGTCAAGCAGCTCACTCATGCGGCCTTCGAGCATCAGGCCGTTGTAAAAGATCGCTTTGGCCGTGCCGAGCTTTTGCGCGTCCTCAGCGGAGGGTTTGTAAAGATGCGGATCGACACCGGGGCCCATCAGCGCCGTCAGTGCGATGTCATCGCCGCCGATCTGCCGCACCATGTCGGCGATCATCGTGGTGGTGGCGACGACGGAGGGCTTGCCGTCCGCGTCACCGGCTGCAGGACCGGGGCCGCAGGCGCTCAGCGCGAGGAGGGCGAAGAGCACGAGAACGAGGGGTTTGAAGGAAAGCATGACCCGGGTTTAGTCTGGACTAACTTTGTTGGCAAGGGCGAATCTTGTTTCCTGCCGAAACAAATCCGTCGCAAGCACCGCACAAACTTAGCCAAAACATCCGCCACCTTGCTGACGTTAATGGCGTGATGATTCCTCGCTCCATCAACTGGCTCGCCCTGCTTCTGGCGGCTTTCACCATGCTCTCCGTGAGCGTGGAGAGCTGCGTGGCGGCGAAAGTTGTGATCGAGGAGGACCAGCCGCACGCTCTTGTGTCGCAAGACGACCATCAAGAGCTCGGCAAAGTGGCCAGCAGCACCAGCGTGCCCGATTTTGCCTGCGTGGAGCTGCCTCGGTTGCTCATCGCCGCGCCGCGGTCCGATCATCGCGAGGCTTTGATCGCCGCGCTGCCTTTCCAGCAAGCCCCCGCGGGCATTCGCCGGCATCGCTGGCTGTGCATGGATCGTTGTTGAGCCTCTGAAGAAGCTCTCACTCACGCGGCCACGGGCATTCCAACATGGATCACCCGGCCCCGTCATGCCGCGTCTTGCTCTGATTTTCTCCCGGGAGATCCACGCACCACCATCCTCTTTTATGAAAACACTTCTTCTCATCACCAGCCTTCTCTTTTCCACCGCGCTCACCTTTGCCGGCAACGGCCATGTCACCGTCAACGTCGAGGTCGAAAGCGAGCGCGGCAAAAAAGACACCGACAAGAACTCCAAGACGCCCGATGAAAGCCGCTCGCACTGGCTCGTCGTCCGCCTCTCAAACATGTCCCAGGTCAAACTCGAAGGCCTCACGCTCAAATGGGCGCTGTATGCCGACAGCCTGAAACGCGGCACGGATTCCATCGTCGTGCAAAAAGAAGGTGAGCAAAAGGTGGGAATCGATCCCGGCCAGCTCGCCGAAGTCAGCACGGACAAGGTTCTCTTCGAGTGGGTCCCCATGCACTACGAGCGCACCGGCAGCGGGCGCAGGTCCTCATCCAAAAAAGTCGATGAGACCGGCCGCCGCTATCACGGGTATGCCGTGCAGGTGTTGCAGGACGGCGTGGTGATTGGCGAGGCCTACAGCCATCGCTCACTGCAAAAAGCCGAATGACGAACGGCTGTTCCCTCGTTAAAGCATTCCCACGCGCACCATGACCCATCGCAGCCAGCCCCGAGCCCGCACGCCGTTTGCACGGATCGTGCATGCGCTGCTGCTGCTCGCATGGCTGCTGTCCTCGCAGGGCATCGCGCCTGCTTTTGTCCTGGCGGCAGCCAAGATGGATGGCGATCACGCTGTAAAGGTCGGCGCCGCGTCGAATGGCGATCTGACCGTCGTGCTCGCCCATGACGCGGCACCCGCGAAGGAACATGATCCGCTTTGCGCCCTCATCGTGGCCTTTGCGGCAAATACCTCGGAAGAGCATCCCGATCACGTTTTGTCCTTCAAAGCGGTCGAGGATGCCTCACGTCGCATTCTGGAGGATTCGCCCCCTGCGGATCTCTCGGCACCGTTCGTGTCACTGGAGATCAAACTACCAGCAATGATACTGCCGGTGCGGCTCACGCATCGCACACTGGCACCCGTATGGTCGCCCGGCCTCGAGTTGAAGGCCACGAAGACCATCCTGCTCTGCTGAAGGCAGACTGCACGCTCACCGGGCCTGCCTGACGGCTGGCCAGCCACCGCTCGCTGCCTGCATGCGAGCTTTAAAACACCCCGTCTCAACTTACGCGCCATGAAACCAATCTTCCTTTCCCTCTGCCTTCTCACTTCCTCGGCCCTCGCCGATCCCTTCAGCGTCAATTCACTCGTCCAGAAAGCCCTCGCCACGCATCCTGAGCTTCGTTTTTACGAGGCGCAGATCGATGTCGCCTCCGCCGGCAAAACCAAGGCCGGAGAAATCAAAAACCCCGATCTCATGACCGGCGTCGGCAACTGGCGCGTGCGTGACCTCGCCACCAACAACGTCACCGATGGACCCACCTGGGCGGTGCAGCTCACGCAGACCTTTGAGTGGCCCGGACGTCTCTCGCTGCGCAAAGCCATCGCGCAAAAGGACATCGAACTCGCGCAGCTCGGGCTCGAGCAGTTCCGCGCCGCGCTCGCGGCCAAGGTGCGCACCATCTCGTGGAAGATGCTCGCCGCGCAGGAGAAGACGAAAGCCGCCGATGAAGTCGCGAAACGCTTCCAATCGCTCGCCGAGGTTCTTTTGCAGCGCGATCCCGCTGGCGCGGCTCCGCGACTCGAAGCACGCATCATTCAAGCAAGTGCGCTGACGCTTGGTGCGGAAGCCACTTTGGCCCGCAACGAGCTCGCCTCGGCCCGTTTTGAGCTGAACCAGCTTTTGGGCGAAAAAGCCGAGCATCCGCTCGAGCTGAAAATGGAGAACCTCACGCTCAATCCGCCGCCTGCGCTCGAATCCCTGCTCGTGCAGGCACGCAAAAAGAACTTCGACCTTCGCGCCCGCATCATCGATGTGCAGCAGCAGGGCTATGAGGTGAAGCTCGCTGAAAACGAGCGCTGGCCGTCCATCACCGTGCAGCCCTACATCCAGCGTCAGCAAAACGAGACGCGTGAGACTCAAGTCGGCATCGGCGTGTCCATCCCGTTGCCGCTTTGGAACCGCAACAAGGGCGCCATCGACGCCGCGAAGGCGAAGGAGGTTCAAGCCGAGGTCATGCTGACCGCGCAGATGCGCCAGCTCGAGCGCGATGTCGCCGCGGAGGCCAGTCATTACAAAATCCACGTTGAAGAACTCGCCAAATGGCCCGCCGACACGCTCGACAGCTTCCGCAAAGCCGCCGCCGAGGCCGATGAGCACTACCGCCTCGGCGCACTGCCGCTTTCGACCTACACCGAGCTTCAGCGCCAATACATCGACAGCGTCAAAGCCGTCCTCGAGTCCCAGCTCGGTGCCGTCGATGCACGTCTTCAGCTTGAGCAGCTCACCGGATCGAAACTTCAGTAACCGCAGCCGCGACAGCGTCCTGGAGTGCGCCGGTCCTCCGGCGCTTTCGAGCGGCAACAGGCCTCCGAAAAGCTCCAGAGGGCTGGAGCACTCCAAAACGCTCACGCGCCCGCGTCAGCCACCTTCCATCTGAATCTTATGCTCAATTTCCTTCTCGAATTCTCCGTCCGGCAGCGCGCACTCGTGCTGCTCGGCGCCTTCTGCCTGCTCGGCGGAGGGTTGTATTCACTCATGCATCTGCCCATCGATGCGGTGCCGGATCTCACCGGGCCGCAGGTGCAGGTGAATGTCGCCGTGCCGGCGCTCGCGCCCGAGGAATCGGAACGCGCCGTCACGCGACCGATTGAAATGGCACTCAGCGGCATGCCCGGCGTGCTCGACTCGCGTTCCATCACCAAATTTGGCCTCAGCCAGGTCACCGTCGAGTTTGAGGACGGCACGGACATCTTCCGCGCCCGCCAGCTCGTCACCGAGCGACTCACCGCAGTCATGCAGGATCTGCCGCCCGGCAGCGAACTCAGCCTCGCGCCGATCAGCACCGGCCTCGGCGAAATCTTCTACTACACGCTGCATTGGAAAAAAGACGCGAAGGAGAAGCCTGCGGATGAGCGCGAGGGCCTGATGCGGCTGTGGGAGACGCACGAGTATGTGGTCAAACCTATGCTGCGCACCGTGCAGGGCGTCGCCGAGATCAACAGCAACGGCGGCCATCAGCGCCAAGTGACCGTCGAACCGATGCTCGACAAGCTCAAAGCCGCCAACATGACCGTTGGCGAACTCGCCGACATCATTCGCGGCAACGTCGAAAACGCCGGCGGTGGCATCATCAACCGAGATGGCGAACAGCTCACGATCCGCAGCGTCGGCCGCGTGAGCACCGCGGAGGAAATCGCCAAGCTGCCGATCAAATTCGGTGCCGCCGTGCAACCGATGAAGGTCGAAGACGTCGCCAAAGTGCAGTGGGGAGCCGGATTCCGCGGCGGCGCGGCCACGATGGATGGCGAGGAGGTCGTTCTCGGCACCGTCATGATGCTCATGGGGCAAAACGCCCGCACGGTCTGCCACCGCGTGGCACCGCGACTCGAGGAAGTGCGCGAAAAACTCCCGCCGGGCATGGATGTGACCATCGTTTATGAACGCAGCGACCTCGTCGAGGCCACGGTGAGCACGGTGGAGAAAAATCTCGTCGAAGGCGCCATCCTCGTCGTCGTCGTGCTGCTCGTGCTGCTCGGGAACTGGCGTGCGGCGCTCATCGTCGCGCTCGCCATCCCGCTTTCGTTTCTCTTCGCCATCAGCGGCATGGTGCAGGGCGGATGGTCCGGCAATCTGATGAGCCTTGGAGCGGTCGATTTCGGTCTCATCATCGACGGCGCGGTCGTCATGGTCGAAAACATCGTCCGCAGGCTCGGCATCAAGCAACACCACCTCGGCCGCGTTTTGACGCGGGAAGAGCGTTCGCGCGAAGTTTTGGCCGCGAGCAAGCAAATGGCCTCGCCGATGTTTTTCGGCGTTTTGATCATCACCATCGTCTATCTGCCCATTTTGACGCTCACCGGCATCGAAGGGAAAATGTTCCGCCCGATGGCCGTCACGGTCATTTTCGCTCTCGCGGGCGCTTTGCTGCTCGCGCTGACTTTGATGCCCGCCATGTGCTCGTTCTTCCTTGGCGGAAACATCGCCGAAAAGGAAAATTTCATCATCAAAGGCCTCAACGCCATCTTCCAGCCGCTGCTGCGCATCTCGATGAAGCTCCGCTGGCTCGTCGTGCTCTGTGCGGTCGGCTTCTTTGCCTTCTGCGGCTGGAAATTCACCACGCTCGGTGCCGAGTTCGTGCCGAAACTCGATGAAGGCAGCATCGCGGCCATGATTTACCGCAAAGTCGGCATGAACCTCAAGGAGTCGCTCCACGAGGACCTCGAGCTCGGCAAAATGGTGCGCGAGAAGTTCCCGATGGTGACGCGCTTCTTCACCCGCAGCGGCACCAGCGAGGTGGCCACCGACCCCATGCCGCCGAACGAGACCGACTTCTACGTCTTCTACAAACCGCTCAACGAATGGCCCAAAGGCCCCGGCCTGCCGACGACAAAACAAGAGCTCATCGAAGCCATCGAGGCCGAGGGCAGCAAGCTCCATGAAGACCAGACCTTCGAGTTCGGCCAGCCCATCGAAACGCGCTTCAACGAGATGATGGAAGGCACGAAGGCCGAGCTCGCCGTGCGCATCTACGGCACGGACTTCGACACGCTCGAAAAACTCGCCAACCAGGTCAAAGACAAACTGGCGGAGCAGGTCGCGTTGCTCGATGCCCGGCCCGAACTTGGCTGGGCGTTTGGCCAGGCGCAGATGTTTGTGCAAGAAGCGGGGCATAAAAGCATCGTGCGCCAGATTGGCTACACGGCTGATCCGACCTTCAGACAGTTGTTGTTTGGCGATTTCATTCCCAACTCAACGGTCATTATCCGGCGGCGCTGTGTGGAAGAGGTCGGTTTGCTCAACGAAGCGCGGGAACTGATCGCCGTTGAAGATTATGAGTACTGGCTGCGATTGGCGCGGCGTTTTGACTTTTACGGCATCGCGCGTCCGCTTGCGTTTTACCGCGTGCGCCCCGGCAATTTGATGGGCGACGGGCAAGACATTGAGAAAGGATTGCGCCTGCCGTTGCGCGTGCTGGAACAGCTAGAACGTCAATTCCCTGAGCTGTGGGAGGAATACGGCGTGGAGCGCAACCAGCTTTTCGCCCGCTTGCACATTCGCGCCGGGCACGCCTGGAAGCAGCAGCGGCAATGGCGGCAATGTTGTCGGGCGTATGCGGGCGCGCTGGGCTACAGCTACAACACCGAGCAGCTGAAGAAGAAGGGCATCGCCGAGCCCAAGTGCTGGGCCGACCTGATCAAGCCGCAGTTCAAGGACGAGGTCCAGGTCGCCAACCCGAACTCGTCGGGCACGTCGTACACGATGCTCGCCACGCTCGTGCAGCTCATGGGCGAGGACAAGGCGTTCGAGTACCTGAAGGCGCTGCACAAGAACATCAACCAGTACACCAAGTCGGGCGCGGCGCCGGCGCGCGCGGCGGCCACCGGCGAGAGCATGGTCGGCATCACGTTCCAGCAC
>CALMTT010000353.1 GCA_937872615.1 uncultured Verrucomicrobiaceae bacterium | reverse complement strand
GGGGCCATTCCTGGCCCCAGCCATGAGACGGGGCAGGAATGCCCCGAATACTACCGCGCGGCCCGTTCGAGCACGGCGATGGTGTTTCGCACGTTCGTGTCGAGGTCCAAAGGCTCGCGGGTGGGCACGGGATGCTGGCGATGAACCCGCCAGTGATTGATGAACATGCCGAGCGAGGCGAGATCACGCGGATCATCGAGCACATGGCCGTTTACGCCGGGATCGATCCATTCAGCGGCGCCATTCATGACCGTCGTGATGGCTGGAATGCCGGCCGCGAGAGCCTCGCTGACCACATTTGAGCAGGGTTCATAGATCGGCAGGAAGGTCAGCAGGTCCGCCGCGGCATAAACAGCCTCCACATCCGAGAGCGGGCCGGTGAGAATGACATTCGGCGGCACGGCACCGCGGATGCGATCACGCGTCGTCACGAGCAGTTTGAGGCCTGGATCGTGTTGTTGGCCTTCCATGTATCGCAAAAGCCACGGAAGCCCTTTTCGCTCCCAACCGGACCCGACGAAGGCGAGCACGAAATCCTGCTCATGAAGGCCAAAACGGGCTCGCGAGGCCTTCCGGTCGGCTTTTTGAAAACGAGCGACCTCCACGCCATTGCGCACGAGGTGCACACGATCCTGTGGGAAGGCCGGAAAGTGCCGCACGATCTCGTGACGAACCATTTCCGAGTTCACGATGACGCGCTTCGTGTTCGCCGGATCAAAGGTGCGTGCCTCCAGCGCCATCATCTGGCGATGAAAACCGCCGCGACCGATGAACGGCCTCTTCCACCACGGCGCGAACTGCCTGCGACGCTCCAGCCACACGCGATGCAGGCCATCACCCGCTCGATACACATCCTGCTTCAGCGTGCGCTCGAGGCTCAGCACGCTGTCAAAGCGCTCCGCCTCAAGCATGGCCTTCACTGCTTCCGCAAAACGCAGCGCACGCTCCGAGCGGCTGCCACCAGCCTTCACCGCATGGAAGGTCACGCCCTCGGCCTGGCCCTGCCAGCCTTCGGCATAGAGGTGCACCTCATGCCCGGCGTTCACGAGTGCCGACAGCAATCGCTGCAGATACAGCTCCGCGCCTCCGGTGGCGGAGAACTGTCGGCGGATGAGGGCGAGGCGCATGACGATGGATTCACGCGGCGTTTGCCGCACGCCAGGTTTCGAATTGATCCTTTGTGGTGCGGAAGATGGCGGCACATCGCGGGCAGGTGACCTGCGCCACGCCATCTTCGAAGATGTGATCCAGGTCCTCTTTGGGCAGCCGGTTGATGATGGGAAGCAGGCGCTCCATGCTGCAGCCGCACTCGAACTGGTAGCCGCGCGTCTCGAGCAGCGTGAGTGTCTCGTTCTGCTCGATCTCGAGCACGTTTTCGAGCTGGATCTCGCTCAACCAGATCTCATCGCAGTCCGGCTCGGCGGAGATCTGCACGTATTCCTCGTCCGGCAGGCGGAAGAGGCGTGTGCGGCGCTGCTCGCTGGTCGTGTAAAACTCCTCCACCCCCTTGAATACATCGCTGCCCTCAAATTGGATCATGCTTTGACGCGTGGGATGATTTGGACGCGTCGTCTGGGCGATGAACAGAGCCTCGCCCTCCTGCCGCACGTCCTCGGTGAAGATGCGGCCGGTGACGCGGCCCGGCTGTGTGCTGCTGGTGCTGCCGGTGACGAAGATATTGGCCCGCTGCGGCTCCTTCATGTGAATCGTCCACGCTACCGTCTCATCATGTGGGCGCGAGCACAGGTGCAGCGCTAGAGCGGCCAGCGAATCCTTTAGAAGATCATCGAGCTTTTCCTTCTGCTGAATGCCATGCTGCATGAGGTGCAGGTAGTAGTCGATATAGAGCTGTTGGAACTTTCCGCGCACGAGCAGCGCATTGCGACCCCGCACAAAGTAAGAGAGCAGAGGAATGGCGGTGAGTTCAGGAGGTGGCAGGGCGGACATGGGCAGAAGCTAAAAGCAAAGGGCGGCAGCCCGCGCAACAGGTCAAAAACGCCAAAGTGGTCAAGCAAGCCCTTTGGAGGCTCCCTTGACCACTTTTCGGCGCCACGAAGGCTCTCGCGAGCCGGTGACTTACTTCGCGATGCGATACAGCTTGTCCTGCGTGCGGACAAAGAGGCTGCTGTCGCTCACGGAGATGCTGGCGCGGACGCTTTCGGCATTGCCGTTGGGCTTGGAGCCGTTGCCCATCTCATTCATCGAGAGGAGTTCGAACTGGTCGCAGTTCGCCTTGGCCACATAGACCTCGCCCCAGAAGTTGATGCAATACACCTTGTCGTCCGCCACGGTCGGGCTGCTCTCAAACTTGGCCTTGCCGCCGAGTTCGCCAGTCCAAAGGACCTTGCCGGTCTTGGGTTCGAGGCAGCTCAGGAGTTTCTTGCCGCCATCGAGCACGTAGAATTTGCCTTTGTAGAAGGCTGGTGTGGGCACATCGCTCGTCACGCCCTTTGGCTCGGTTTGCCACACGGGCTGTGTTTCGCCTTTCGCATCGAGCGGCATGGCAAACACAGGCGAATTCTTCGGAGCGCACACGATGGCAATGCCATCACCGACGACTGGCGAGGGCACGAGGCGGAAGAATTTGTTGTAGCCATCGCCCGGTGGGTTCCACGTGGCGATGCGGGAGAGTTCCTTGCCGGAGGCGGCCTCGTGGATCGTGAGCGTGTCACCACCGGAGATCAGCATGAGGCGCTGGTCTTTGTAAGTCGTGAAGACCGGACTGCTGAAGGCTTCGAGCGACTCGACGGAGGCGAGGCTGGGGCGGATCTGCTTCCAGATGTCCTTCCCCGTGGCCGGATCGATGGCGAGGATGTAGCTGCTCATGTCCTTGCCGGGCGTGCCCTTTTCGAACTTGTCCTGGAACTTGAAGGTCTCATTGCGCTGAAGCACCTGGATGTAGAGCTTGCCGCTGTCGATCGTGGGGCTGCTGCCATAGGTCCACTGCGTGGCAAAGGCACCGTGCGTCTCTTTGAAGTCGCGCTTCCAGATGATCTTCCCGCTGAAATCGCACGCGGCGGCGATCGCATTCGCGAACAGGAAGTAAACGCGGTCGCCATCCGTGGCTGCGGAAGGGCTGGCGAGGTTGCTCTTGTCATCCCACTGCACTTCAGCGCCCTCGGAGATGGTCGTGCGCCACTTTTCTTTGCCGGTCTGCTTGTCGTAGCAAAGGGCCACGAGCTTCTTGTCCGCCACGACGGGCGCGGTGATGAAGATGTTGTCACCCCAGATGACCGGAACGGAGGCCGCGATGCCCGGCACATCTGCCGCCCACTTCACGCCTTCCTTGGTGCTGAACTTGGCCGGAAGCCCTGTTTCGCTCGATGAGCCATCCTGGTTCGGCCCGCGCCAGTTGGGCCAGTTTTCAGCACTGGCGAAGGAAGTGAGCAAAGCGAGGGCGAGGAGCGAGGCGGTCGTTTTCATGAGTGGATCGTGAGAGAAGCCAGAACGGGCGATGAAGTCGAATTGTTTTCGGATTTTGGACGGGGCGGTATCTTCTCAACGGCTGCTGCCCTTCTGCACGCGGCTCAGAAGGAACTTGGCGAGCACGTCGTCGTATTTTTCGCTGAGTTTGACCCGCTGGTAATCGATTCCGGTCGTTCTGATGAGATCGTCGATCTCGTGAAGGTAGGTGGTGACGGCTTCGCGGTAGTTTCGACGGATGAGGCTCGGATCGGCGAGCAGGGCTTCGCCGCCTTCGAGGTCGATGAAGCGGGCGGGACGGTCGAAATCGAAGTCGATCTCCTGCTGGTCTAGCAGGTGGAAGATGGCGACATCGTGCTTCCGGAAGCGCAGATGCTGAAGAGCACTCTTCAGTTCAGCCGGCGGCACAAAGAGATCGCTGAAGACAATGACCAATGCTCGCTGGCGGATGCGCTCGGCCGCATCATGCAGCGCGGTGAGCAATGTCGTATCGCCGACAGGCTCGATGGAGCCCATTTGGTCCAAAACGAGGCCAAGATGGCTCGCGCCGCGCTTTGCGGGGATCTCGACCGGCTTCTCCGCGAGCGACCAGAGGCCCACTGCATCACCTTGTTGCGCCGCGAGGTAGCCGAGGGTGCCCGCGAGCTTCTTGGCGTAGTCAAAACGGCTCGTGGTGCTGCCCGCGGGCGTGAAGCTCATGCTGCCGCTCGTGTCGATGAGCAGGCAAAGTCGCAGATTCGTGTCCGCCTCGAATTCTTTGATGTAAAAGCGATCACTGCGCCCCCACGTGCGCCAGTCGAGCCGACGTGTGTCATCGCCAGGGACGTATTTGCGGTATTGCGCGAACTCGAGCGACGAGCCACGCACGGGACTGCGATGCTTGCCGGACACGCTTCCGAGCATGGATTGCCGTGCGTTCAGCGGAAGCGCCATCAGGCGGCTGAGCACGGCGGGATCCAAACAGCTGCGGTCGTGGGCAGGCATAATGAAGCGGAACTAGTTCAAGCTTTCGAAAGCTCGGTCACGAGGCGTTTCGCTACATCGCGGCTCGTCACGCCATCGCTTTCGGCGGTGAACGTCGTCATCACTCGATGCCGCAGCACCGGCTCAGCCACTTCCATGACATCCTCGAGCCTCACCATGTAGCTTCCATGCAAGGCAGCACGCGCCTTGGCTCCCAAAATCAAATACTGCACGGCACGTGGTCCTGCGCCCCAGCTTACGAGCGGCTTCAACCATGACGGCGCTTCACTGCTCGCCGGACGTGTTTTGCGGGCGAGATCGACAGCGAATTCGTAGATGTGATCCGGCACGGGCACGCGGCGGACGAGGTCTTGGAAGGCGAGGACCTTCGGTGCGAGCTCACCGCCCACGATGTGGATGAACGAGA
>CALMTT010000352.1 GCA_937872615.1 uncultured Verrucomicrobiaceae bacterium | reverse complement strand
GGCGCTCGCCGGTGAGCATCTCGTAAAGCACGACGCCGAGGCTGTAGATGTCCGCGCGGTGGTCGGCGGTGCCGGTGGATTGCTCGGGCGCTGCGTAGTCTGGGGTGCCTTGGGGCAGTGAGGCAGACACTCCTGTCTGCTCAGAGCCAGAACAGACAGGAGTGTCTGTTTCACGGTGAATGATCTTCGCGATGCCAAAGTCTGCGATCTTAACCGTGCCGCTCTTGTCGATGAGCAGGTTCTCCGGCTTGATGTCGCGATGCACGATGCCGTGATCGTGGGCGCATTGCAGCGCATCACACACGGGCGGGACGATGCTCAGCGCCTCCTTCGGCGTGAGGCGCTTGGTTTGCAGGAGCTGGCGCAGATTCACCCCATCCACGAACTCCATGAGCAGGTAGTAAAGAGTGTGGTTGAGGCCTCTGGACTCATCTGAGGGCAGTCCGGAGGACTGCACCACACTGCCAAAGTCATGCACGCTGACGATATTCGGATGATTCAGCGCCGCGAGGGCCTGCGCCTCTTTTTCAAACCGCGCCGCGAACTGCGGATCGTCCGCACGCTCCGGCGCGAGCAGTTTCAGCGCGACGAGCCGGTTCAGCGACTTCTGCCGGGCCTTGTAAACCACGCCCATGCCACCTCGGCCGAGGCATTCGAGGATTTCGAGCTGCGGAAAGTGCGGTGCGAGCTCCTCCGGTGTCAAAGGCGGCGCAGCGGGGGTGGTGTCAGCGGCCTGGGTGGGCTGCATCAGTTCCGCCATGAGATCTTGCGGCGACAGACCTTCCAGCAGGCTCTCGGGCTGCGTGGGGTGGGCTCGGGTGTGCCTTTCGTTGCTCATAGCTTATTCTGAGGGAACGGCCGCGAATCGTTACACCTTTATTTTCCGCTCAAGGCATCGAAAAGGACCTGCATCTCATCCGCCACGCCAGAGGCATCATCAAGAGTCCCGGCGATCTCTGCCTTCACACACTGGCGCAGACGTTTCTTCATGCGATGCACCGCCACGCGAAACGCCTCCAAACTCATGGCACAGGCGGCTGCGGCGGCACCTTGATCACCGTAGGCAGCGTCTCCGGTCAGCATGGGCCTCACAACGTCGAAAAAGTGAACGCGCCCCTCGGATTCGCATTCCGAGCGTAGCGCTGCGAGGCTGCGCTCCAGCATTGTGAGCGCCCATTGCCGGTCAAAAGCCGCGTCTGGTGAGAAAACGCCGCCATCCTGGACCTCGGCGACATCGTCGTCATCCATCGAAACGGCCACATGACCTGCTCCGCGCTTCAAAGTGCTCTGAATTTCCCGCTGACGTGAAACGAAGTGCTTCACGGCTCCCAGCAGGTAGGAGCGAAAGCGCCCACGCTGCCGGTCAGCGGTGTGAATCGTCCCTCCGCCGAGCATTTCAGCGAAAAAGGCATGGCTCATGTCTCGCGCCGCATCCGCGTCCCGCAGCGCATTGTTCAAATAAGTCACCACAGGCTCATAATAGGCATCGCACAGGTCTGCCAGCGCACGGCGCCCATCCTCGGAATCCGCCTTCGCCAGACACACGCGTGTCCAGCGTGTGGTGAGGAACGGAGCTGAGTAAGGCGGCCCTTGGGTCATGGTGGCTGGTGGTGCTGTCACTGTTCCATGACGTATTGGAGGGGAAAGGTTTCAGCCTAGTTTTGTTTGCCGATCGTAGCTACACCCGCTGGCCCATCGCCTTTAGTTTGGCCTCGCTCTCCGTCCACGTAATTTCGTGCGGCAGGCGCTTCGACAGGGCGGCGAGTGCGGCGGTGACGCCTGCGGCCTCGCCCATGGCCACCGCATTGCCGGTGAC
>CALMTT010000351.1 GCA_937872615.1 uncultured Verrucomicrobiaceae bacterium | reverse complement strand
GCTCAAGAGCGTCTTCTGGCCGCTTTGAGCGATCTCCGCATCGTCAAGCAGCAGCGCGACGAGCTTGCCCAGTCCCTCATGGAAGTCGCCGAGGCTAGTGTGAACCTCGCTCGCAGCGCTCCGAATGCCGATCCGGCCGCCGCTGACCGCCTCAACAAGACTCTCACCGCCGCTGACGGCCTCCTCAGCAAGATCGGCAACACCGCTCCTGTCGAAGGAGCCCCCGCTGGCGATCTCCAGAATGCCCGCGTGGTCTCTCTCAAGCCAGAGCTTGGCATTGCCGTCCTCAGCCTCGGCCGCAAAGACGGCGTGAAGCCCGGCATGCCCTTCGAAATCTTCCGCGAGGACAAGCCCATCGCCAAAGCACTCATCACTGAAGTCCGCAATTCTGTCTGCGGCGCCATCGTCCAGGAACTCGCCGACAACACGGACCCCGTTCGCGTTGGTGACCGTGGCCGCGCCGAGACCTCCGCCCCCTCTTTTTAAACCACCCTGCTCAAGAAGCCTCTCCACGTTATGTCAGCCCCCACCGTCCGCTCCACATACAAGTATGCCCGGATCTCTCCGCAGAAGGCCCGGCAGGTCACCCGCGCCATCACCGGCATGCCAGTGAGCCAGGCCCTCAGCGTCCTCGACTTCACCCCGAAAAAGGGTGCGTTTCTCGTCGGCAAGGCCCTCCGCTCCGCCGTCGCCAATGCCGAGAACAATCACGAGCTCGACGCCTCCGAAATGATCGTCACGAGCGCCGTCGCCACTCCTGGGCCTGCTCTTTCCCGCTTCATGCCGCGTGCTCGTGGCTCAGGCGCTCCCATCAAGAAGCGCATGACCCACATCACCGTCATCATCGGTGCCAAGCCTGAAGAAGAGGCCAAGGCCGAAAAAGCCGCCAAGCCTGCCAAGAAGAAGGCCGCCAAGAAATCCGCTGAATAATCTCCGTCACTTAACACCTCGATCCGCACCTTATGGGCCAGAAAGTCAATCCAATCGGTTTCCGCCTCGCCGTCTCCAAAGACTGGCGCTCCAAGTGGTATGCTCCGAAAAAGGAGTTCGCCGATTCCCTTCACAGCGACATCGCCATCCGCAACTACCTCAAGGAAAAGCTCATGCAGGCTGCCTTGTCGAAGATCGTGATCGAGCGTGCCTGGAACCAGGTCCGTGTCACTCTCCACACCGCTCGCCCGGGTCTCGTCATTGGTCGCAAGGGCCAGGAAATCGAGGTGATGAGCCAGAAGGTCTCCGAAATGTGCGGCGGCCGTCAGGTGAAGATCGACATCTTCGAGATCAAGCAGCCTGAACTGGATGCCCAGCTCGTCGCCGAGGCCGTCACGGTCCAGCTTGAGCGCCGTATCTCCTTCCGCCGCGCCATGAAGCGTGCCGTGCAGACCGCCATGGACATGGGTGCCGAAGGCATTCGTATCCGCGTCGCCGGTCGTCTCGGTGGTGCTGACATCGCTCGTGCCGAATGGTATCGCCAGGGCAAGGTGCCTCTTCAGACTCTCCGTATCCCGATCGACTATGGCTTCGCCGAGGCGAAGACCGTGTACGGCATCATCGGATGCAAAGTGTGGCTCAACCGTGGCAACGCCCCTGAGAATTCACGTCCTCGTGACGACCGTCGTCCGCGTCGTGATCGCAACGATGGTGGCCCTGGTGGTGCCGCTCCCCGCGGTGGCCGTGGCCGTCGTCCGGCCGCCGAGGCCGCCCCTGCCGAGGCTCCCGCCGAAGCACCTGCCGCCGCTTGATTTCAAATCCTCCGTTTCAAATCTCCACTTTAGACAGTCATGGCACTTCTCCCCAGCAGAACCAAATACCGCAAACAGCAGCGCGGCAATCGCGGTGGCAACGCCACCAGCGGCAACAAGCTCGATTTCGGTGACTTCGGCCTCCAGCTCCTTGACCGTGGCTGGATCAAAAACAACCAGATCGAAGCCTGCCGTGTGGCCCTCACCCGCTTCCTCAAGCGTAAAGGCAAGGTCTTCATCCGCATCTTCCCCCACAAGCCCGTCACCCAGCGTCCGCCGGAAGTCCGAATGGGTAAAGGTAAGGGCGCTCCCGAATTCTGGGTCGCCGTTGTCCTTCCTGGTCACATGATGTTCGAGATCTCGGGCGTCAATGAAGCCACCGCCCGTGAGGCCTGCCGCCTCGCCGCGAACAAAATCGGCATCCGCAGCCGCTTTGTCACCCGCGAGAGCATGCACAAATAGGCCCTTGGCACTGAGAACCGCGAACCGAGAACCGACATATGAAGATCAAAGAACTCCGTGAATCCAGCGTCGAAGAGCTTTCCGCTCGCCGCCGTGAGCTGAAGCAAGAAGCCCTCAACCTGCGCATCCAGCAGCAGAGCGGCCAGCTCGAAAATCCCGCCCGTCTCACCCAGATCCGCAAAGAGATCGCCCGTATTGAGACCATCATCACCGAGCGCTCCCACGCCGCCACTGCCAAGAAGGCCGCGTAACCTCCCGAAACCCTTTTTCCATCCGTAACACATGAGCGAGGCCGCTACCACATCCGCCCCCACCGAAAAGAAGCCCGTGCAGAAGACGCGCGTTGGCGTCGTCACCTCCGCCAAGATGGCCAAGACCATCGTCGTCGAGGTCGAGCGCCGTGTGCCCCATCCGCGTTTCAAGAAAATCGTCCGCAAGACCTCCAAGTTCTACGCTCACGATGAGAAGACCGAGGCCAAGGAAGGCGACAAGGTGCTCATCTCCGAGACCCGCCCGCTCTCCAAGCTCAAGCGCTGGAACCTCGTCGAGGTGCTCAAGCACTAATTCATAGTTTCAAACACCCTTAACCACGGAGGACCGACCCTTATGCTTCAGATGGAATCCGAAATCCCGATCGCCGACAACACCGGCGCTCGCATGGCCGAGATGATCGGCGTGCTCGGCAAGAAAAACACCCGTTTCGCCTACGTCGGCGACATCATCACGGCCCACGTGCGCGAGGCCACCCCCACGGCCTCCGTGAAAAAGGGCGAAGTCATCCGTGCTGTGGTCGTGCGCACAGCGCATCCGATCCGCCGCAACGACGGCTCCATCCTTCGCTTCGACAAGAACGCGATCGTCGTCATCGACAAGGACAACAACCCCAAGGGCACCCGCATCTTCGGCCCTGTCGCCCGTGAACTGCGCGACAAGAACTTCATGAAGATCGTCTCCCTCGCCCCCGAAGTGCTCTGATTTAAACACATGAAAACCCACGTCAAAAAAGGCGACACCGTCATCGTCATCACCGGAGACAACAAGGGATCCCAGGGCACCGTCCTGCAGGTCCTGCCCGCCAAGGGCCGCGTCCTCGTCGAGGGTGTGAACATGATCAAAAAGGCCATCAAGCCCTCCCAGCAGAACCAGAACGGCGGTCACATCGAGAAAGAGGCTCCCATCGCCATCTCGAACGTGAAGCTCGCCGACGCTCCGAAGAAGGAAAAGAAGGCTCCTGCGAAGAAGAAGGCCGCCGCCAAGAAGAAGTAAGCTTCACAGCCGAAACCTTGCGAATTACGAAGAGGAGCCTGTCAGGCTCCTCTTTTGTTTTTGGCAGCCACGCTGGCATGGCGTATAAAGCGTCTTGTGGCCGACGGGCATTTCTACCATGGCTCCTGACGAGCAAATCATCACGCAACACACCGCCAGTGCGACCAAGTCCGCATCTAAAGCGCTTGGAGTGCTTGCCGCCGTTTCTGCTGGCGGCCTGATGGCATTGCGCATGAAGCAGGCGCCCTTGTTCTTCCTAGCTGGCGCGGCCGCTGCGGCATTGCTGTCGCGCAAACGGGTGATTCCGGTCAGGAAGCCGATGGAACTGATGCCACAACGGGAGCCGGATCCTGCTCCGCCGGAGGTGGAAGCCTGGTTGGCCCGCCAAATCGAAAGGGAGCAACAGACTCCTGTGATTACCTTGGATGTCGTGGAGGTTTCCAAGGTCCCAGAATTGGTTCCTGCGCCTGAACCGCAGATCACAGCTTTGGAGGCCATGAAGCCTGAGTCGATTGAAGGACTCGGGGCCTCGCTGAGTCCCGGACAGCCGGACATTCTTCAAAAGACGCTTGAGGCTGAAAGGTCTGTGCTGGGCGACGTGACTACCTGGGGCAGCTTTCTGTCGGAAGCGGCGCCTATGCCGGGCGGGCCTAGTCCTGTGTCTTCATCCTCAGTTCCTGAGGCTCGCCACGTTCCTGCACCACTGATTGTGGAAGAGATTGCGAAGGCTTCGCCATCTCGGGAGGAGCCTCTGAATGCCTCGTGGCTGCTAGACATCGAACCCTTGCCCAGCTTGGATGAGATGATTGCGGATGTTCCTTCGCACTCGGCGTCAGCTGCAACGGATCATTCGGCCTTCATGGCCTTGGCACCAGACATTGCTCCTCTGTTTGACTCTGCCGAACTGCCTCCTATGCCGGCGGCTGCAGTGCCTTCTGTGCAACCGGAGTTTGTTCCCACTTTGTTCCAAGGTGCCGAATTACCTGACGAGATCACTGTGGCCGAGGTCGCGGAGCAGGTTTCCGAGCCGCAGCCAGAGGTGGCACCTGAGCCAGTCGTAGAGAGAGCTGTGGGGCCGCCAGCCGAATCAGTCATGGCATCTCTATTCACGCCTCCATCGACAGCGTCGGAGCCGCCGACGCTCTCTGTTGAGGCTCTCGATGTGCCCGTGTCATTTGCTGAGCCCGACGATGCATCTTTCGACGATCCACTGGCCTATTTGGAGGAAAATCCTTCGGCCCTGCCCGGGGGGATTGCTCCGCAACCACCTTTAAGACCACTTGCTCCCGTGGTTGAGGCTGAAATTGTCGTGCGGCCTCGCGGTCTCGCGATCACCCGTGTGCAGGCCAAGCCTTCGGCGGAGGCGCCAGTGGAGTTCGGTGTGGTGCCCATCGACCGTGAGGTGGAGGCTCTGGTGACGCTTGAGGAGCCGTTTGAGCCAAAAACACCACCGACGGTCGATTCCACGTCATCGGACAAAGCGGTCTCTAGCCCGCCTGAACTGCCGCCTGCTCCGGTTGTGCTGCCTCGCGAGCAAAAAGCACGCAAGACATGGCGGTCTTGGTGGCGCGGGGATTGAGTGGCCTCACTTGGCGAGTTCGGCCTTGGCCTCCATTAGGGCCGAGAGGTCCGCGTCTGCCTTGGGAAAGCACTCGATCACACGGTTCCATGCGAAGCGCGTGGCGTCGGTTGCGATGCCACCTGCGGCAAGCTTTTCGGCACGTGCCAACCCGAGCATCACATGGCCACTGCGGGGGCGTTGGATGAGCGCCTTTTGATAGGATGCCTTTGCCGACGCTGCATCGCCTCGTTGCAGATAAAACGCTCCAGCCAGTTCATGGGACGAAAGTGGTAATAGCGGCGGATCCATACGGAAGGCATCGCCGTCTGCTTCGATCAGGCCTTCGATGAAAATACGGCCGGTTTGCAGACTCGAGGCCCCCATGGCACGCAAGGCTCTCGCGAAAAGGTCGAGTGCGCGGCTGGCACGCTGGGCATAGAAACCCTCCTCGGAGGCCGTCACACGGCCCGCGGCATCGTTGAGCAACTGGGTCCAGCGAGCCAGATCGCCGAGCGCAATCGACAGCTGGTCCCTCTGGCCTGTCGTAGCCATCTGCAGGCCGCGAGAAACAGCCGCAAGCCCTTCCAAAGAGTAACGCGGCACTGAAGGGGAGAGGTCTGCAGCCTCGCGTGCGAAGGTCTCTGCCGCCTTCTGATACTGCCCGGCTCGCAGCAGCAGCCTGCCCGCGAGTGAACGGCCCTCATAGACGACCACTGAGGCAGCCTCCGAACGCAAACGCGAGGTGGAGAGTCGTGTTCGTTTCAGTTCCTCGGCATACAAAAGGGCCTCCCGCAGCCTTCCGGCCTCGCAGTAGGCCTGCGCGAGAAAGTTGGTGTTATGTGCAAAATTCTCATTTTCGGCGAAATCGATGCCTTCAGCCTTGTGATAGGCCTCGTCGACGGCGTATGCGGCTCGGAAGTGCGAGATTGCCTCATCGTAGTCACCTCGGAAGAAGGCTACATGACCCGGCATGTGCACGGCATGACTCGCTCGTGGTGCCAATTTGCCGATCCGAAGGGCGTAGGGCACGGCGAGGTCGATCTCGGGTCCCAATTCATACAAGTGGATGGCATAGTGTATAGCCCCGACGTGGTTAGGGGACCGCTTCAACACTTCCTCAATGATCCGGATGCCGCGATCCTGCCTGTCCGTGCGCTGCCCATTGGCCTGATAACCGTCTTTGTAGTAGTAGGCAGCGAGTGCGCCTGCATCGATATCGGTCGGATCCGAGCGCCAGTTGGCCTCCAAGCGCTCGGCAAATCGGTCACTGCCTTGGCTGACTAGGACTTGCAGTGCATCAATGTAACCTTGTTCGCGGGGGGATACGCGGTCCCGAAGGGCTGCCAGCCGTCCCATCGCGTTTGTGCGTTCAACCAAGAATTCCGGACTGCGTCCCGGCATGCACATTACAATGCCCCAGTAAGCCATGGCGCATTCAGGGTCGAGCTCCACCGCCCGTTGAAAGGCGCGATAGGCTTCAAACTCCCAGAAGACATGCAACAAATTCAGTCCGCAGTCGAAGTAGGCTTGGGCTTGAGGATTTTTGGTCGTGATCGTGAGGCTTGCGTTGCCCACACCATCGCGCAGTGGCGGGGCAGGGAGGTGGCGGACGTTGGCCGTGAGGACACGGTGAGGATCTCCACAGCGTGCTGGCGGTGCCAAGTTGGCCGGTGCTTGATCACCGGTTAATCGGGCGGATTTGTGGCATGACGCCGCCAGCCACAGGCAGGTGACTGCAACAAGCGCTTTGTAACGGGATTGGGTATGCGGACGCATCAAATGATGTGGCGAGCATAGCGTGAAACAGCAGCATTGGCCACGAGGTGTCGCTATCGCTATGAATTTTATAAGCAGTTCTTCAAGGGCGATTGACCGTCTTGGAAGGGTGATTTTCATTCGTGAGTCGCATCTGAGGTTTTTCTTGCACTTCTGACATTGAGGGCGGGCTTGAAAATAGATAATGGCAAACGTGAGCGCGCATTAATGCGCTGCTTGTCAGGTTCAAATCTCACCTCTTCTCCTCATGAAAAAACTCCTTCTTGCCCTCGTGGCCACAGCGTCGTTCTCCGGTGCTGCCACTGCCCAAGTGGTTAACCCCTACGCCAATGTGCTGGCGTTCTACGACTTCAACAACTTGGCCAGCGCGAGCAGTTCGAACACGGTGACCTATTGTGCCCCGTGCATCAATGCGGTCACGGATCTGTCGCTCAACGGCCTTTCGCAAAGTCTTCACTTCTTCGGTGGGCCTGACGGCTCCAAGTTTCGCTGTTTTGCCGGTTGGGACACCGCCTACGACTATTCCTTTCTCCGCTCCGACCTCAGCCAGGACGTGGACACGCTCGCCTTTGATGTGATCGTGGATCCGCAGGCTACGGCTCTTATCAGCAGCCTCAGCCTTGATTGGAAACGCCCCTCGGTGAATTCCGTCAACTCGATCCAGGCGTCCATCTTCTGGGAAGATAGCAGTGGTGCCGTTCAATACCGTACGTCCGGTCCTGTATCCCTGTCCAATATTGGCTCCTGGAATGCCCTTGATTTCCAATTCAACAGCGGCTCGTCAGCATTCCCGACCGGTGCGTCAGCCGCTGGAGAACTCTATCACGTGGAACTTTACGCTTGGGGTGCCCAAGGCGGCACTCTCTACTTGGATAATGTTAGTCTGAATGGGCAGTGCGCCCCCATCCCTGAGCCCGCTGGTGCCCTTTTGATCGGAACTGCCGGCATGATGATGCTTTTGCGTCGCCGCAGCCGCCAGCGCTGAAACTAACATTGAGGGAGAAGTTTGTTGAAAGAGGCGGTGGAGCAATCCACCGCCTCTTTCATTATTTCTGCACTTGGAAGGTTGTTGCGGTCTTTGTGATATATTGAGTCGATTTTGGCGTAAATGCCCTCATGAAGCGTCCCCTCGCCACCTCACTCGCCTTTGTTTGCCTCACCTCCGCGGTTTTCGCGGCCCCGCAGGTGCAGCCTGCTGCCGCAGCCAAGGAGATCGACGCCATCTTGGCCGCCGATTGGAAGAAACACAATCTCAAGGGCAATCCTGCCACGGATGACAACACCTTCGTCCGCCGCATCTACCTAGACATCATCGGCCGCATCCCGACCACTCGTGAAGCGGAGGCCTTTTTGAGCGACAATGCTGCCGACAAGCGTGCGAAGCTGATCGACAAGCTCCTCGCCTCCGAGGCCTATGTGCAGCACTTTTTCAATTATTGGGCCGATGTGCTTCGCCTGACGAGCAATGGCAACCAGACCGGTGGCATCACTGGCGCGGCATATGCAAACTTCGTGAAGCAGAGTCTTCGCGACAACAAGCCCTACGATAAATTCGTCGCCGAGATGATCGCGGCGCAGGGCAAGGCCTGGGAGAACGGCGCCATCGGCTACTACATGCGTGATCGTGGCATGCCGCTGGACAACATGGCGAACACCACGCGCATCTTCCTCGGCACCCGCATCGAGTGCGCCCAGTGCCACAACCACCCGTTCGACAAGTGGTCGCAGATGCAGTTCTTCAAAATGGCCGCCTTCACCTACGGCGTGCAGACCCAGGACTACAATGGTGGCATCATGGGCGATGTGCGTGACCTGCTCCGCGAGCAGGAAGATGCGGCACGTGCGGCCATCAAGGAGCCTCAGCGTCCGCAGCGCCCGAAGATCAGTGGCAAAATGACCAAGGAAGAGCGTGCCGCTGCCGAGAAGGCCTACACCGACGCCTACAAGAAGTATGAGGCCGAGATGAAAATCGTGCAGGTGAAGCGCCGCGAGGTGCAGGACAAGCTCCGCAAGGAGCAGCGTGGCTACCAGGAAGCCATGAACGACGTGCGTGACACCATGCGCTACACCAGCGTGAGCACTCGTGATGCCAAGCTCACTCTGCCGCACGACTATCAGTATAGTGATGCCAAGCCCAAATCAGTCGTCAGCGCCGGCACCATGATGGGCCACGAGTGCGTCTGCCAGCCGGGCGAGACCCCGCTGCAGGCCTACGCGCGCTGGATGACCAGCCCGGAGAATCCGCGCTTCACTACCGTCATCGCCAACCGCCTGTGGAAGCGTGTTTTCGGCCTCGCCCTCATCGAGCCGCTCGACGAGCTCCTCGACATGAGCGTGCCGATGGTCCCGGACATGGAAAAGCACCTCGAAAAGCTCGTCATCGACCTCAACTACGACATGAAGGCCGTCCTTCGAGTGCTCTACAACACGAAGGCCTATCAAGCGCAGGTCTCCCGCGAAGAGTATGCCGCCGGCAGCACCTACCACTTCACTGGCCCGCTGCTCCGCCGCATGACTGCCGAGCAGATGTGGGACAGCTTCGTCACACTGATCAATCCGAGCCCGGACATGATCAACCAAGCCAATCGCGACGCCATGCAGCAGCGCATCCTCCAGGCGAAAAAGATCGCCGACAGCGTGGACACGCTCTCTCCTGAAGAGGCTCTCGAAGGGCTCCAGAAGGCCGCCAAGATCTATGGCATGAACCGCGAACGCACGGAGGTGCAGCAGAAGCTTTACGCCGAGGCCCGCACGCAGTGGAAGGAAGTCGTCGACGACGACGAGGACGCGCGCTTCAAGGG
>CALMTT010000350.1 GCA_937872615.1 uncultured Verrucomicrobiaceae bacterium | reverse complement strand
GGGCCCTGCTCGTTTCTAGTGGTGGCACACGAAGCGATCCTGGGGACAGCGGGCAGCTTCGCCTTTCTCTGCTTAGTGTTTCGACCGCTAGAATGGGCCGCCCCAGCTCGTGAACAGCGGTTCTTCCGGCCAGAATGGTGGACCGACCTCTGTTTTTTCTTGGGCCAGTATTTTCTATGGAATGGGCTGGTCCTAGTTCTGCTACATCGGTTCGGAACGGAGCTGAACTTTTGGGTTCCGGCCGAATTTCGGGCAGCAGTGGCCAAGCAATCTTGGTGGGTCCAAGCCTTGCAGGTGATTGCCCTCAGCGATTTCTTGGTGTATTGGGGCCATCGCCTACAGCATCGTGTGCCGCTATTGTGGCGTTTCCACTCGATTCATCATAGTGCCGAGCACCTCGATTGGTTAGCAGCCCATCGAGAACATCCGGTAGACACTGTTTACACTATGGGATTGATCAATCTGCCCATTTTTCTGCTCGGCTTTCCTTCCAGCACCTTGGCTGGACTGATCGCCTTTCGTGGAATCTGGGCCATCTACATTCACTCTAACGTTAGACTCCCCATTGGACCGCTGCGAATGCTGATAGGGGCCCCCGAACTGCATCATTGGCACCACGACAAGGCCCGTGACGCTGGAAACTACGCCAATATCAGCCCACTAATGGATATGGCCTTTGGCACCTACCGCTGCCCCGATCACGAGCCGGAGGCCTTCGGCATCCACGAACCGGTGAAGCAAGGCTACTTCTCACTCCTCTGGCATCCCTTCCGCAAACGCTCATCGTAGTCCGCAAGTCCTCTGTGCGGGCCACTTTGAACTCAGTTTTTGAAAAACTGGTCGCCCTTCACCACGGTGCCGTCTTTGAGCACCACCGAGAAGGTGCCGCCGTTCGACTTGGCAAGGCGGTCCATGTCCGCCGCGGCATCGGTCTCCATCATCACGCTCGTGTGAATGATGGTGCGTGGCATCGTGCGCTTGTTTTCATCCGTCACGATGTCCACCCAGCCCATCTCATCGGACTTCTGGCCGTCGGTCATGAAGAAGATCGCGTCCGGCTTCGGATACCCTTTGAGCGCCATCAGCAGGCCTGCACCCCAGTTCGTGCCGCCGGGATTGTCGGACTCCTTCACGATCTTCCGGCTCTCTGCCAGGCTGAAGGGCGTGGCCTGGATGTAGGCGTAGTTCGGGATGCGCACCTTCTTGAAATCTTCTGGCGTGATGCTCCAGCGATACTTCTCATACGCGGCGGCCTTCTTCGGATCGATGGTGTTGTGCGGCCACGCGAAGTCGGAGAAGAAGATCACCTGATACTGTGTGCCGGGCGGAATGCGGCCAAGGCTCTTGTCGAGCTCGCGTTTGAGCACATCAAAGCGTGAAACGCCACCCTCACCGGCCATCGACATCGATGCGGAGACATCCACCACGAAGACCACGCGCCGCCCGAAGGCCGTCTGGCCAAGGAAACTGAACATGCCGCCCTTGCCGATGCCGGCACCGAAGCCGCCGCCACTGCCGCCAAGTCCCATCCCGGCACCGAGCCCGAGACCACCGGAGAGTTTGCCCAGCTCCATGCGGCTGCTCATGCCGGAGAGATTGAGCGAATCCATGTCCATCTCCGGCAGTTGGACCTCGGCGGTCAGCGATTGCACCGTCACACGCTGCACCGGCTTGTTCTTCAGCCACGTGTTCTTCTTCTGCCGCACCTTGTGTTCCAGTGCCTCGGAGGCGGCCTTCCCGGCCGGGCTGCCGCCAGGCAGGAAGTCCACCTGCTTGTCCATCACATGACGCACGGTGATCAGCGCCCCGATGATCAAAATGAGCGCGTGAATGCCGATGCTGATGCCGAGCGAGTTCGTGCCGATCTTCTCCTTCCAGCGCTGCCACCACAGGCGGCGCTTCTCGTCCTCACTGACCGGCTCCTCCTCGGGCGGCTTTGGCATGTCGGCATGCTTTTCAGCATCATCAGCCGATTTCGCATCCTTCGCAGGCATGTCTTCAGCCTTCCCCAGCTTCACCGGAGGCGTCTCGGTCTTCCGCGCCGGCTTTTCGACGACACGCTCCTTCTTCGGCAAGGGCGGCGGCGCGATCACCACTTCTGGCTCCGCAGGCTCTTCCACCTCGACGGGTTCCACGACTTCGACACGTGGAGGTTGGATTTGAATCAGCGCTGGTGGCTCAGGTTCGAGTTCGGGCTCGGTTTCCACCTCTGCTTCCGGCATCACCACCTCGGGCTCTGGCTCAAACGCAGGCGTCTCGACCAGCATCTCGGGCTCCGGTTCCGGTTCTTGTGGCGGCCGTTCCTCGACAACCACGGCCGCAGCCGCGGCGGCGACCTCCCTCTGCCGCTGGTATTCATGCCACTTCTCATCGCGATCGATAAGGTCATCGTCATCCACGTCCGCCACGGTGGGCAGGGCGCTCAAATCGATGTCATGGCGGGCATTTCGGCTCATTCAGGGGCGGGCGCGAGTTTCGAGGCAAACCGCCACCATTCAAGGAAGTTCCGCCCAAGTTCCCCGAGTCACGCCGAGCTGGCTTTGGGCCTTCAAATCGCGCCAGATGTCCTCGGCGCCGCGTTTTCCGGCCAGCAGGTCCTGGTAGGTGCGCAGGACGCGGAGGGACTCGTCCTTGTCTTCTTCGAGCAATTCGATGCGGAAGGCTCCCAAACCGGCCTGGCGCAACGCGGTGATGTATTGAGCACCCGTTTGCGCCACGGCGTTGAAGAGCGTGTTGCGGCAGCCGACATCGGCTTTCAGCGGATGCGCCATGCCCACACGATCGCGCAGATGAACGCGATGCTTCTCGCAAGGGCGGCCGCAGTTGGTGAAATCGGTGCCTTCGCTCAAAAACGCCGCGAAGGCGCAGTGCTCCATGTGAAACATCGGCATGTGCTGGTGCAGCGTGAGCTCAAACCACTCCGGCGGAGCACCACCGAGCAGATCAAGCACCTGCTCGATGCTCAAGTCGTAGCTGATCGTGAGCCGTTCGAGGCCCGACTTCTTCAAAATCTCCGAGGTGAGCGGGTTCGCCACGTTCAGCGAGAAATCACCAGTCATCGGAATGCCCTCGCCGCCGAAAAACGCCATCGCGCCGAGGTTACGGATGAGCACGCCATCTGGCTCCGCCCGTTGGATGAGCTTGAAGAAGCCTGCCTCGCCCGATTTCTGAATGCGTGGCGTCGCCAGCCATACCTGCGCTGAATCGCTGCGGCCTTTGATGTCCGCCACGAGGTCCGCGTAGCGACGAATGTCCTCAAAATCGAGGTAGAGCCGCGCGATGCCTGCTTCGAGCGCGGCGTCGATTTGATCCGGCGTGCGGCAAAGCGCGAACAAATGAGGCGTGCCGCTGGGCGACTGACGAATGCCCTTCGCGGTCGTCAGCATGCTTTCGAGCGTCGTGACGGGTTGTTTGGGCGCGACCGCATTCGAAGGCTCGACACTGACGTTTGCGATCAAATCCCTCCGCATGCGGTTCAGCTCGCTCACGGGCAGGATGACCTCGCCTTCGATGTCGAAGCGCACCTCGCCGAGTTCGAACTCGGTGCCGCCGAGGCGTGAAAACTGATCGCAGAAGCTCTCGCGGGTCAGCGGACGCTTCATCGCGGTCTGCAGCGCCATCGTGGAGGTCACGACCTGCGATCCGCATTGCACGCGCAGAGGTTCACCCGCCTTGCCGGTGACGTGAAGATCGAGCGTGGTCTGCTTGCGCAGCGGGATCTCGCCTTCAAACGACTGCCTCAAAGCGCGATTGAGCGCCGGATCGCTCGTTTTGAAGACACGCGTGCCGACTGGAATGCCTTCCATCCGCAGATGACCGTGGCGGAAGCTCAAGCGGCTGCCGCGCATCTCGTAAATGCTGCCGCCTTGCTCGTTGTTCGTGTCGTTGAGATTTTCAAAGACGACGCCATCACCGGGCTTCATCGCGAGTTGGAGCTCATCCAGCTCCAGTGTGTCCGCACCGAGGATACGCGTGACCGCACCGACATAAGGCCCGCGCTTCTTGCCGTAGTAGGCACCGACGAGCTCCTGATGATTCACACCATGCATCCAGCCGGTGTAAAGGCCGCGCGAGAAAGTCATCTCGAGCGCATAACGATCCTCATCGGTCGCGGGAGCTGATTTCCCAGCCAGTGCACGGTCAATCGCCGCGCGATACACCTGCGTGACGGCGGCGACGTATTCCGGCGTCTTGAGACGGCCTTCGATTTTGAAGCTGCGAATGCCCAGCTCGATCAAGCGCGGGATCTCATCCACCGCGGCGAGGTCCTGTGGCGAGAGAAGGTAACGTTTGTCGCCCAAATCACGCAACTCGCCATCCACCAGCATCTCGTAAGGCATGCGGCAGGCCTGCGCACACTCGCCACGATTCGCACTGCGACGTCCGAGTGACTCGCTGGTGAGGCATTGACCGGAGTAAGCCACGCACAACGCTCCATGCACAAACACCTCGAGCGGCACATGCGCCTCTTTGAAGCGCTCCAGCTCACGCAGGCTCAACTCACGAGCGAGCACCGCCTGGTCGATGTCGAGCTGTTTGGCAAATTCGAGGCCTTCGGGCGAGGTGATCGTCATCTGCGTGCTCGCATGCAATCGCAGATTCGGCGTGAGCGCCTTCACCATGCGGGCGAGGCCGAGGTCCTGCACGATCACCGCATCCACGCCGCAGTCTTCCAGCAGATGCAGCTGCTTCTCCGCGTCACGCAGCTCGCCGGTGAAGATGAGCGTGTTGAAGGCCACGTAGCCTTTCACACCATGCTCATGGAGAAATTTCATCAGCTCCGGCAGGTCTTCCTCGGTGAAGTTGTCCGCCCGCAGCCTCGCGTTGAAGCGCGGCATGCCAAAGAAGATCGCGTCCGCGCCGTTCGCCACGGCCGCACGGGCGCACTCCCAGTTTCCGGCGGGAGAGAGCAGTTCGGGTTTGGCGGTGATGGACATGCCGGAGCGTTTGCGACGGCAAAAGCGGCCGGTCAAGTGGTCACGCGACTACTTCACGATCATCCACGGCATCCCATACGCCTGCGCCATGACCAGCAGGCCCATGAGCAAGGCCAGCGCGATGCTGTGCCAGAACACGCTGCGCAGCACCGTGCCCGCATCGGGACTCTCGGGATGCCCACCGGTGGCAACGCTGGCCACGACGATGCTTTGCGCGTCGATCATCTTGCCCATCACGCCGCCACTGCTGTTCGCGGCGGCCATGTGAACGGGCGAGAGATGCAGTTGGTTGGCAGTGACCTGCTGGAGATTGCCAAACAGCACGTTCGACGAGGTGTCGCTGCCGGTGAGTGCCACGCCAAGCCAGCCGATGATGGGCGAGAAGAACGGAAACAACCATCCAGTCGAGGCCATCATAAGGCCCATCGTCGTATCCGTGCCGCTGTATCGCGTGACATAACCGAGCGCCAGCATCAGCGAGATGGTGAGCAGCGATACACGCAGCTTCCAGATGGTCTCGAAGTAGAGTTTGATCAGCCTCGCGGGCTTCAGGCCGAGGCAAAGACCTGCCAGCATGCCCGCGAGCATCGCGGCGGTGCCGGTGGCGGAGAGCGCGTTGAATTTGAACACCGCCTTCTCGACCTCCGCGTGCATCACGACAGGCGGCACCTTCTCGATGGCCTTGTGCAGCAGCGGCACCTCGATCTCGCGATTGAAGAGGCTGTTGAGGCCGGTTTTCACCTGCGGTATGCCCCAGAGGAAGACGAAGGCCGTCAGGAAGATCCACGGCAGCCAGGCTTTCCACGCACCGGGAATGGCAGGCTCCTTCGTTGTCTCCGTTTTCGGCTTCCACACCTTCATGAAGAGCACCAGCGCCGCCATCGCCACCACAGCGCTGACGATGTCCACCAGCCATGGGCCATGGAAATTGCTCATCACAAACTGCATCACGCCAAAGCAGGCTCCCGTGACGAAACACGCCGGCCACACGCCAAGCATGCCACGCCAGCCAACCTGCGCCGCGACGAGCCAGAAGGGCACGATGAGTGAAAACAGCGGCAATTGCCTTCCCACCATCGCGCTGAGCGAAAGCAGATCGAGCCCCGTGATGTCAGCCAGGGTCGTCAACGGCGTGCCGAGCGATCCAAAGGCCACCGGGGCCGTGTTGCCGATGAGGGCGAGCTTCGCCGCTTCGAGCGGTTTGAAGCCCAAACCAATCATCAAAGCTCCGGTGATGGCCACCGGCGCACCAAAACCCGCCGCGCCCTCGATGAAGGCACCGAAGCTGAACGCGATGAGCAGGGCCTGAATGCGTCGATCACTCGAAACGCCCGCGATTTGACGCTGCAATACGGCGAACTGCCCGGTCTCGACGCTCAAATTGTAAACGAACATCGCATTGAGCACGATCCAGCCGATCGGAAAGAGCCCAAAGAGCGCACCATTCACCGCCGCCATGCCCGCGAGCGGTGCGGGCATGTGATACACGAGCACCGCGATGCCAAGCGCCGCGATCAATCCTGCCAGCGCCGCGATCTGCGCCCGCACATGCCAGAAGGCGAGCAAGCCCAGCAGCACCACCACCGGCACCGCCGCCACGAGCGAGGAAAGGATCAGATGGCCGAGCGGGTCGTAGTTGTGGGTCCAGTGCATGCGTTTCGGGTTGGAGGAGCCTCCCCTAAACGCCGCTTTGACCCTTTTAAATCATCCGTAGCCTAGCCGCCCCCCGTCGGAGCGGATTTCACGGAGCAGGCATCCGTGAACCAATACTCACGCAAAGACGTGCCATTGCCGCCCGAGCGGATTAGCACGAGATCGTCCTGCAATAGACGCGGCAGCCGCGAATCAATCACCAGCTCGTGCGCCGCATCCCAGTGGCAGAGCGTTTCCAGATCACTCTCGGTCACGAGTAGATGCGCATGCGGGAGCTGCCTGAGCAGGATCAAGGCATCGCTGAGGCCATCGGCGACACGCACATCCGGACGATGGCCGAGCGCGGCCTCCGATGCATCATGCGAGACAATGAAATGATCACTGCCCTCCTGATGTGCCGCGATCCAGGCCTGTAATTGCCTTTCGCCGCGTCCGCCCACCGCTTGCCACGCATTCCAGGCAAGCAACGCGACCACCACAGCCGCCACGCCGCCAAGGCTGACCCAAAACGGGCGCCAGTGAGCATCCTCCGCCTTGTTGAGTTGGGTTTGCGAAACCCACGCAGGTTGCCGACGACCTCGGACATAGCATTCGGAGCCCAGCGAGGGAAACAGGCCGCCCCAGAACTGGTTCAAGCGGATCCACCAACGCTGATTTTCCAGCCAACTGCCCGTAAAGCGCACCGCATGACTACCGGTGACAAACTCCGGATGCAGACCAGTGTCCTGCATCAGTCCCTTCCAACGGCGCGGCGAGAGACAATTGATGTGACCACCCGGTGCCACGCGGCCGAGGCGCAGCTTGCGACGCAGCCACCATTCTCGCAGACCCGCGAGCCACGCCGGCATCGTGGGACTGCCGCCGAGAAAGATGCCGCCCATGCGCAGCGCCCGGCTCATCTCGGCCATCGTGCTGCCCGGACGCGGCAGATGCTCCATGACATGATTGTTCACGACGACATCAAAGGTGCCGGAGGCGACCGGCAGCGGCTCGTCAAAGTTCGCCCGCAGAACCTCATCATAACCAGCATGTTCGAGACACTCGCGGCGCACATCCCAGTCGAGCCCCACCCAGCTCTCCACCGCTTCGGGCGGCGTGAAATACTTCAGCCAGCCGCGTTCACAGCCCACATCGAGCACGCGCAGAGGCCTGCCCTGCCGCCGCGCCTCCTCCGCGATGGCCTGCCCCACCCACCAGTAGCGCAGCATGCGGATCGAGTAGGCGGAGCCTTTCAGGTGGCCCATCAAGCTGCTATCCTCGTCAGGCACCCGGCTGGCCGTTTCATCGTTCCGGATGAGCGGCCAGCTCAGAAAGGGCATTCGTTTGATGGAGGAAGACGAGGGGGATGTTGGGGTGGAAGTCATGCGCAGGGAGATGCGCAGGGTAATGATCACCAGTTTCGGGAAGATCAAGACAGCGCATCTCCACCGAGTGCCGGGCTGACTGTAGCGCCCGGCACCACAGGTGCTAAGCGGCTTCCTCATCACGCTTCACCCCCCGCTCGATCCAGTCATAGAGCACCGGCAGCAGGACGAGCGTGAGGATCGTGGAGCTGATGATGCCGCCGATGACGACGGTGGCGAGGGGGCGCTGGACTTCGGCGCCGGCACCGTGGGCGAGGGCCATGGGCACGAAGCCGAGGGCCGCGACGAGGGCGGTCATCATCACGGGACGCAGTCGCGTGGCGACGCCATTGAGCACGGCATCGCGGACGTTCATGCCTTCTTCGCGCAGTTCGTTGAAGTAGTTCACGAGCACGAGGCCGTTCAGCACAGCGACGCCGCTGAGGGCGATGAAACCGACGGCGGCGGTGATGCTGAAGGGCATGCCGCGCAGGCCGAGGGCGATGATGCCACCGGTGAGGGCGAGCGGGATGCCGGTGGCGACGAGCAGGGTCTGCCGCACGCTGCCAAAGGCGAAGAAGATGAGCATCAAGATGAGCACCAAAGCCGTCGGCACGACGATGGCGAGACGGGCGCGGGCTTCCTGGAGGTTTTCAAAGGTGCCGCCGAACTCGAAGTCGTAGCCTTCGGGGAATTTGACCTCCTTTTTGATGCGGGCGGTGGCTTCATTCACGAAGCCTTCCATGTCGCGGTCTTTGACGCTGACCATCAAGGCAGCGCGGCGCTGCGTGCGGCTGTGGCGGATGGGATCGACGGCTTTTTCGACGCGGATGTCCACCGCATCGCCCAGCGGGATCATGCCATAGTCGCCAACACGCAGCGGCAGTGATTTCATCATTTCGTCCTTCGAGCGATCTTCTTCGGGAAGGCGCACGACGATGTCGCGCTTGACCCGATCGAGTTCGTCCGCAGCCAATTCCCGTGCCCAGCAAGCGGCGTGCAGCATGTCGTCGAGTGACTGCATTCCGATATCAATAGCCAAGAATTTCCACGAATTGTCGCATCGACGACAATTATAGTTGGCCGGGGCGTCTAGACTTGGCAATGCTCCATCCTGAAGTCAGCGCGCGGCGTATCCATGCGGCGCTGCACAATGACTCTCGGCGAAAACGGGCTAGAATCATCAATTGCACATAATTACGACAAGGGCTTGCCGTCACGGTGTTGGCGGCCAATGCACCGGAGGAGACATGATGCCGGAGAGGGTTTCTTCGCAGGCGCAGGATACCTTTCCTCGTTTGCTGATTGAGCATGCGCAGGTTCGTGGTGGGAAACCGGCGATGCGCGAGAAGGATCTGGGCATCTGGCAGACCTGGACCTGGAGCCAGGTCGCGAACGAGGCGCGCGCACTGGCCTGCGGGCTGGCTGCGCAGGGCGTGGCGCGCGGCGACCGTGTGGCCATCATCGGCGCCAACCGCCCCTTCGTCTACTGGAGCATGATGGCCGTGCAATGCCTGGGCGGCATCTCGGTGGGCCTGTACCAGGACGCGATCGCCGACGAACTCGAATACATCTTCCAGAACGCCGGCATCCGCCATGCCATCGTCGAAGACCAGGAGCAGGTCGACAAGGTGCTGGAGATCAAGGAGAAGGTGCCGCACATCGCACAC
>CALMTT010000349.1 GCA_937872615.1 uncultured Verrucomicrobiaceae bacterium | reverse complement strand
GCAGGGCGTGCATGGCGGCTGACTCGTTGGGGGCTCGGCGGAACCAGAACTCTCTCAAAAAAACAGCCAGGCGTCGAGCGCCAGGATGGGCAACAAGATGCCGAAGCTATACATCATATATCCAAAAAAGCTCGGCATCTTTACGCCGGAGCTTTCGGCGATGGCTTTGACCATGAAATTGGGGCCGTTGCCGATGTAGCTGCCCGCTCCGAAAAACACCGCGCCGAGCGAAATGGCCAGCAAATGCGCTCCATGCTGCTGCGAGAAGGCCAGCACATCCGGCACGCTGTCCACAGACATACCCTGCTGCCCCATCGCGGAGGCAAGGAAGGCCAGGTAGGTCGGCGCATTGTCGAGGAAGGCGGAGAGCGAGCCAGTGGCGAAATAATAGCTCAGCGGCGATGACACACCGGACACGCCACCATGCTCCAGAATCTGCAAAGCAGGGATCATGGTGAGGAAGATGCCAATGAAGAGAAACCCGACCTCCTTCACCGGGCCAAAGTTGAAGTCATTGGCCTCGTGAACGTCTTTGCTCGTCGTGAAATAGGAGATCACCGCCGCGGCGATCATGACGATGGCAGGCAACGAGAGCACACCGCCGAGCACGATGTCCTGTAGATGCTTTGGCAGCAGCACCGCGACCAGCACCACGCCCAGCCACACGAGATTGAGCAGGCCGCCAAAGTGCCATTCTTCATGCGCGGTGACGGTTTCACGCACTTCGCGTGGCGCTCGTTTGAAGTTCCGCACGTCGAGGATGTAAAAGACCACGAGCAGCAAAGCCAAGGCCAGCGCCCAGGCCTTCCAGCAATGCTCCAGTGTCCAGAAAAAGGGCACGCCTCGCAGGAAGCCGAGGAACAGCGGCGGATCACCCACCGGCGTGAGGCTGCCGCCCACGTTGCTAACCACAAAAATGAAAAACACGATGTGCAGACCGGTGACGCGGTAGTGGTTCATTTTGATCCACGGCCGGATCAGCAGCATCGAGGCACCTGTCGTGCCGATCAGGTTTGCCAGCACGGCACCGATGAGCAGGAAGACGGTGTTGATGAGCGGCGTGGCCTCGCCTTTGACGCGGATGTTGATGCCGCCGGAGATCACAAAGAGCGATCCCACCAGCGCCATGAAGCTCACATACTCGTGCGCAGCGTGGTGAAGCGGATGCCAGTCGTGCGCCACGAACCCGTAGTAGGCGGCGGTGACGAGTCCAAGCCCGACCGCAACCTTCGGATAATGGTGCTCCCAGAAATGCGCGGCAAAAAGAGGCATCAAGGCGATGCAAAGCAGCAGGATGGCAAACGGAGCGACCATCCAGACAGGTGGAAGCGTGACGGCTGAGGCAAATAGGAGCATGTGAGGCGATTAGAGGCAGTTGGCAGGCGAGGTGTCAAGCCATGTGGAGCAGAGGTTGCGCCAAGGGATAAACCCTGTACCCTCGCGGCCTCGTTTTTTATGTGGAAAGGCCGCTTTGCTCAAGAAACCAGCGCTCTCGTGCAGCGCTACGGAGAATCTGTGTCGTTTGACTGGCGTCTTTACGCCCACGACATCGCCGGATCGATCGCCCATTCGAAGGGCCTGCTCAAAGCGGGCATCATCACGGCGGAGGAGCAGTCGCAGATCGAGAGCGGACTGCTCACGATCCGTGCGGAGATCGAAAAGGGAGACTTTGAGTTCAAAGAAGCCCTCGAGGACGTCCACATGAACGTCGAGGCGGAGCTCACGAAGCGCATCGGCCCTGCTGGAGCGAAGCTTCACACCGCCCGCAGCCGAAATGACCAGGTGGCCACCGATGTGCGGCTCTACTGCCGCTCCAGCATTGATGCGATCCTCAAGCTCACGCGTGCCATGCAGGCCGCTCTCGTCGAGTGTGCCGAGCGTGGCGGCGATGCCGTGATGCCGGGCTACACGCACCTGCAGCGCGGCCAGCCCGTTTTCTTTGCCCACCATCTGCTGGCCTATGTCGAGATGCTCGAGCGGGATGCCGCGCGTCTCGCTGATTGTCGCAAGCGGCTCAATGTCATGCCGCTGGGCTCCGGCGCCCTTGCCGGCAGCACGATCATCCTCGACCGTGAGTTTGTGGCCTCGCAGCTCGGCTTCGATGGCGTGACGCAAAATTCGATGGATGCCGTCAGCGATCGCGATTTCGTCGCGGAGCTGCTTTTCGCCATCGCGATGACCGGCGTGCACCTCTCCCGCCTCAGCGAAGACGTCATCCTTTGGGCCAGTGCGGAGTTCGCCTTCGTCACACTCAGCGATGCACACACCACCGGGTCGTCGTTGATGCCGCAAAAGAAGAACCCGGACGTGGCCGAGCTCACCCGTGGCAAGTCCGCCCGCCTGATCGGCAACCTCATGAGCCTGCTCACGCTCATCAAAGGCCTGCCGATGACTTACAATCGCGACCTTCAAGAGGACAAGGAACCGCTCTTTGACTCGATCGACACCCTTTCGCTGGCTCTCGAGGTCTTCACGGAAATGGTGAGCGGCATGGATGTGAACCGCGCCAAGACCGAGGCCGCCGCGTCGGACCCGATGCTGCTCGCCACGGACCTCGCCGACTACCTCGTGAATCATGGCGTGCCCTTCCGGCAGGCCCATGAGGTCATTGGCAAGCTCGTCGCTTACTCCATCGCCGAGAAGAAGGCGTTTGGAGACATGAGCCTCGCGGAGTTCCAAAAATTCTCACCAGCCTTCGAAGTAGATGTCATGGCCTGTTTGAACCTCAAAACGGCGCTCGAAGCCCGCAAAGGCATCGGTGCCCCTTCGCCGCAAAATGTGGCAAACCAGCTCGCCCGCTGGCGGAAGGCTCTTTCGGCCGCCTGACCTTGCAACATCTCCCGCGGCACGAGCGTCTCCTGCTCGTGAAACACCTCGTGGCATGCCTGTTGCTCGCCGTCTCCGCGCATGCGGAGGATGGAACGGCGTTCTTTGAGTCGAAGGTGCTGCCGCTGCTGAAAAGCCGCTGCTACGAGTGCCATTCACACGAGTCGAAGATCAAAGGCGGACTCGCGCTCGATTCCAAATCCGGCTGGCAAGCCGGTGGAGATCACGGCGCGGCCATCATGCCCGGCAACGTCTCGAAAAGCCTCCTCATCGAAGCCGTTCGCTACGCGAACCCGGACATGGAAATGCCGCCGAAAGGCAAACTTGCCGCCAGCGAGATCGAAGTGCTCGAAAAGTGGGTCGCGATGGGCGCGACGGACCCACGTTCCGGCACGGTCACCAAAGCGAGCGGCATTGACTTCGAAGCCGGAAAACAGTTTTGGGCCTTTCAGCCCGTTCGTGATGCACGCCCACCTGCCGTGAAAAACACGCGCTGGCCGCTTGGAGACGTGGATCGCTTCATTTTGGCCAAACAAGAGTCCGCAGGCCTCACACCCGCGCCCGATTCCGATCCGCACACTTGGCTCCGCCGCGTGTATCTTGATCTCACGGGGCTGCCGCCGACTCCGGAGGAGGTGGAGGCGTTCATGGCTGAACTCCGCCAAGCGGACAATCAGACAAGGAGAAAATCAGACAAGGAGAAGGGCCAAGCCTCCGGCATCTCATTGTCTCCCCCTCGGATTGTCTCATTGTCTCCGGCGTATGCCCGCGTGGTGGACCGCCTTCTCAACACACCCGCCTTCGGCGAACGCTGGGCGCGTCACTGGCTCGATCTCACTGGCTACGCGGACCAGATCGGCACTTCGAACAATGTCTTCGCCGAGCATGCTTGGCGTTATCGCGACTATGTCATCCGCGCTTTCAACAACGACAAACCCTTCGATCAGTTCATTCGTGAACAAGTCGCCGGAGACCTCATCGCGCCAACCGCCGAAAGCATCACTGCCACAGGCTTCCTCGTGCTCGGTGATGTCGAGATCGTCGCCGTGGACAAATTGAAGATGGAGCATGACCTCGTCGATCAGCAGGTCAGCAAGATTGGCACCGCCTTCCTCAGCATGACTCTCGGCTGTGTGCGCTGCCATGATCACAAGTTCGATCCCATCGCGCAGACCGACTACTACGCGATCGCCGGCATGTTCCGCAGCACCAGCAGCACTTACAAAACCGACAACGGCGTCTGGAGCAGCGTTAACAAAGCCGATCTCCCCGAAACACCCGCGCAAAAGGCCGCTCGCGAACAACAGCTCACGCATCACGAAGCACGCCTCAAAGTTCTCGAAGCCGAATTGAAGTCCAAAACGGCCGAGAAAGCCGATACGAAGGCACTGAAGGCCCAAATCGAGCACGCGAAGTTTTTCGCGCCCACTGTCCCGAAAGCCTTCGCGGTTCACGATGTCGAAAAACCAGCGGACATGCGCATCACCATCCGTGGCAATCCGTATGCGCCCGGTGAGCTCGTGAAGCGCGGCACGCTCCGCGTCGCGAGCTGGGCTGCGTTTCCGCCGATCCCGCCGAATCAAAGCGGACGCGCCCAACTCGCCGAGTGGCTCACCGACTCGCGCAATCCGCTCACCGCCCGCGTCACCGTGAACCGCATCTGGCAAAAACTCTTCGGCGAAGGCCTCGTGCGCACCGTGGACTACTTTGGCACTCGCGGCGAAAAACCCACGCATCCCGAACTCCTCGATTTTCTCGCCACGAAGTTCATGCGGCATGGATGGTCTCAAAAACGCCTGATTCGTGAGCTGTTGCTTTCGCGAACTTATCGCCAAGCGTCTGACAGGTCGGACTCGTCCGACGAAAACCGGCTCCTCACGCGCATGAACCGCCCGCGCCTCGATGCCGAGGCCATACGAGATGCCATGCTGGCCATCAGCGGCCGTTTGATGCCCTCCAGCGGCGGCACCGCCCTGCCACTCGAGTTCCCGGAGAACGTGCAGAGCCTCAATCCCGGCGCGGTGAACCCTCCCGCGTTCAGTTTCAAAAAGGCGCGCCCTATCCAGGAGTTCGAGCGCACGATCTACCAGCCCGTCATCCGCACGGCTGCGCAACCTGGCTCCGCACGCCTGCGCGATGTCTTCGACTTCACCCAGCCCGCGCAGATCGCCGGAAAACGCGCCGAAACCGCCGTGCCCACGCAATCGCTCTTCCTCATCAACAGCGACCTCGTCCGCGCCCGCGCCACCGACATCGCCAAACTCGTCACACAGGCCGAACCAACCCCTGGCGCACGTCTCGAAACCCTCTGGCTCCGCGTCCTGAGCCGCCCCATCACCAGCACCGAGCGCGATGAGGCGAATGCCTTCCTCGAATCGCTCCCCGCCGACAAAGCCTGGATCGAACTCACCCACGCACTGCTCGCCTCGAACGAGTTTTTGCTGCGCTTATGAAATCAACATGCCATTGCCGAATCTCGCGCGAGCGTCCTGGAGTGCGCCGGTCCTCCGGCGCTTTCGAGCGTCGTGTGGCCTTCGAAAAGCTCCAGAGGGCTGGAGCACTCCAAAACGCTGACGCGACCATGTCAGCCAAACGCGAATCCACCCCGCTCGCCTGATGAATGCTTCACACCTATCTCGCCGCACTTGGCTTCAAAACACCGCCTGTGGCTTCGGTGCGCTCGCGTTGCACGACCTCGTGCAGGCCGCGTCGAGTCCGCTGGCACTGCGGGCACCTCGTTTGCCCGCGAAAGCGAAGCGTGTGATCTTCCTCTTCATGTCTGGCGGACCTTCGCAGCCGGACTTGTTTGACCCGAAGAGCTACATCAAGCGCATGCATGGGCAGACCATCCATGCACCCATCGACAAAAACGAGCTTCGCGTCGGCACGGACAAGTTCCTCGCGCTGGCCACGCATGGTGAAGTGAAGCCACGTGGGCAGAGCGGCATGATGATTTCCGATTTGCTGCCGCACACCGCGAGCATCGCCGACGAGATTTGTCTGCTGCGGGCGATGCATTCGGACAACAACCAGCACCAGCCCGCCGCGCTGCAGTTTCACACCGGCATCACCGCGGATGTGCGTCCGTCACTCGGCGCATGGGTCAGCTACGGCCTCGGCACGGAGAATCAGAGCCTGCCGAGCTTCATCACCATCCATCCGGATAGCGACACGCGACTCTACGGCTCCGGTTTTCTCCCCGCCGCCCATCAAGGAACCAAAGTCACCGTGCCGCAGGATGCGAAGCAGTCGCCCATCGACTACCTCGCCGATATCTCCGGCGATGCGAAGTCGCAACGTGCTCGCATCGACTTCACGCAGCGCATGAATCGCCGCTTGCTCGATCAAGCACCCGGTGATGCACGCATGGAGGGCATGATCGAGAGCATGGAGATCGCCTTCCGCATGCAAACGGCGACGCCGGAGCTGATGGACATCTCCAACGAGTCCGAGGCCACAAAGAAGCTGTATGGCGTCGGCAACAAGGAGTGCGACAAGAACGCCCGCGCCTGCCTTCTCGCCCGCCGTTTGAGCGAGGCCGGTGTGCGCTTTGTGCAGGTCACCATGGGCGGCTGGGATCATCATGGCGACATCCGCAATGCGTTGCCAAAAAGCTGCGCTGGCACCGACCAGCCCTGTGCCGCTCTGATTAAAGATCTGAAGTCACGCGGCCTGCTCGAAGACACGCTCGTCATCTGGAGCGGCGAGTTTGGCCGCACGCCGTGGAGCCAGGACCTCAGCGGCACCTCGCCCATCGAAAAACACGGCCGCGAGCATCAACCCGAGAGCTTCTGCACCTGGATGGCCGGTGGCGGCATCAAGCCCGGCCTCACCCACGGCGAAACCGACGACTTCGGCTTCCGCCCCATCTCCGGCAAGGTCCACCTCCATGACCTCCACGCCACCGTCCTCCATCAACTCGGCCTCGATCACGAAAAACTCACCTGGCGCCACCTCGGCCGCGATTACCGGCTCACGGATGTGCATGGGAATGTGGTGAAGGAAATTCTCGCCTGACCGGCACGAAGCTCAGCGGCTCGCGTTTTGCCATTCAAAGGCCAGCGTGGCCCATTGCACGGGTGTTTTGGCATCGGCTTTGAATCGCAGGGACAGGATGGCGTTGCGCAGCTTGCCGGTCACCTCCGGTTCGGTGGACGCGAAGAGCGGCAGCACCTGCGTGACCTGACCGGAAGCATCCACGGCGATGCGGAAGCGGGCATTTTCGGGATCGGTGACGGGCACGTCTTTGATTTCGAGAGCATCACCCGCACGACGTGCGAGCTCCGCAGGCAGCACCGCTTTCAAAACTGCTTCAGGAACGGCCGCAGGCAGGCTCGCGGCACGCGACGGCACATCGGGCAGCACGCTGGTCGAGGCCGAGAAGAGGCGCGGCTGCCGCGTGGTCTCCGGCACGGTCACCATCGGGCGGAGTTTCAACTCGGCTCCGGCATAGCTGGGGGTGAAGGCGGGGAGCTGCGTCATCACCTTTGCATCCGTGGGCTCGGCCGGCACGAGGCCAAAGCTGCGATCCTGCGCCCGGTGAATGACCGCGAGCGAGCCCGGGTCTGCCGGATCGAGCACGAGCAGGTGCTGCGGCACGGCATCCGCCTGCTGCACGACCGGATAGGTGATGCGGAAGACGACGAAAAACACGCCCATGAACAACGCCAGCAGCAGCGTGAGCCCCACGACATGCCAGGTCGAGCGATCACGGATTTTCCAGGCGAAGGACAGCATGCGGCAGCGAGCGTTTTATTGCTGGGGCGACACCGTGGCGAGCGCCACCGCGTAGCCGTTTTGATGCGCGAGATTCGTCACTTCCACGAGTCTGCCCCCCGGTGCCATGCGGTCGTGATAGATGATGGCCCGGCGCTCGCCATCGCGATGCTCTTTGAGCAAGGCCACGAGGCCATCCGTGGTCACCGGCTGGCCGTCAAAGTAGATCGCAGCAGCGGAGCCGGAGGGAATGGTGATCACATGCGCCCGATCAAAGCCCGTGAGACGCGAGGTGGACTCCGGCGAGTCGATGTGGATGCCGGATTTCGCCACGAAGCCGCTGCTGAACAAAAAGCAGATGAGCAGGAGAATGACCGCGTTCATGAAGGGCGCGGCAAAAATCCAGGGACTCTGGCGCGGAAGGTTGGACTGGAGCTTCATGTGCCGGGACTGGAGCCGGAAAATCCCGCTTCTTCAAGGGGTTTGAGAGAGGTCGGCCAGCGCTTGGGTCACGGCATCAGCTCCGGCGGCCCACCCACAGGCACGTCGGAAATGCCACCGGAGCCGGGCGGCCATTCGCAGTCCTGCTTGTAGAGCAGACGCCAGAGCTTCTGCTGCACGCGGCCCTGCTCACCATCAGGGCGGGTGAAGGGATGCGGCCAGGACTTGAGGTAGAGGTAATGCGCCGTGTCACGCTTCTCGATGAAGAAGTCGGCGGCCAGCACTTCTTCCTTGGTGCAAGGGGCATACGTCCAGAAGTGAGGACCGATCCACATCTCCGACGAAATGCTCTGGGGCTGGAACTGTGTGCCGCGTCGAGAGCCGGGATTCAAACTCGTGTCTAGCTCATCCAAATCATCTAGGGGAAAAGGGCGTTTAGTGATCATATCTCTAAACTCGTCTATCGAACCGTATTTGCGAACATACGACTTCTTGTCTGTCGTGATCTGCCATCCGATATAAAGAGGACAACTAACAGATGCTAGGCACAGACGACCTATGCTTGCCATGTGTGCAAAAAACTCGCCATAATCAAGCGATGCAGGCATCCGATCACTGGTCAATCCAAGTGAGCCTAGGCCACCTGTGGATGGAAGTCCTGGGAGGGATGAATCGGGAACTTCACTGTAACTGATGAATGGCCGCTTGTAATTGCAGTCCAGCCTGAAGCTCGTGGCATTGGCTTGTATTAGCATCTTCTCGATTTCTGAAAGGGGCAGCAATTCGGTCCACTCCCAATCTTCACCATGTTCGTTGAATACCTTTCGAAACAGCCGGTAACGCTCTACGCCCAGGCCGAGCTTCTCCCAAAACTGAGTCGAGGACCGGAACATTTCCAGCGCACTGATGGAAACTGAGGCCCAGAAAATACCAATTCCAACGTTTGGTGATGGATTCATAGGGGAAACGGGGTCAGGCAACAACTGGCTGACAAAATTGGGGAATGGATCGTTCACCGCACCGATTCCACGAGGGAGCAATCACCACACTGACATCACACCGCATTTGCGACGGCTCAGGCCTTCAAGCCACGCGTGCGCGATTTGGGCATCGCGACGGGTGGTGAGGCTTCGAGGGCGGCCTGATGGAATTCGACGATGTTGGAGGCGGAGCGGCTGTCCTCGATGAGGTTCACGATCTCGATGCCGGCACGTTCCAAGTCGTGCATGAGGGAGCGAGCACGTGCGCTGAGGAAGGCGTAGCCGAGCCAGGCTGGAATGGCGACGACGAGGCCGAGGGCCGCAGTGATGAGGCTTTGATACACGCCATGCGCGACATCCGCGGGGGTGGTGAGGCCGTTGGAGGTCGAGAGGCGTGTGAAGCTATCGAGCAGGCCGATCAGCGTGCCGAGCAAGCCGATGAGAGGACCGACGTGTGCGAGGGCGTTCAGCAGGCCGAGGAAGCGCTCGAGGCGCGGCACTTCAAGCTGGCCGGCTTCTTGAACGATTTCTTTGAGCTGTTCCCGCGGCACATGATGGCGGAGGAGGGCGGAATGAATGACGCGACCGGCGGGCACGCGAGTGGCGACGCACTCCTGGAGGGCCTCGGCGAAGTTTCG
>CALMTT010000348.1 GCA_937872615.1 uncultured Verrucomicrobiaceae bacterium | reverse complement strand
ACCAGGGCCGCCTCGGTGTGCGCAAGGCCCGCAAACAGGCCAAGGACGATTTTCGTCTGCAAATCCCGGTCGATGTGAAACGCATCGAGGCCGGCTTCATCGCCGCCTTTGGCGCGGACTCGCCCGTGTTGCTCGAAGCACTGCCGCAGGGCCGCACGATCTTCCAAACCTGCCGCGATGACCAGGTGGAGGTGCATCTGCAAACCCTGCTCGATGCCGCCACCACGCATCAGGCCAGCCTCGCCCCCGCCACCCTCACGCAGGCCACGACCCTGAAGAACAACTGGGTCACCATCTATCAAGCCAGCGAAGCCTCCACCGGCGCCAAGACCGTCACGCAAGAAGGCAAAAAGCTCGCCCGCGAAAACCTGCAATTGATGCTCTTCCTCAACCTCCTCAAGCTCGCCGAAATGTTCCCCCGCCAACCGGAAAAACTGAGCCTGTACATGATGCAGCACCTCCTAGAGAATCCGTCGTCACCCGAGGAACCGGTGCCGCCTGCCCCCACACCATAAACAAGCTCGCACGAGCATCTCTTTTGACTGGCTGGTCGGAACCTGAACAATTATAACTTTGCCCTTGAATGAAAACGCCTCTTCTGGCCACTGCCCTCTGGATCACCGTGAGACTGTCATACGCGGGAGATCCAGATCTCGCCAAACTGCAGAAGTCTTACGACGAAGCAGTGAAACGCGCCGTGGATCCAATTACCGCTACTTATCGGGCAGAGCTTCAGAAACTGCTGGAGCAGCACACCAAGGCAGGAAGACTGGAGGCAGCAGTTGAGGTCAAGACCGTGCTGGATGATCTGACGAAAAAGCCGCAACAAGCTCCTATTCAGGCCATCAAGGCCGATGAGGCACTGCTACGGAAGAAGCTCACCAAGGGCCGTTTTGTGTTCTACTTTTCACCACCGCGCTCAAAACTCTTCACCTTCAGTGGAAGCGGCAAAATCGATGAAGGCGGTGCCCCTCAGGAGTTTAAATGGAAACTCGAAGGAGCAGAGCTGTTCATTTACAACGAACCTGGCCAGCTAGCCTACGCCTTGGAGTACGACGCAGCGTCAGACTCGTTTAAAACAAGCGGGAAACCGTCGCTCTACATGTCACGAAAAGCGTATCTGGTGAACGCACCTCCGTGACCGTGTGAAACTCTCCGACAACATCGTTCCATCTCCTGCGTCATTTGCATCGGGGTCGAGTCGCATCGCCACCCGGCTGATCGAGAGTGTGGAGGAGCCGGAAGAGAATGTGGAAATGAGCAGCGCCTGGCAGGCGGAGATCGACCGTCGGCTGGAATCCATCCAAAACGGCACAGCGACGCTGGTGCCGCACGCCGAGGTAATGACGGCTCTCCGTCAGAAGCTAGCGCAGCAGACCATCCATCACGCTAACAGCGTGAACAACATGCCAAAGACGGCCTGAATGCTGCTCAGAAGATGGGCTCATGCTCTCTGCTGCTCTTCCATGGAATGTTTTGTCCTCTCAAGTCGGTGTCGGTGTGCTCACGGAGGGCTGGACGCTCGAGACGGTGGGCACTGAAGACGATGACGTGCGCACGTTTCGCACGGCGGTGGTGTTTGCGACGCCGTTTGCCTCGATCCCGGTGGTGCAACTGGGTCTGACGGGCTTTGATCTCGATCAGCGGGACAGCGGCCGCATCACGCTGCAGGCGGAGAACATCACGGCGACAGGCTTTGAGGCGGTGATCTCGACCTGGGCGGGCACGCGGGTGTTTGCCGTGGAGTTCAACTGGCTGGCAATCGGGGCGTGATCACTGGCTGGTAGTCACAGGCCGCAGGACATGGGCCAAGAACGACTCACTCTCTCGCCATGCAGGCTCAATCGCCGAGGCGAAGGCAGACGTTGAAGCAGGTGCCCCCCATCCCCCCGCCATGAACACCTACGTCGCTCTCCTGAACTTCACACAGCAAGGCCTCACGAACATGCACGAGTCCGCGCACCGCGCCTCGGCCTTCCGGGCAGCGGCCAAAAAGAGCGGATGCAAGGTGCAGCACCTGTTCTGGACGATGGGAGCGCATGATGGCGTGATCGTTTTCCAGGCGAAGGACGACGCAGCCGCCACCGGCCTGATGATGAGCCTCTCCGCTCTCGGCAATGTGCACACGAGCACGATGCGCGCGTTTGATGCGGCGGAGTTCATCGCCCTGGTCGAGAAGGCGCCGAAGATGTGACGGCTTCACGCGCAGTAGTCGCGGAAGAGGCCGCCCATCATGGCGCCGAGTTTCCAATCCTGACCGGGAGGCGCAAAGTGGCCGCGGGTGAAGAGGATGATGGCGTAGGGCGTGCTGCCGTAATAGAAGAAGAGGGATTCGTGGTCCCACTCACCGTAGTTGCCGGTCTTGCCGCCGATGTAGGTGATGCTGGCAGGCAGCACCCAGCGACCGAGACCGTATTGATCGCAACGCATGGCCTCAAGCAGCAGCTCGCAACCGTAGTCGAGGCGGTAGTTCACGCAGCGCTCGTAGAACTCGGCGTAGAATCGCGGCGAGAGCACATTGTCGCGGATGGCGACATTCGGCAGCCCATACTTCGAGAGGAAATGATGCTCGTCGGCAGGACCGATGCGGGAGAGCAGGTAGAACCACGAGCTGTTCTCGCTCTTGTCGCAGGCATACACGATGTGCTGAAACTCCTCGCGGCTGAGGTTTCCGCGAGCCCGCTCGAGCAGCACGGCAGACACCGCGGGCTTTGGCATCGAGCCGCCGACAAATAAACGATCCGCCTGGAACTCCGCGAGGTAGCGGCCGGTGGCGAGATTCTTTACCGCATAGCCCACACGGGGATCGCCGCGATGCGCACGATAGGCCTGCTCAAAGCGCTGCGTCCACGGCCGCCCATGCGCGGCATGTGGACGGTAGCGAAGCCGGGCTCCGGAACGCAGGAAGCGATTGTGATACTCCCACTGCGCCTGCGATTTGCGCAACGAAGGACTCATGAGGCCTCCGCCAGCGCATCCCGCGACTCCCAGCGGCATCAAAGCCATGCCGCGCCGCAACCAATCGCGACGCGTCATCGGGTTCGAGGACTCTTCCATGCCGTTCATCGAGGGCGGAAATGAGCGTGAGGCAGGCCAGATGCGAGCGTGGAGTTGTCAAAAGATTGTCCCATGCCTCGAGACTGCAACCGGGCTAGGAATGGCCCGACTACTTCTTGGGGAAGCCAGCCTTCGCGTGCTTCACGAAGTCGATGAAGGTCCCCTCGCCGACACCGGGCACTTTCGTGACCTCGGTGATGTCATTGAAGGGTCGCGCCTGCTTGATGGCGGCCAGACGTGTCTCACCCACACCGGGCAAGGACCGCAGCGAATCATCGCGTCCCTTGTTGAGGAGGTCGAGGAGCTTCATGCGCTGCGTCGGCGTGAGCATCTGCGCGATCGCCTCGATGCGAGCAGACACCTTGGCCTGCTTCTCCGCGGCGATCAGGTCCGCGGCGTGAAGCGAAATGAGAGCGACGAGCCATTTCATAGGCCCAGACTACCAAATCCAGCCCCAATCTGACCAGCAAATATCGTGATTGACCTTTTCCCAGCAGTCCGGGACACTCGGGCCAATTCCAACCTGGGAGGTCAATCATGAACCAACCGCATACTCGCCGCGCTTTCCTCGCTGAAGTGAGCAAAGGCACTCTTCTCGCCACCATCGGTCCTGCGCTCGCTGCCGAATTCGGGATCTCCTCCGCCCACGCAGCGGAAACCTCTGCCGCCTTGCACTTTGGTGATCTGGAGCCGCTCGTGGCCTTCATGCAGGAGACACCAGTGGCGAAACTGCAACCCCTGCTGGCCGCGAAGCTCAAACAAGGCACCTCCTTGAAGCAACTCGTGAGCGCCGGCGTGCTCGCGAATGCCCGCACCTTTGGCGGCGAGGACTACATCGGCTTTCACACACTCATGGCCATGCAGCCCGCGCTGCAAATGGCCGCGGCGATGCCAGAGAAACAAGCCGCGCTGCCTGTCTTCAAAGTGCTCTATCGCAATACGAACCGCATCCAGGAGCACGGTGGCCGCGCTTCCGAGGTGCTGCATCCGGTGAGCGGCAGCGATGATCATCCCACAGCTTCGCAACTGCATGACGCGGTGAAGCTCAAAGACACCGCGAAGGCAGAGGCGCTGTTTGCAGCCATGATGCAGCAGAGTGCCGCGCAAGGCTTCAACGCACTCCTCGAATGCGTGCAGGACAATCCCGAGGTGCATCGCACCGTGCTTCCTTACCGCGCCTGGGACCTGCTCGATCTCGTGGGTCGTGAGCATGCCACCACGATGCTGCGCATGTCCCTGCGCTACTGCTTGAAAGCCGAGCAGTATCGTCGTGCTGACTGGGATGAGCATGGCGGCATCCTCACGAAGCTGATGGATGAACACCAACTGCTCGGTCGCGAGCCTGGCACACGCTCGCTCGATGATGCCACACTCGAAAAGCTCGCGATGACGATCTTCTGCGGCTCACCAACCGAGGCCGCAGGCGCCGTGGCAGAGGCTTTGAAGGACGGTTTTGACTCGCACGAGATCGGCGAGGCCATCTCCCTCGCCGCGAATCAATTCGTGCTGCGTGACCATGGCCGCCCGCCCGAGTGGGAATTCCCCGGCAAGCCCACTGGCAGCGTGCATGGCGACTCCGTCGGCGTTCACTCCAGCGACTCGACCCATGCCTGGCGGAATCTTTCCTCCGTGAGCGAGGGGCGGAATGTGTTTGCCTGCCTCATCCTCGCCGCGTGGCAGATCGCCCGGGACAAGCAATACCAGCCTCAATTTGCTGACTGGGAGGCGATGCCCTCCAAACGTCAGATCGGTCAGGTAAGTGCCAAAGAACCGGAAAAGCTCCTCGCCGAGCTCGACAGCCATATCCGCGGCAATCTGCAATCCCACGCCGCAGCCGTCGTGCATCGCTGGGGAGCCCTCGACCTGCCCGTGGAGCCGGTGCTGGCCCTCCTGCGTGATTTTGCCACCAGCGAAGACGGAGCACTGCACGCCGAGAAATACTTCCAGACCTGTCGGGACGAGTTTCAGCGCACCCGGTCCGCCTTCCGCTGGCGTCATCTGGTGGCGCTGGCACGTGTCACTGCGAGTGAGTATGGCCGTCCTGCTCCCGGACAGGCTGAAGCGAGGGAATTGCTCTCCGTTTGAGGTTTCTTCACATCCTCTATGATGATGGAGATTAAAGGGCAGATCATTCCCTAGCCGTAAGGGGTGTGGATAAGCTCAAGAAGTGCGTTCCACCCCTGAAACTGCGCAGTTCCACATGCATCGCGGCTGTGAATGAAATTGGGGATGAGTGTCAGCAGTCTCCAACAAGTCGGGCTTATCGAGGTTCCTCGCAGGTTGTCCGGGTTTGTTGGTGGATTTGCTCACAAGTTGTTCACGAGCCGTTGGAGGTGAGAGAATGCCAATCGGGATTGGCCAGGGCGGAGCTGGCAGCCTGCACCTCGGCTTCCTTTTTGCTCTTCCCTGCCCCGCGACCGAGCTCGCGACCGCCCCAGCTCACGGAGGCTTCGAAGAATTTGGCGTGATCGGGTCCGGTCTGGCCAATGATGCGATAGACGGGTGCCTCGGAATTGATGGCTTGCAGGCGTTCTTGGAGATCGCCCTTGGGATTCGACTCGATGAGGCCTTGGCCGAGGGTGTCGAGCTCGTTGCCAAGGACGCGAAGCACGAACTGCGTGGCGGCATCGAGGCCGGCATCGAGGTAAATGGCACCGATGATGGCCTCGAGAGCGTCCGCGAGGGTGGAATCGCGTTCGCGGCCCCCGCTGGATTCCTCGCCACGGCCCATGATGAGGTGCGGGCCGAGACCGATCTCGCGGGCGAGCCGGGCGAGCGATTTGGTGCTCACGAGATGGGCGCGTGCTTTCGTGAGGCGGCCTTCGTCGGAGTCCGGCAGGCGGGCGAAAAGCTCGTGGCTGAGGGCGAGCTGGAGCACGGAGTCGCCGAGGAATTCGAGGCGCTGGTTGTCGATGCCGGAGCGCTGGGACTCGTAGCTCACGCTCGCATGCGTGAGGGCCTCGGTGAGGAGACGGAGCTGGCGGAAGTGGTGGCCGAGGATGCTCTCAAGAGATTCCATGTTTCGCTGATCGCCGATGTTCCGTGGGTGACGCCTTGGCTGAACAGGAAAAAATGGGGTGACCGACGGGATTCGAACCCGCAACAACCAGAATCACAATCTGGGGCTCTACCTTTGAACTACGGTCACCATTTTGCCGGGAGGCGGGGGCGATAGTAACCGGTTCGAGAGATTGCGCAAGTGCGGGTTCACACCGGGGCGGAAACCGTTTCCGGGGCAAAAACAGGGCGTTTCCAGATGGGGACGCAGGTCTTGATCTCTTTCAAATACCAGCGGCAGAGCTCGAAGGCCTCCGCGCTGTGTCGGGTGCGCACGCGAATGACGATGCTGGGCACCTCTGCGGCTACAAAGCCCAGTCGATGCTGGATGAAGACGCGATGTGGGCCGTGGGAGGCCTGACCGCGGGTGAGGAGCTCCTCCAGCATCTTTTCCGCCATCGGCCGGTAGGCGCTGTAATCGATCCCGGTGATCGGGCGGCCATCCTCGCTGCCGCGGACGACACCGAGGAACTGGGCCTCCGCTCCCTCGCCGGGCTCAAAGGCCAGCGTGGCGGGCTGGATGGGATCTTCGCTGAGGACAATGGCAGGAGGCATGCGGGAGAGGAGCGGCCAAGATGCGGCACGCGCCTCACTTTGCCACCTCTTTGACCTCCGTGCCGGCCACGGTGGCCTCGCTGAGGATCACCGCGTGCTTGTCATAGGTGGCCTTCGCGCCGGAGAGCTGGGCGAGGTATTCGATGGCCTCGGTGAGCGGCACGTTGGCGAGATTCAGCGAGAGCTTCTTCTCGGCCAAAGCGGGGCCTTTGATGATGACGTTCGGAGACACCTTGCCCTGCGAGGCATTCTTCGCCATCACACGCAGACCTGTCACGGCCTCCTGGAGCGTGACCTCCTGCATGTCGATCTTGGGCAGCTTCACCGCAGCGTAGTCGCGCTTCAGCGTGGACTCCTGCTTCGCGTGGGCGTTGATGTAGCGCAGCATGTTCTGCGTGTCGGGATGCGAGGGATTCGCCGCGGCCACCTGGGTGAGGAAGGCACGTGCGGTGACGAAGTCACCCTTGTGGAAGGCCTCGCGGCCCTTTTGGTAGATGGCATTCAGATCATCCGCGGCGCGAAGGGCGGGAGCGGCCATCAAAAAAGCAGCCATCATCGCGACGGCTGCCGAGGAAGGAACACAAACACGAAGAAGCGAAGTTTTCATGATGCGATTGGGTTGTGACATGATTTCATCAAATTGGCCGTGAACTGTCAAGAGTCCTCGCCAAGCATTTGCGCCCCTGCCCGCCATGCCGCCCCCGAAAACAGCCACCGACGCCGCCTTCCATGTTTACATGGGGAGCGACGAAGCGCGTGTGAAGGAGGCTGCGCTCATGAAGGTGCGCCAGCTCACACCGAAGGACGCGGGTGATTTTTCCAACGATGTCATCGACGGCACCGCGGACAATGCGGACCATGCTGGCACGATCTGCTCGAACGTGTGCATGGCCTTGCAAACGCTGCCGTTCTTTGGCGGCACGAAGGTGGTGTGGTTGAAGAACGCCAATTTCCTCGGCGATACGCAAACAGGCCGAGCGCAGGCCGCGGTCGAAGGCTTTGAGCGGATTTTGAACATCGTCGAAAAGGGTCTCGGCAGTGATGTCCGCTTCGTCATCAGCACCACCGGCATCGACAAACGTCGCGCTGCCTACAAACGCGTGTCGAAACTCGCAAACATCGAGGTCTTTGACAAGCCGGACACCTCGCGTGCCGGCTGGGAAGGCCCGATCATCGCGATGGCCAACAAACGCGCGAAGGAGCTCGGCATCACCTTTGAGTCCGGTGCCATCGAATTGCTCGTGCAGATGGCCGGTGACGACACCCGGCAGCTCGAGAACGAGCTCGAGAAGATCGATCTGTATCTCGGCGAGCGCCGCCGTGCGGGTTTGAAAACCGTGCAAGGCCTCGTGTCGATGAGCCGAGCCGGTGTGCTGTGGGATCTCGGCAATGCCATCGGCAAGCGTGATCTGCCGCGAGCACTCGATCTGCTCGGCACGCTCATGTATCAGGGGCAGAATGCCATCGGCCTGCTGCTGGCCGCCATCGTGCCACGCGTGCGCAGCCTCCTGCTCGTGAAGGACATCGGCAGCCGCCACAAGCTGAACAAGTTCAACTACCAGGGCTTTTGCAGCTCGCTCGAGTCGCTGCCTTCATCCGCCACCTCGCATCTGCCGCGGAAGAAGGATGGCACCGGCTTCAACGCCTATCCGATGTTCCTCGCGCTGCCGGAGACAGGCAATTTCTCGCTCGAAGAACTGCACGCTGCCTTCAAAGCCTGCCTCGATGCGAATGTGAAGCTCGTGACGAGCTCGCTCGATCCCAAGCTCGTGCTCGAACGTCTCTTGATCGGCATCCTCGCCCGCAAGCCGAGAGGATGAGCTTCACCTCATTGCCCTTTTCCATGCGTCCACTCCTCATCGTTCTTCTCCTTGGGTCCTTGCTTCATGCGCAGCAGCCCGCCGCTCCGAAACCCAAGCCACCGGCTTATCTCAGCGCCGAGGAAGCCGGTGAGGATTTCATCATTCAAGGCGAGTACAGCGGCATGCTCGATGGCCAAAAGATCGCCGCGCAGGTCTGGGCGAAGGGCAAAGGCGAGTTTGAGGCCCTTGGTTTCACCGGTGGGCTGCCTGGTGCAGGTTGGGATGAGAATCGGACGAGCCTCTCACGTGTCCAGGGCCGTCGCGAGGCTGGAGCCAAGGTGGCGACCTTTCACAATGAGACCGCCCATGCCACCGTGGATGGGTCCACCATGCAGATCGAGGCCAACGACGTCAAAGTGACGCTGAAGAAGGAAACACGCACCTCCCCAACACTCGGCGCAAGGCCGCCTGAAGGTGCCGTGGTGCTCTTCGATGGCCAGGGCGTGAACCGTTTTCCGAAATCGCAGATCGACGAAAAGCTCCCCGCTCTCAAAGAAGGCATCACGAGCGAGGACACGTTTCACGACTGCTCTTTGCACGTCGAATTCATGCTGCCCTTCATGCCCGAGGCACGCGGTCAGGGCCGTGGGAACAGCGGCCTGTATCTGCAAGGCCGCTACGAGGTGCAGATGCTCGACAGCTTTGCCCTCGACGGAAAGGACAACGAGTGCGGCGGCCTCTACAAGATCGCATCACCCCGCATCAACATGTGCCTGCCACCGCTCACCTGGCAGACCTACGACGTGGATTTCACCGCCGCGAAGTATGACGAGACCGGTCAGAAGCTCGTGAACGCCAAAATCACAGTGAAGCACAACGGCGTGCTCATTCACGAAAACCAGGAACTGCCCGGCCCGACCACCTCCGCGCCCAACAAGGAAAATGCCCTGCCCGGTCCTGTGTACCTGCAAAACCACGGCAATCCCGTGCGCTACCGGAACATCTGGGTGGTGCGGAAGTAGATCGAGTTGCTGCCTCACGCTGGCTGGCGCACATGGGCCCAGGCATGCACGTGAGGATCACCACGGAAGTAGAAGACCGCGTTCGGTCCCTCGATCTGCCACACGTCCCACACGCCGTCCTTGCCCACGTCCTGATCTTTGAAGAAGGCCATGTGCAGGTTGTCGAAACCGCCTGCTTCGATGTAGCTCGCGGCTTCTTTGGCATCGTGCTCGCGGAAGGGTTTCAACAAATCACCGATCACTTTGCGCACGAGGTCCTTTTGATCGCTGCTCAGGTCGCTCATGCGGATGCCTTCGAGGCCGGATTTCTTGCCGCTGAGCTCCACGGTGAAGTTGCCGCGTTCCTGACGCGATTTGCCGAGCAGCGCCGCCTCGCGTTGTTTGCCATCGAGAGCCGCGAAGACCTCGTTCGCACGCTTTGCCTGATACCAATAGACATTGCCCGGGTGATCCGGTTTCTCGTTGAAGCTGCCGGCGGCATGTCCGTAGAAAATCGGGCCGCCAAAGGCCGCGCCTTTCTCGCTATCGCCATCGCAGCGGCGTGTGCAGTGTCTCCCGGTCAGCACAAACTCGAACTGGCCCGTGCCTGGCTCGCCAAACAACGCGATCGAGGCACTCGGGAAGCCGCCGTCGCCTTTGTTGTCGTGATCGAACTGCGTCCAGACTTCCTTCTTGTATTCGTCGCTGTGCAGCTTGTCGAAAATCTCGCGCACCATGGCCTGCTGGTCGGCGTTGAGCACATCGCGGATGGGCTGCTTGATGATGTGCCAGTTGTTATCGACCTTTTGACGGCGCGGATCGCTCCATGGCAGGCAGAGGACGGACTTCTGCTTCTCATCGAGCGTTTTGTAGAGTTGCGTCACGAGCGTCTCGGAGGGCAACGAAGCCGCCGGAGTGCTCTCGGCATAGGCGGAGCCCAAAAAGCCCGCGGCAGCCGCCTGGGCACTGCGGGTGAGAAAATCACGACGGGAGACAGACGACGGCTGGAGGAGGTTGGGCGTGTTCATGGCGCGGTTGTATCAACCAACGCGGCTTTCGTGAAGTTCTTTTGCAGGCGATGTGTCGCCCCGCTGCCTCACTTTTCCTTTTCCCACACCACCTGCATCAGATCGCCGAAACGCTGGCGGGTCTTCAGGACGGCTTCGGCGGTGGGGAGTTCGTTGGGCTTGGTGAGCCAGACGGTTTGTGTCTCGAACAGGGCGGCCTGCACGAGCTGGAGGAGCGGCCCCTGGCGTTTCTTTTCGCTGATGCGGTCGAAACGATCGCGCATGAGCTGCAGCGTGGTCGTGGAGCCGATGCAAAGGTGGCGAGTCTCGGTGCCGGGGAGGTCAGCGATGAGGGTGGAGGAGACTTCGAGAAGGCGCAGCCACATGCCGGTATCGATGAGCAGGGCGAGATCCTCGTCCTGCATCTCACGCAGGAGGCGCTGGAGCTCTTGATGGCCTTCGGCGATCTCCTGCTGGAGCTCCTTCCACTGCTCCATCTCGGCCATTTTGCCCTGTGCCATGAGTCGCGGCATCATTTTCTCGCCGAGGCCGAGCGTGCGGCAATAGTTCACCATCTCTTGATTGGTGTTGCGATACTGCTGCGAGTCGCCGGCCTGCCAGATGAGGTAGCTTTCGCCGATCAAACTGCCCAAAACGAGCGCCGAACGACAGCGGTCGGTCGATGGCGTGGGCGGCGGTGGACGGAAAAGAAGGCGCCAGCGGGCTTTCGCGGCCTTGCCGAGCTCTTCGAGGAACTCACCAGGGGTTTGATCCATCACACCGATGATAGGCGAAACGGTCAGCCCAGGCTCGGGAGTCGCGATTTGGGCATGCAGCGTCCCGCAGCAGGCGATCAGGCAGATCGCGGCAAAAACGGGGCGCTGGCGGAAAATCATGGTTGGTAGGCTTCGACGAGGAGAAGCCCACTATTACTCAACCGTCACGCTTTTCGCCAAGTTTCTCGGTTTATCCACATCGCAGCCGCGGGCGACGGCGGTGTAGTAGCTGAGAAGCTGGAGCGGGATGACGTTCAGGATCGGCGTGAGGTAGCTGGGGCAGTCCGGCACGTAGATGACATCCTGCGTGAGCCTTTCGAGCTCCGGGCGGCCTTCGGTCGTGACAGCGATGACGGGGCCTTTGCGGGCGAGGACCTCTTCGATGTTGCTCACGTTCTTGTCGAAGACGGCGTCATCGGGTGCGATGAACACGCTGGGCATGTCTGGCTTCACCAACGCGATCACGCCATGCTTCAGCTCGGCGCTCGGATGGCCGCTGGCGTAGATGTAGCTGATTTCCTTCATCTTGAGGGCGCCTTCGAGGGCGACCGGGTAGTTCGCCTGGCGGCCCATGAAGAGCATGCCCTCGGCATGGCAATGCTTCTCGGCGATGGCTTTGATCTTGTCGGCCTGCTTGAGGATGGTGACGATCTTGTCGGGCAGCGCTTCGAGCTCGTCGATCATCTCCAAACCATCGACGCTGGAAAGATGATGAATGCGGCCGAGCAGCAGGCTGAGCAGCGTGAGGATGGTGACCTGCGAAGTGAAGGTCTTCGTGGCTGCCACGCCGATTTCAGGGCCGGCATGAATGTAAACGCCGCCGTCGCTCTCGCGGGCGATGGTGCTGCCGACGGTGTTCACGATGCCGAGGCAGCGGATGCCTTTGCGCTGGCCTTCACGCATGGCGGCGAGCGTGTCGATGGTCTCGCCGCTCTGGCTCATGACGAACTGCAGCGTGTTCTTGTTCGCGGGCACGTTGCGATAGCGGAACTCGCTCGCGATTTCGACCTCGGTGGGCACGCGGGCGAGCGTTTCGATCAAATACTCGCCGACCATCGCGGCGTGGTAGGCCGTGCCGCAGCCAGCGAGGATGATGCGATCGATTTGAGCCAGCTCACGCGGTGTCATGTTCAGGCCGCCGAGCACCGCCGTGCATTCATCGCGGGAAAGACGGCCGCGCATCGCGTTGCGCAGGCTTTGCGGCTGCTCGTAGATTTCCTTGAGCATGAAGTGCGGGAAATCGCCCTTCTCCGCGTCGTCGGCGCTGAATTCCACGCGGCTTACCTTCACCTCGGCAGGCGTGCCGCTGAAGGACTGCACGTCGTAGCTGTCCCGCGTGATGATGACGATGTCGTAGTCGTTGAGATAGACCACATCACGCGTGTGATTGACCACCGCGGCGACGTCGCTGGCGAGGAAGTGCTCGTTTTTGCCCAGACCGATGATCAACGGGCTGCCGAGGCGGGCACCGACGATCACGCCCGGCAGGTCCGCGTGCATCACGGCGATGCCGTAGGTGCCCTTGACGCGACCCAGCGCGGCTTTCACCGCACCGACAAGGCGTTGCGTGCCGTCTTTTTCCTTCGATTCATCAAAGAAGGTGCCGACAAGATGAGAAAGGACCTCCGTGTCGGTCTGCGAGTGGAAGGTGTGTCCCTTCGCAGCGAGCTGATCACGCAGCGCTTGGTAGTTCTCGATGACGCCATTGTGCACGAGCACCAGTTTGCCGCCTTGGTCGGGATGCGGATGGGCGTTTTCATCAGTGGCAGGACCGTGCGTGGCCCAGCGGGTGTGGGAGATGCCCATCGTGCCTTCCGGCTTCGCCTCTTCGACGGCGATGCGCAGGTTGTCGATTCGGCCGGCTTTCTTCACGGTCTGCAAACCACCGTCACCACACAGCGCCATGCCGGCCGAGTCATAGCCGCGATATTCCAGACGACGAAGACCATCGAGAAGGATGGAGCTGGCCTGACGATTTCCGATGTAGCCGACGATTCCGCACATGAGATTCTAAGAGATAGGAGTTAAAGGGCACAAAACCTACGATCCATGCACACCTCGCGCCAGCGATTCGTGCCTTATCGAAGCATTTGAATTGCTTCAGTTGGAATGAAATAGAACCAACATGACCCGCATCCTCATCATCGGCCAAGGCCTCGCTGGCACCGCGCTGGCGTGGCGGCTGCATGAACGCGGCCTGCCCTTTGTCATCGTGGATCGTGAAGAACCCGTCACCTGCTCGAAGGTGGCCGCGGGGCTCATCACGCCGGTCACCGGCATGCGACTGAAGGTGAGCTGGCGATTCGAGGTCTTTTATCCCGAAGCGCTGCGGTTTTACCGGCAGATCGGCAAGCGGTTGGGCACGCGGGTTTTCTTCCCGCGAGGCTATGTGCGTCTCCTCAAAAACGAGCAGGAACGCCAGAAGTGGCCGAAACGCCTGCGCGAGTCCGAGGTGGGCCCGTTTGTGCATCCGCAAGCTCCGCAGCTCGATCCGGCGATCGTGACGTTGCCGCATGAAGGCTTTCAACAACGCCACGCAGCTTGGTTGGATACTGTGACCTACCTCGAGGCCAGTCGGCGCTTTTTTGGCGAGGCCTATCGACAGGCCACCGTCGAGCCGAGTGAGGTCATCGATGATGCGGAAGGTATCGTTTGGCGTGGCGAACGCTTTTCGCACGTCGTGTGGGCGCAGGGCTGGCAGGCGGCAAAACATCCGCTTTTTAGCTGGGTGCCCTTCCAGAGTGCTTTGGGCACCATTTTGACCGCGAAGGCCGACCTGAAAGGCGAGCGGCGCATCCTCAACCGCGGCTGCTGGGTCATTCCGCGAGCCGATGGCACGCTGCGGGCCGGCTCGACCTACGAATGGACCTTTCCTGAGCCTCCCGCTGCCTCGCCCGGCATGATCGCGGACCTCGAGACGAAGCTCCGCGACTTCCTCGCCGTGCCGGTGGAGCTTTTGGGCTCGCAAAGCGCCGTGCGGCCGATCATCAAAGGCCGCCAGGCACTGCTCGGGGCGCATCCATCGCATCCGCGGGTCCTGTTTTTCAATGGTCTTGGCTCGAAAGGCAGTCTCCGGGCCCCTTGGCTGGCCCGGCACCTGACCGAGCATCTGCTCGACGGTCGGCCGCTGGACCCGGAGTTCGATTTGCAGGCGAATGACCCAGCCTGACAATCATCTTACAACCCACTCACAAGTGTATGACGCATCTTCTGGTGGTTATGGTTAGATAGTATCATTCCAAGTGAGTGGATCCTTCTGGCTGTTGGACAACTCAGATAACCGGGGCGGCCTCAAAAGCCGCCCCGGTTTGTTTTGTGGAAATTATAAATTTTAGATGACCAAACCTCCGACGGCCCTAAATTATGCGGTTCTGTCATGTTTCGACGTCGCTCCACCCTCCTGTTCATTGTGCTCGTGGCCCTGCCACTGGCGCTGCTGGCATGGCTGGGGACTTACCTGATGCGCGACGCTGCAAAGCGGACCGATGCCTCCATGCAGGCCATTCTGGCCGAGCGTCTATCCTTGGCCGATCACCAGCTCGTGCATGACCTGCGGCAGCTGACGGATGAATTCGACAGCTTGGTGAAACCCGGCACAGCGACGAGCGAAGCGATCAAGGATCTGGGCGCCCACGCCTGGGTGGCAAAAGCGTGGACTTTGGATGCCCAAGGAGGATTCAATGAGTTGGCAGCCAAGGCGAGCTTCGAGATTCTGACGCCCATCGATCCTCGTGAGCAAATGCTGAGTATCCGGGACCGGCTGCAGGCCGCTGGCAACGTGGGCGAGCTCGTCGTCCCCGATCCGCGCGGCGGGCCGCCGTTTCAACGCCTCTCAGCGATCAGCGTTCCTTCCGGTGAGGGCACACGCCGCAAAACGCCATGGCAGACCTATCAAAAACTGGGTGGCTACCACATTGACGAGGCGATGGCTCCGACGGCGTTGAAACACCGCGCCAGTGGCTGGCATGTTGGCGAGCGGACCTTCATTTACTGGCTCAAATGCACGGATGGAGGCATCGCCGCCATTTTGCTCAACACGCACCTGCTCATGCAGGGGCTGTTTGCACGCCTGCCGCATCCTGGCCTGGAGGTGCCGCCGGGCCGAATGATGCTGGCGAATGTCCAGGGCGTGCCGTTGCACCAATGGGGCAAGCGATTGGAAGGCTCCGAGCGTCCACCCGCGGCGCATCGTGCCTGCTCGGAGCCGCTCGACCAGTGGGAGCTGGCCTACACGCCTGCGGATGAGGAGTTTCCCAAGCCCTATCTCTTTCCGATCATGCTCGGCATGGGCTCCGGTGTGATGCTCGTGATCGTGCTGGCATGGCTTTACTTCCATGAAAGCGCTCGTGAGTTAAGCGTGGCGCAGCAGCGGGTGACGTTTGTGAACCAGATTTCGCACGAGCTGAAGACGCCGCTCACCAACATTCGTCTCTACGCGGAGATGGCGGCGCACCGTGCAGCGGCATCGGGTGATGCGGCCATGAAGCGGCAGCTCTCGGTCGTCGAAACGGAGACCTCGCGCCTCGACCGGCTGATTCAAAACGTGCTCAACTACGCCCGCCAGCAGCGTGACAAGCTCGCCATCGCGCCGAAGCCCATCTCACTCGATGACATCGCCACGCGAGCGATAGAATTTTGGAAGCCGACGCTCGAGGCGAAGGGTTTTGAGATCCGCGTGGACCTTCATGGGCCTCCTGTCATTCAAGGCGATGCCGATGCCCTCTCACAGATCCTCGGCAACCTGCTCTCCAATGTCGAGAAATACGGGCTCGCCGGCCGTTACGTTGGCCTGCGCACGGAGGTGGAGGGCGATGTGGCCCGCGTGATCGTCGAAGACCGAGGCCCGGGCATTCCTGCCGGCAAACGCAAGACCGTGTTCGAGCCGTTTGAACGCCTCCGCAGCGACTTGAACGAGGGCGTGAGCGGCACCGGCATCGGATTGACCATTTCCCGCGAACTGGCACAATTGCACGGCGGCAAGCTCGTCGTCTGCCCGCAGTATCGCGAAGGAGCACGTTTCATTCTCACCCTGCCCATCCAACCCATACCCACTGCCGCATCATGACCAAGATCCTCATCGCTGAAGACGACGAACACACCCGCGAGGCCCTGCGCGAGGTGCTGACCATGGAGGGCTTCCACGTCGTGGCAGCCGCCGACGGGTTGCAAGCCGCGGATTTCTTCCGCGTCGAGAATCCCGATTTTGTGTGCCTCGATGTCATGATGCCCGGCCTCAACGGTTACGAGGTCTGCAAGCAGATCCGCAAGCAGGACGAGAAGGTGCCGATCCTCTTCCTCACCGCGAAAGCGGAGGAGATCGACACCGTGCTCGGCCTCGAACTCGGCGCTGATGACTACATGACGAAACCTTTCGGGGTGAAGGAGATCATTGCCCGCATCCGCGCCATCCTGCGCCGCACGGCCACACGTGGCGGCAGCGGCCCGACGAAGGGTGATGAGGTCTTCACCATGGATGACCTGAAAATCGTGCCGGATGAGCTTCGTGCGTATCGCGGTCAGGTGGAAGTGCAGCTCTCGCCGCGTGATGTGAAAGTGCTCCGTCTTCTGTTTGATCGTCGTGGCAAGGTGGTGGACCGCAACACGCTCGCCGATGAAGTTTGGGGCGTCGATTACTTCCCCGAAAGCCGCGCTCTCGACCAGCACATCTCTCAATTGCGCAAGCGTGTCGAAAAAGATCCCTCGCAGCCACGCATCATCCGCACGGTGCACGGAGCGGGCTATCGCTACGAGTAAGCCACGAGGCATTAAAATCGCCGCGACGTGCCGTGAAGGCCGTCGCGGCTTGTTTTTACGGGGTCTCGGCAACCCAGCGGGCGCGGTAGAAGCGGCGCTGGCCCGCGGGCGGGGTATCCACAAAGCTGAGCGTTGTATCGGTGGCCTGTGAGGTGGGCGTGAGGGGGAGCCAGGTTTGCAGGTCGGTCGTGTATTCCCACTGGTAGAAGAGGCCACGACGCGTCGGCGTGCGCAGAGTGATGGTGCCGTCAAAGTTCCAGGTCTGCCCGGCGTCGATCGATTCGGTGAGGAGCTCGCCGCTGAAGTATTTCAAGGCGAGCGCCCAGGCATTTTTGCCCGAATTCGAGCCGATGACACGGGCTGGATAGTCGTCTTCCGCCGGATGGATGCCGCCCCAGCGGCGTGACTGGCCCGCCAGATCGGCGGCATCATACCAAGTGGCCCATTGAATGACGGTGGTCTCGCTGGGGCCGCGTTCGAAGACGAGGAAATTGTCCTTTTCAGCGACGAAGGTGCCAAGCCCGCCGGGCACAAAGGGCGTGCCGGTGAGGGCGGTGAGCACTTCGGCGGCGGCACGGGAGAAGGTGCTGTGGCCGGAGATGTAGCCGGGGAAGGCAGGCGTGTTGAAATTGGCCCGCTGATAAGGCACCCAGTCTTCGCCAAACATCCAGCGGACGGTGTTGGTCTGCGTGGTGCGGTCGCCAGGCTCGCTGGGCCAGGATTTGACGACGACTTTGCCGATGTGATTGACGCCAAAAACGTTGCTGGCGAGGTCGATGTCCCAGATGAACTCATGTTTGCCTCCGGAGGCGCTGGAGTCCGCGGTGATGACTTCACACACATCGGTCACCAAAGGGATGCCGTAGGGCGTGTAGCCGGGCAGTTGCGGATCGCTGCTCTGCCCTTGGGCGCAGAGATAGCGGATCATGGTGATGGGGCGCACGCCTTCGTAGTAGCGCTTCGCTCCCCAGCAGGCGCAGGCGGCATCGTGGGTGCCGGCGGCGAGGGCGAAGTAGGTTTTCACATCCCATTGAAGGTCATCGAGCACGGGCCCAGTGCCGCCGAGGCGCTTCGAGAAGGCGGGATTGTCCGAGAGCTCGTTGGCGAGCACATGCCAGTGGCCGGGCGGGGTCTCGGAATCGGGTCCATCGGCCCAAAACTCCGCCATCACGCGGGCGTAATCTCCGAGGCTGACGACATTCGGCGCGTAGGCCTGGCCGGTGGCGGGATTGGTGGTGTGACCAATGCCCGTATCGGCACCGAGCGGGTTGTTGCCGATGGCAGCGGGAGAGATGTCGAGGGTGGCGGAGCTGTTGAGCTGGCTGCTTTTGATGAGCAGTTCGAGAGCGGCGTTTTTGTAAACGCTGTCCGTCGGGGAGGTGAAGGTGGGCGTGGTGACCTTGTAAACCGGGCCGGGGTCAATCCACGGCAGGGCGGGATTCGAACGTTGATGGGCAAAGGGCAGCGTGTTCAGCCAGGTCACGCCGACATATTTCTGCACTGTGTCTGGCAGCGGGATGCCGTTTTGAGTCACGATGGTGCTGAGGGCGAGCGGCTGCCAGAGGTTCGGATCGGTGCCGAGGGGCACGCCGCCGATGGTGCCGTTGCTACCGAGCACGATCATCGGTGGCTGCGGGTTGAAGTAAGAGGGATCGCCGTAGCCGCCGGATTCATTTGAGCCGTCGTTGAGGCCCCAGGCGAGGATGGTGGCCGTGATGCGATTGCCCAGAGCGGAGGGCGTTAAGCCCACCGTCGTGGTGACATTCGCGTCGTAGCCGAGAGCGGCCATCTGGGCATCGAGGGCGTTGTTGATGGCGGTGACGTTCGGGCCGGTGGTGAAGCGTGCTTTGAGCAAACGGTAAGCGGCATAGCTGATGGCTTCTGCTCGGGCGGCGGGCACATCACCGGGCAGCGGGCTGATGCGCTCGTGATGGATGTAGCCGAGCGCGGTGCTGTCGTAAGCTGCCCAGGCATTGTACATGACCGTGGCGAGGTGGAAAAGATTCCGCGCATGCTTCGGCGGATGCGGCGTGTCGATGCGGATGGCATTTAAGAGCACTTCATTCCAGATGCGGGCGATGCTGGGCGTGAACTCCAAAACGCGATAAACGGTGCCTTGGGCTGGCTTCACATCCATGTAGCTGCCGGAGGTGCTGGTGGCCAGCTTCACGTGCCGTGCGGTGTATTGCCAGGTCACCTGATCGACGGAGTCCTCGAGGCGGTAGAGCTTGTTCACCGTCTGCGGCCAGGTGACGAGGTTGTCGCCATTTCCCTGCGGCGTGACCGTGGGAGTGATGAGGGTCTGCGCAAAGGCTGGCCAAGCGATGAACGCCACCAGCAAAAGCAGGAGACGCGGCAGAGGCGATGGATGAGAGGACATAAAGGATCAAAGGGCCGTCAGGCGGCGACGACGGGGCAGCAGGGCCGCCGCGGCGAGCATGAGCAGGGCGCTGCCGGGCTCCGGCACGGCGGAAAGGCGAAGCTGGTCGGTCGTGGTGACACCGCCGGTGGTGCTGCCGCGGATGATGGAGTTCACTTCAAAGGTGGCGAGCGTCTCGGAGCCGAGGGCGTTGGGGAAATTCCAGCCGCTGGTGGCAGTGAAGATGCCCCACTCGGTGGAGAGGGCGGGATTGGCATCGTTGAAGACCCACGCGTAAAGTTGCGTGCCGGCGGCGAGGTAGGTCGATTCGATGTTCGAAACCTGACCGAGCACGTTGCCGCTGCCGACGAGGCTGTTGATGATGAGGTTTTGCGATGAGTTGCCGGACTGCGTCACGGTGCCACCGTTCGGCTGCGTCTCGGCCAGCGGGGTGAAGAGCGACTCGACGAGGCCGTAGTCATTGCTGGTTTGCAGCGTCGAGAGGTTCAGGCCGGAGACATTGAACACGCCGATGCGAATGACCGAGCCGTTCACGAGCAGCGAGCCGCCGCTGGTGGCAAATTTCGGTCCGGCATTGCTGCTCAGCGAGATGGACACCGTGGCCGCGTGAGCGGGCAGTCCCATCAACAGGGCGAGAAAGAGGAAAACGAAGGCTTTCATGGGCGGGAGAGTCAGGGAGTGGTCTCAAAGCGCACACGCCAAAAGCAGGGCGTGGCGGTGCTGGCAGTGGATTCGAGCGTGTCGAAATCGGCGTCACTCGCGGTCACGGCGGCGCTGGCAGGCTGCCAGGTCTTCAGGTCGGTGGAGCACTCGGCGATGAGCGTCACGCCGGGCAGGTTGCGAGGGCGTTTGAAGCGAAACGTGAAGGTCCCGGCCGCAGGCGTGGTGAGCTCGGTGCGGGGCGAGCTGCGAGCGGCGGGATTCAGCTTCCACGCATACTCGGCGAGGTTCGCCACGCCGTCGCCATCCGGGTCAGCGGTGGCCTGCGTGAGGTTTGCGGGAGCACCGAGGCTGTAGTTTTGCCAGGTCCAGTTGCCGTAAGTGGATGGCACGTCAATGAGGCGGAGCTGCCCGGCGGTCGCCGTGCCTTGCAAAGCCTGCACGCTGGCAGCGGTGCTCAGCGTGCGATTGCCCAAAGCAGGCGGCGCGGTCCATTCCGCGGCGGTAAAAAGGCCCCATTGGGTTGCTTGATCGGGATTCGAGTGATTGAAAACCCACACGTAGAGCTGCGTGTCCGGCGACAGATAGGCAGGATCGATGCCGGAGATGGAGCCAAAGATATCGCCAGCGGCCGGGAAGCCATTCGCCCGCAGCACGCTGCCGGAGCCCGAGGCCTGCGCGGCACTGCCAGCGCCGATAAGACCTTCCGCGAGCGGTTTGAAGACCGATTTCAGCCAGGCGTAGTCGCCTTGGCTATTGAGAACGGCATCGCGAGAGGCCGCAGGAAGCTCAAACGTGCCCAAACGCACGGCGCAGCCGGTGGAGATCAGGGCACCGGTTTTGGTGGCAAAACGGCTGCCGCCCACGCTGCTGAGCGTGAGCGTGCCCGCGGAGGCGGAAGTCGCCAAAAGGATGAAAAACAGAAAGAGTCGTTTCATGGCGGCAAATTCACGGGGTGACGCTCACGGGGGCGATCTGGACTTTTTTGGCGGTGTTCACGTTGATCACCACGCCCGCACCGGCGGACACGCTCACGCTGTCGCCATCATCGCCGGTGCCGCTGTTGATGAGGCTGGTGCCGGTGCTGAGGAAGGTGCCCCCCTGCGAAAGCGGGCCTGGATTCAGGATCACGAGCGAGTCATTGAAGGGCTGCAGGCTCGTGGCGATGCCCATCGAGCCCAGCGTGGTGGTGGAGCCGCCCAGCGGGTTCATCGAGCCGATGATGTTTGGCGCATTCGCGTTGATGCGGACGAGCGTTGGCGTCGTTTTGAGGTGACAAACCTCGCCAGTGCCAAACGTCACGGTCAGCGGACTGCTCAACTGCACCACAAAACCCTGCCCCGGCCTCACGATGACATCGCTCGCGTCGTTACCGAGGATGTTGATCCAGTTGTTGGTGCCGTTGTTGAAGAAATACGTCGTCTGTAGGCCGGTGCTGCCCAGCAGGCTGATCGTGTCGCTGAACGGCAGGAAGCCGCCACCCATCGGCAGCAGCCCCGCGAGCGTGGCGTGCTTCCGCACGATGAAAGTCATGCCGGTGACCAGACCCGCTTCGGAAGGATCGATGTCGAGCGTGAGCGTGTCCGCGGTGTTGGAGAGAATGTCGATGGGCAGGCCGGCGCAAATGCCGGATTGGGGCTCCGCGTAGTGCAGATCGAACTCGCCCACGGTCCAGCCCGGCGCGGAGAACTGCACCTGCGCCTTCCCACTGCCATTGGTGGTCACGTTCATGCAGGCGGCCTCGTAGCTGTTGGCCGTCACCAGGCCGCAAACCCAGGCCGAATTGCCTGCCGGGATGGTCACATTATAGAAACCGACAATCGATGAGGTGGCGGCACGCACTGGCGAAGACAGCGTGGCAAACGCCAAGAGCTGGCAGAGCAACAAGCTGCCTAAAGAGCGACATTTCAGAGGGCACATGAGTCAGCCGATTTGGTTAGGAGTGCTTAAATTTAAGGGTTTTTGCCCAAATTGTCCAGAACTAGCTATATTTTCCATACTGAAGAACCTGGGCATGGATATGCCAGGATTGCGATTTGGCATCCAAACGACCTCAAAAGGCCTCCCGGAACCATCTCACACCAACGCCGCACAAAGCATCCGGGCCGCGTCCTCGGTATTCGTGCCGAGTTGCTCGCGGATGAAGTCCCGCAGGCGGCGGCGGGCACGGCACAGCGCCACGCGCAGAGCCCCGCTTTGCGCCTCCTGGTGGGGCGTCTCGTCCACCAGATCGCTTTCAAGTCTCTGCCAGACTTCACGGCGGCCACTGGCGCAGAGTTCCTGGTTCATGCGCTCCAGAGCCTTCTCCAGCACCTCGCGGGCCCAATCGCGATCCTGTTCGCGGTCCGGCGTGGCATGATCGTCAGCCACATCGATCGGCTGGCCTTCGTCGTCATGAAGCGAAAAGCACACGCAGCCACCTCCACGACGCTGGCGCGTGCGGAATTGCCAGCGCTTGATCAGCAGTGTGCGCATGCGAGCGAGCAGGAAGGCCGATTGCTCGCCATTGTCCGGGATGGCCGCGGCACGGTCGATCTGGCCCTGAGCCACCAGTTTGGCAAAAAGCTCCTGTGCCGCGTCCTCCGCGTCATGCATCTCGCAGCCGCGTGAACGGGCAAACGCACACAGCGAGGCAAAGTGACGGCGATACAGCGTGGCTCCGGCGGAGCTGTCATGCGTGGTGGAGGTAGATTCGGCGAGGTTCATGGCGTGGGAGGTGGTTGTTCTGCCGGAATGAGAAACCCGCCGCATGACGGCAGCCCGCTGCGGTTCATTAAAACGAATTTATCTGCGTGCATGGCTGCCCGCGTGGCGTGAAACTCCGCTCCGATGAGCCAACCGGCCTCCACTCGCAGCTTCCGCGTGCGCCTCGCCTTGCAGACGATCTTCGTCGCGGGCTCGCTCGTGGCCGCGTTCGGCGCAGCATCGTGGTGGTATGCCAGCCGTGTGCTCGAGCGCAGCGTGGATGCCCGCATCACGGCGCAGGCGCAGCGCATGTGGAACCGCGTCGATCCGCGCACCACCGTCGAGGAATTCCAAACCATCAGCGATGCCGTCTTCGCGCCTGCAGGTGGCGAGGCGCCCATCGTCATGGTCGTCAAAGAACATGCGCAGGGCACCACCATCTTCAGCACGCAGGGAGCGCCGGAAGATCTTGATGCCTACTTCCGCAGCAGTTTCCCCACGAATGAAGAGCTGCGCAGTGCCCCGCCGGAGCCCGCGGAGAATCCACCACCGCCCGCGGCGCGTGGCGATGACTTTGGAGAGCTGCTCGGTCTCCCGCGCCTCGATCCGCCGCCGCATGCGCAGCCACAAAGAGGCCGCGCCACACGCTTTCGCCCGCAGATGCCGATGGTGCGTGATCCGGTCATGTTCACCGCACGTTCCCGCGGTGTGGACTGGCGATGGGGAGCCTTCAGCAATCCGCACTACACCATGTTCGTCGGCCTCTCGCTGCGTGAATTTTATGCTGATGTGAATCGCATGGGCACCTGGTATGCCGGCGCCGCCATCATCGCGCTCGCCCTCGCCGGTCTCGCGGCCTTGTGGACCTCGAAAAGGGCCATGAAGCCTCTCGAACGTGTCGTCACCACCGCCCAGCGTCTCACCGCCAGCGACCTCGCTGAGCGCATCCCTTTCAGCCGCGATGACGATCGCGAGTTCGCGCAGCTCATCGCCGTGCTGAATGAAATGATGCAGCGACTCGAAGGCAGCTTTCAGCAGGCCGTGCGCTTCACCGCCGATGCCTCGCACGAGCTGAAAACGCCCCTCGCCATCATGCTCGCCAGCCTCGATGACGCGCTGCGTAACACCACGCCCGGCAGCGCCGAGCACGAGCGCTTTGGCAGCCTCTTCGAAGAGGCCACCAGGCTCAAAACCATCACGCAAAGCCTCCTCCTGCTCTCCCAGGCTGACGCGGGCCGCCTGCCCACGCATCCCGAAACCTACGACCTTAGCGCCGACCTCTCGCGCCTCATCGAAGATGGCGAAATCCTCTGCGAAGCCGCCGGTCTGACCCTTCAGCACGAGATCGAACCAAGCGTCACCGTGCATGCTGACCGTGCGCTGCTGCGTCAGGTCTTCCAAAACCTCCTCAGCAACGCCATCAAATACAACCGCGAGGCAGGCCATGTGTCCCTGCGACTCGCTCGTGAGGCCAGCGAGGCCGTCTTCACCATCATCAACACCGGCGCCGCCATTCCCGCCGAGATCCAGCCGCGTCTTTTTGAGCGTTTCTTCCGTGGCGACAAAGCCCACAACCGCCAGACCGATGGCTTCGGCCTCGGCCTCAATATCGCCGCCGAATTCGCCCGCGCCAACCACGCCACCTTGAAGCTCCTCCGCTCCGAAGAAGACCAAACCATCTTCGAAGTTCGCCTCGCTACCGCATGATTTCGGACGACGACATCATCGAGCATCCCATCGGCCCCGAGCTCGATCTGCACACCTTTCGCCCGAACGAAATCGGCAGCCTCATTCCCGAGTATCTCCACGAATGCCGCCAGCGCGGCATCTTCCGCGTGCGAATCATTCACGGCAAAGGCACCGGCACCCTGCGCACCAGTGTTCACGCCATCCTCACGAAGCTCCCCGAGGTCCAGCAAGTCATCTACCCCGCCGATGATGCCAGCGGCTCCTGGGGTGCCACATGGGTGATTTTGCACCGCTGAGGCCTTTCGCCTCACTGCCACTTCGAATTCGTCCACACGCGCGGTTTGTCGTTCTCGAGTTTTTCGAGATCGACCGGCGTGGAAGACTTCACTTCGACACTTTGACCCCGCACATCGAGGCGCAAGGCACCGGCCAGATGCTCTTTGTCGAGCCAGTAACGCAGCCGCAGGTCCGTCGAGGCCTTCTCCGGCACCATCGGCGGGCGTTCGGTGGGAAGAATGAAGGGCGGCACCTCTTTGCCATCAGCTGTGAGCAGGCGCACATCCGGCGGCTGCATGAAAAGCGGCCGCTGAGCGGTGTTGCGGAAGCGGAACTCGATGTCGAGCCGCGCATTGCCAAAATCCCGCGTAAGCGTGCAGCGTTGGATGCGCAGCGGTGCGTCCTCCGCGGTCGTCGCGGCGATCTCCGCGGCATCGGTGGCATACGGTTCCGGCTCGCGCAGTGCCCACCAGGCGGCGACACCGCTGGCGAGAATGAGGAACCAGACTTCAGGACGGGAGAAAAAGCGCATGAACGAGGAAAAAGACCGTGCGCACTCAAATCAGGCCACGCGTGGAAAGCAAGGAACGATGCCCGGAAGCCTGCGAAGAGCCTTTTCCCTTGCCCGGAGGTGCATTCCGTGTTCTCTCGCCCTCCATTTCAACCCCTCACTGCATACACACATGAGCGAACGTCGCGTCGTCATCACCGGGCTCGGAGTCGTCTCCCCCCTCGGCAACAATAAGGACGACTTCTGGAAGAATCTCGTCGCCGGCAAGAGCGGCATCCGTCGCATCCAGTCCATGGACACGGAGAAGTACGACTGCAAAATCGCTGGCGAGGTGGTCGATTTCGATCCCACGCCCTTCTTCAACAACCACAAGGAGGCCCGCCGCGCGGACCGCTTCTTCCAACTGGCCATGGCCGCCTCGAAAATGGCCGCCAAGGACGCCGGTCTCAACCCCGACGCGCTCGATCCCTATCGCGTCGGCGTCATGGTCGGCAGCGGCATCGGGGGCCTGAGCACCATCGAGACGCAGTATGAGGTCCTTTTGAACAAGGGACCCGGCCGCGTGAGCCCCTTCCTCATCCCGATGATGATCACGAACATCGCCACGGGCATGATCGCCACGGAATTCGGCTTCATGGGCCCGAACATGTGCATCACCACCGCCTGTGCGACTTCCAACAACAACATCGGCGAAGCCTGGCGCATCATCAAATTCGGCGACGCCGATGTGATCATCTGCGGTGGCTCGGAAGCCTCCATCCGTCCCTGCGGCCTGTCCGGCTTCGGCAACATGAAGGCGCTCTCCATGCGCAATGACGAGCCTGAACGTGCCTCCCGCCCCTGGGACATCAACCGCGATGGTTTCGTCATGGGCGAAGGCGCTGGCGTCGTCGTCATCGAAGAATACGAGCACGCCAAGAAGCGCGGCGCGACGATTTACGCGGAACTCGCCGGCTACGGCGTCACCGCGGATGCCTACCACCTCACCGCGCCGCATCCGGAAGGCCTCGGCGCTGCGAAGTGCATGGAAATGGCCCTGCGCCATGCCAAGCTCAATCCCACCGACGTGAGCTACATCAACGCTCACGCCACCTCCACGCCCGTCGGCGATCTTTGCGAGCTGCGTGCCATCAAGCGCACCTTTGGCGAATACGCTCAAAAAGGCCTGCTCGTCTCCGGCACGAAGTCGATGACCGGTCACCTTCTCGGTGCCGCCGGTGGCATCGAGCTCGCCGCCAGCGTGCTCGCTTTGCGTGATCAAATCGTGCCGCCGACCATCAACGTCGAGAACCTCGACCCCGAGGTCGATGTGGACGTCGTGCCGAACACCGCCCGCCCCGCGAAACTCAACGCGGCACTCAGCAACAGCTTCGGCTTCGGCGGTCACAACTCGGCGCTGCTCATCAAAAAGCTCGATTGAGCCGCTGAATAGCTCGTGGCGGCTTCACGTCGAAGCCGCCGCCATGAAAGCAAACCTCCTCAAGCTTGTCGGCGCCTTGTTCTGCGCCTCTTTGTTGTCCTCGTGCTACGTCTATGACGATCCGCTCACTTGGAGCGGCAACTGCCGGGGACCTGTTTACGGTCGCGGATACTACGCGCCGCCGGTTTACCGCAGCTACGGTTACTCACGCTCCTGCGCACCGGTCCCGCCGCCCTTCCGAGGCGGTCATCACGGGCATCATCATCGCTTTTGATGCCCGATTGGATCAGGTGAAAAGACCGCAGAACTTGTAGATCACCCAGCCGAGGATGCCGGTGGCCGGAATGGTCATCACCCAGGCCCAGACGATCTGCTCGACGAGGCTCCATTGAATGGCGTTTGAGCGCTTCGCAGCGCCCACGCCCATGATGGACGTCGTGATCGTGTGCGTCGTGCTCACCGGCATGCCGAGAGCGCCCGTGGTGGCCAGGATGGTCGCCGCGGTCGTTTCCGCCGCGAAACCATGCACCGGCTTCATTTTGACCATCTTGTGCCCCAGCGTCTTGATGATGCGCCAACCGCCCGCGTAGGTGCCGGCGGCCATCGTGAGGGCGCAGGTGATGATGATCCACATCGGGATGCTGGCGGACTTGTCGGCGATTTTGAGGAAACCGAGCCAAGAAGGCAGGTTGTCGAGATCACCGGACGCCGTGGCGCCGTAGAGGGTCAGCATGATGACACCCATGGTCTTTTGGGCATCAGCCATCCCGTGGCCAAAACCCATGTAGCCGGCGCTGGCGATCTGCAGGCGGCCAAAGACGGAATTCACGGTGTGCGGCCGCCAGTTGCGGATCAGCAGGAACAGCAGGCCCATGACGAGGAAGCCCACCACGATGCCGAGGGCCGGTGAGGTGATCATCGGGATCACCACCTTGTGGTAAATGCCTTCCATGCTCACCTTGCCGGTAACCTTGTCCACCTTCTCACGGGACCAGATTAGCACGTTCCAGTTTCCATTCGCGGCGGCGAGGCTGGCGCCGATCAAACCGCCGACAAGGGCGTGTGTGGAGCTGGAGGGCATGCCGAACCACCAGGTGATGAGGTTCCAGATGATGCCACCAAGCATGGCGCAGAAGATCGTCAGCGTGGTCACGGCCACCACCTTGTCATCGACGATGCCGCTGTGGATCGTCTTGGCCACCGCCTGGCCGCAAAAGGCCCCGATCAGGTTCGTGGCCGAGGCCAGCACGAGGGCCTGGCGCGGCGTCAACACCTTGGTGGAGACCACCGTGGCGATGGCGTTCGCCGTGTCGTGGAAGCCATTGATGTACTCAAAGGCCAGCACGACGAGCAGCACCACAAACAGAAGTAAAAGGGCGGTCGTCATGAGTCGCGTCGTGTGGGCGGATCAGGTATACTTCAGGACGATGTGGGAGAGGACGTTCCCGGCGTCGCGGCAGCGGTCCACGACCTTTTCGAGCAGGTCATAGAGATCGCGCAGCATGATGACGCGGAGCGGGTCGTGGCTGCCTTGGTAGAGATCCTTCAGCAGCGCCAGGATGTACTTGTCGGCGTCTCCCTCGATCTGCTGGAGCTTCTTATTGAGGTCCTTCATCTTCTCGAGGTGCATCTTCTGGCGCAGCTCGCTCACCATGGTCACCACGATGTCCACCGCAGACTCGGTGAAGGCCATCTGCTTGGAGAAATCGACCCCGTCGAGCTTGCCAGCGCAGATTTCATAGCGCTCGGCGATCTTTTCGACGGTCTTCGGGATCTTGTAGAGGGCATTGGCCAGGGCTTCCACATCCTCACGCTCCAGATCCGTCACGAAAGTCTTGCACAGCGCCTCGTCGATCTCCTGGATGGCGACATCCAGCTGGTCAGCCGGCCCGGCGTCGGCACCACGGTGACTCTGTCGCTGCCTTTCGCGGCGGCTGCGGAAGACGCTCAACCCTCCGCGCG
>CALMTT010000347.1 GCA_937872615.1 uncultured Verrucomicrobiaceae bacterium | reverse complement strand
GCGATTACTGGTCTTCGAAGAGCTGGGTGCGCATCGAACCTCGTGCCGAACTCGGCCACGACCCGCTGCTGACACGCGGCACCGAGGACGAAAAGGCCAAGGCCAGGCAAATCGTGCAATCGAGCGGCAGCGCGGAGGCTTCACGTGTCGGCCATGCCACGAGCAGCAGCACCGCCGTGCCCACCACCACCAATCTGAGCCTGGGTGATATTCCACGCGGAGCCAAGGAATGGCGCATTTCACGCGTGCCGAGCCACGATTGATCCGGCTACCTCACCCCGAATTGTCCTGAGGAAAGCTTCTGTCCTGAGAAGCACCCGCAACGGTCAGCCCTTGAGCACGCTTCAAGGCTTTGGAAGCACATTAAGCCCCTCCGCCTCTGCAATCTCCCGCTGCAACTCGTCAAAGCTCAGGAACGCTTTGGCCTGCCAGTGGAGCGCGGTGGCGATATGAAGCAGGTCAAACGAGCGGGAACCGCGCTTCATCGTGTGCCTTTCGCTGAGTCGCTCCACCTCGGCGGCCACGTTCATCCAGCTTTCACCGCATTCGATGAGCACGCCGGATTCCAGATCGTTCTCAAATTGCGCCAGCATCATCAGGCCCTCTGTCTCGGAATAGCCCTTCCTGGCGTCCGTGGAGCGCAGATAAACCTGAAAGCGCACGGCCTGTCGGAACTCATAGGCCAGCAGGCAAGACACCACGATAGGAGCGCCGATTTCCTCCAGCGTGGAAATGGCCCGCTCCGAATTCGCCTGCTGGCGATACAGAGCGCACAGAAAGGAGGTGTCCGCGCAGTGCATCAGCCGTGGAGGTTTTCAAGCTCCGCCTCGCGCAGGGCTTTCACCTCCGCCTCGCTGAACACCCGGCCGCTCCAGGTCTGGCGCAAGCGGGCGCGAAAGTCTGGCAGAGGCACGCTTTGAGGCTTCGGCATCGCGGGGAGGAAAACCCCCAGCTTCTTCCCGCCCTTCATCACTTGCACGACATCACCCGCCGACAGCAGGCTGTCGAAAGCGGTCGTTTGATCGAGTGTCAGGGTGGACATGGTAGCAAAGAGTAACTTCCAGCTCCTCAAATGGCAAGTGCTCCAATGGCCATCACAGACAACCTCGGAAGTAGGCGAACAACGGCAAAGTCTGTTCCCACAATGTTCTCTTTCGCTTGTTGGAGAACCATGAAACCATCGCTTTTTACGATCAAGAAATGGTGCGCAGGGAGGGGATCGAACCCTCGACCAATTGGTTAAAAGCCAACTGCTCTACCGCTGAGCTACCTGCGCTCCCGGCAAGGGGGCGCGTATCTACCCGCATTTGCCCGCCGTGCAAGCTGGAAGATTGCCCGCCGCACAAAGCAAACCTCCGGCACTGCGGGTGCGATTTCAGGCTCGAAATTGGACTCGCCATTTTCCGCCGTGGCCTCTACGATCCGCCCGCGTTTCACCCGCTGCACACAAACCACTCACTACTCACAACTATGGGCCTCATGGACTATCTCAAGGGTCAGTTCCTGGAAATCATCCAGTGGACCGACGATTCACGCGACACCCTCTCCTGGCGCTTCCCGGACGAGGACAAGGAAATCAAGCGCGGTGCCCAGCTCATCGTGCGTGAGTCCCAGGTGGCCCAGTTTGTTTACCTCGGCCAGTTCGGCGACACCTTCGGCCCCGGCAAGCACGACCTCGTCACCGACAACATCCCCATCCTCTCCACGCTGAAAGGCTGGAAATACGGCTTCGAGAGCCCCTTCAAGGCGGACATCTACTACGTCACCACCCGCCTCTTCACCGGCAACAAATGGGGCACCAGCAACCCCATCATGATGCGCGATCAGGACTTCGGCATCGTGCGTGTGCGGGCCTTCGGCACCTTCGACTTCAAGATCACCGATCCGAAGGTCTTCCTCAAAGAAGTCGCCGGCTCCGACCATCACTTCCGCCTCGATGAATTCGCCGACACCATGCGCAGCCGCATCGTCAGCGTCTTCACCGATGCGCTCGCCACCGCCAAGGTGCCCGTGCTCGACCTCGCCACCCGCTACGGCGAGCTCGGTGATGCCCTCCTGCCCATCATCAATCCGATCACGACGACGAAATACGGCATCGAGATCGCCAGCTTCGTCCTCGAAAACGCCAGCGTGCCGCCAGAGGTCGAGCAGGCCATCGACAAGCGCTCCAGCATGAGCGCCATCGGCAATCTCAACGACTACGTGAAGTTCCAGATGGCCGAAGGCATGGCGCAGGGTGGTGGTGGCCCCGCCGGAGCCGCCGCGGAGATCGCGATGGGCTTTGGCATGGCGCAGCAAATGATGGCGCAGGGCGTCTTCAATCCCGGTGCCGCCGCGGCCACACCGCCGCCCATCCCCGGAGCCACGCCACCTCCCCTTCCCGCTGCCGCACCCGCTGCGGACATCCTCACGCCGGCGCAAGTCGCCCAAACCCTCGGCGTCACCGAGGCCGATGTCATCGCCACCATCGAAGCCGGCGACATCAAGGCCAAGAAGATCGGCACCCAGTATCGCATCACCAAGACCGCCCTCGACGAGTTCCTCGCGAAGTAACTCGGATGGTGCGTTTGGACCTTCAACCGGCCGCGGCAGCCCCGCGGCCGGTTTTTTCATGCCCGCCCCCCACGAAAGTGAGATGCCCTCGAAAGTGAAAAAAGGCCGCCAGCAGCGTTTGATAGCCTCATGAAGCACATGAACCGCCGTTCCTTCCTCTCATCCGCCGCCGCCATGGGAGCCTCACCGCTCCTCGCAGCCAACACCACCGCTGTGAACACGCCCAAAGGCAAGGCGGAGCACTGCATCTTCATCTGGCTCGGCGGTGGCATGGGACAAATCGATACCTTTGACCCGAAGGACCTCGGCGAAAACCTCAGCAAGCCCTCCAAGCCCGGCTCCCTCTACAACTCCATCGAGACCAGCGTGCCCGGCGTCCGCCTCTCCGAGCCCCTCGGCAAGACCGCCAAGCTCATGGAGCACGTCACCGTCATGCGCACGGTGAACCACCACGTCATCGACGAGCACGCCTTCGCTACGAATCTCGTCCACACCGGCCGCATGATCTCTGGCAATGTCACTTACCCCAGCATCGGCTCCATCATCGCCAACCAGCGTGGAGCGGCAAACAAGAACGTGCCCGCCTACATCCTCATCGGTTATCCGAATGTCAGCCGCGGCCCCGGCTTCCTCGGGGCGCAGTCCGGCTACGTTTACCTCACCGATACCGAAACCGGCCCCGCCGGCTTCACACGTCCCGACTTCGTCGACAATGACCGCGCCGCCCTGCGTCAGGAGCTGCTCAAGCCCCTCATGGCCCGCGCCTTGAAGAGCAGTGCTGCCGCCGATTATCAAATGGCCCAAGCCGAGGCCCTCCGCCTCGCCGGCCCCGAGTTCATGAAGAACTTCAACCTCAAGGAAGAGCCCGCATCGCTCCGCAATGAGTATGGTGGCGAGTTCGGCCAGCGCTGCCTGCTCTCCCGCCGCCTCGTCCAGGCCGGCGTGCGCTTCATCGAGGTCTCACACAACCTCAACTTCATGAACGGCACCGGTTGGGACATCCACAACGAAGGCTTCAAGAACCAGCACCTCCTCATCCAGGAGCTCGATACCGCCCTCGCCGCGCTCATCCGCGATTTGAAGGACAAGAAGCTCCTCGACAAGACCCTCATCGTCGTCGCCACCGAGTTCGGCCGCCCGCCGGAGTTCGATGGACGCGGCGGACGCGGTCATCAGGGCACCGCCTTCTCCATGGTCCTCGCCGGCGGCGGGCTAAAGCACTGCGGCGCTTACGGCACCACCGATGAACTCGCCAAAAAGCCCGTCGAGAACCCCGTGCCGCTCGTGGACTTCCACGCCACCATCCACGCCGCCATGGGCATCGACCCCGCCCACGAGCTCATGGACGGCACCCGCCCCGTCCCCATCACCGACGGCGGCAAACCCGTCGCAGCCCTCTTCAGCTGAGACACTCGCTCTAGCGAACAAACCGCCCGCTGTTCTTGGTTCTTCGAGCCTGTCAGCAAGTTTGTGTGAGGGGGCAACCCCAAGCATAGACAAGACAATGCGAAGAACCAAAACGAAAGAAGACAAGGCTCGGGCTGAAGCCCGAACGACGAACGGAGAACGGCGGGCAGAAGTGCCCGCGCCCCCTTTTTCCACGACTCAAATCTCCTCTTCTCTGACTCTCACACTCGATCCGCCTTCACCGGCGCTTCTTCTTGCGGCCGGTCATGATGCCGCGGGCGCGGTCTTCGTCGTCGAGGACGGTGGTGTATTTGTAGGGGAAGCCTTCGAGCTTCCGGCGCGGGATCTTCTGACTGATGAGGCGCTCGATGGAGGCGACGTTCATGATCTCATCGGCGGCGAAGAGGGTGAAGGCATCGCCTTCCTTCTGGGCGCGGCCGGTGCGGCCGATGCGGTGGACGTAATCCTCGCTGTGCTCGGGGACCATGTAATTGATGACGTGCGTGACGCCGCTGACATCGAGCCCGCGGGCGGCGAGATCGGTGGCGACGATGATCTCATACTCACCGCTGCGGAAACCCTGGAGGGCTTTTTCGCGGTCCTTTTGACCGATGTCGCTGTGCATGACGGCGGCTTTGTATTCGCCGGTCTGCTGGATGGCGGCGAAGAGCTTGTCGGCCTGCACCTTGGTGCGGGTGAATATCATCATGCTGTCGAAGTGGGTCTGCTTCAGGATGGCGAGGAGGAGCTCCTCACGCTGATCGCTGGCAACAGGATACATGTAGTGGCTGACGGTCTCGGCGGCGGAGAAGCGGATGCCGACTTCGACGCTCTCGGGTTCCTTCAGCGCGAAGTCTGCAAGGCTCTTGATCTGCGGCGGCATGGTGGCGCTGAAGAAGAGGGTCTGCCGGGATTTCGGCGTCTTTTCGACGATGCGGCGGACATCGGGCAGGAAGCCCATGTCGAGCATGCGATCGACCTCATCGAGAACGAGGACTTCGACATCGCTGAGGTCGGCAACGCCTTCCTGCATGAAATCGAGAAGACGGCCGGGAGTGGCGACGACGATGTCCCTCTCTCGCAGCAGATCCTCGTCGGCGCTGCTGGCCCGCTATCTGCGCCATGGCGGGCTCGCGCCGATCCTGCATATCCCCGACCGGCTGTTCGAGGGTTACGGGCCCAACACCGAAGCGGTGCGCATGCTGGCCGGGAAGGGCGCGACGCTGCTGGTGACCGTCGATTGCGGCACCACCAGCATCGAGGCGCTGGTGGAGGCAAAGAGGCTCGGCCTGTCCGTGG
>CALMTT010000346.1 GCA_937872615.1 uncultured Verrucomicrobiaceae bacterium | reverse complement strand
CAAGACCAAGATCGACGCCACCCATCCCGGCGCCCCGCCGCGGGCCATGGTGATGCTCGACAAGCCGAAGCCGAACGACGTGCGCATCTACATGCGTGGCAATCCCGCCCGCCAGGGCGATCCCGCGCCGCGTGCGTGGCTCACCATGTTCGGCGGCGAGAAGTTCACGAATGGCTCCGGCCGTCTCGAGCTCGCGCAGAAGATCACCAGCAAGGACAACCCGCTCACCGCCCGCGTCATCGTGAACCGTGTGTGGATGCAGCACTTCGGCAAGCCGCTCGTCTCGCAGCCCAGCGACTTCGGCGTGCAGACGCCAAAGCCCGCGCAGGCCGACCTGCTCGACTTTTTGGCCGATTACCTCATGCAAAACGGCTGGAGCCTCAAAAAGCTCCACACGCTCATCTTGAGCAGCCGCACCTGGCAGCAGAGCAGCCATGCCTCGCCTGAAAAACTCCTCAAAGATGCCGACAACGAGCTCCTCAGCCGTTTCAACCGCCAGCGCCTCGACTATGAAACGATGCGCGACTGCATCCTCGCCGCCACCGGCGAGCTCGACACCTCGAAGCAAGGCGGCCGCGCCATCGAATTGAACGCGAAGGACGCCGACACACGCCGCACGCTCTATCTCAAGGTCGATCGCTACGACCAGGCCACCGTGCCCGCCATGTTCGACTTCGCCAATCCGGACGGCCACAGCCCGCAGCGCTTCAACACCACCGTGCCGCAGCAGGCGCTGTTTTTGATGAACAGCCCCTTCCTGCGCACCCGCGCCGATTCCATCGCCAAGGCCACGAAGCTCCAAGGCAGCACGCTCGACTCCGAGGCGCTGCGCTCGATGTATCAGCGCATCCTCGCCCGCGATCCACGGCCCGATGAGGTCGAGCTCGCCCAGCGTTTCATGGCCGACGCCACCGTGCTCGATGCCGAAAAACCCTTCCGCTGGAGCTACGGCACCGTCACGCTCACCCGCGGTGCCGATGGCAAACCGGCCTTCAGCGGCTTCGAGCCCTTCAAGCACCTCACCGAGCGTGCGAACGGCGGCCAGCGTCTCTGGAGCCCCAGCGAAAAAATCCCCAGCGCCGACGCGAAGTGGGGCCACGCCTTCTGGGCCAACTACGGCGGCCACGCCGCGCCGAAGGACCAGGTCGTCGCCGCCCGCTGGCATGTGCCCACCGATTTGAAAGTGACCATCGACGCCACCCTCAGCCGCAAAACCGACCGTGGCGACGGCGTCCGCGCCTGGATCCACAACAGCCGCACCGGCGTGCTCAGCGAGTATCTCTGCAATCCGCAGAACAAGCAGCTGCCCACGAAGCTCACCACCGACGTGAAAAAGGGCGATGTCCTCAGCTTCCTCGTCCACAACGAGGCCAGCACCGACAGCGACAGCTTTGAGTGGCAGCCCCGCATCACCCGCGCCGACACCGACGAGCTCCTCACCGACGCCAAAGCCGATTTCTGCGACGCCAGCCGCTGGCCCTTCGGCCGCGCCAAGCCCCAAAGCCCCCTCAGCCAGCTCGCCCAAGTGCTCCTCATCAGCAACGAGTTCATGTTCTTGGATTAAAGTTGCCCTGCTCCTGCGGAACAGGGCCCTTGTTGCACAGCAACAAGGCTACTTTGCTATCGACGCGGTCACGACCAGTCTGGTATCCTGCCAGCATGAAAGTGCTTCGCATTGCCGCCATCTGCTCCTCACTTGGCTTGTTGTTCAGTTGCGTTTGGTTCACGCAAAAGCAGTCGAATCCGACCATGATGCCGAGCTCCAAGCTGCTCGTGCTGCCCCACAACGACCCGGGCAAGCCACCTGCGATCATGCCCGGCTCTAAAAGCGGTGTTCTCGTCATGCCGGGAAGCAAATCGTTCACTGGCGGTGCTGCCGTCAGCTCCCAGTTATTGCAAACCAACCCTTCGCAACAGCCTGCCAAGCCATGACTCAGCGATCTCACCACACCTCAAGCGCTCGAAGATCGCGACAGCGTCCTGGAGTGCGCCGGCCCTCCGGCGCTTTCGCAGGCCAACCGACCTCCAAAAAGCTCCAGAGGACTGGAGCACTCCAAGACGCTGCCGCGTTGGCGTAAGCACCATCACCCAATGAAAAAGCCGACCACCTTCGCCCGCATCCTCTCAGTCGCTTCCTCGCTCGCGCTGCTCACAGCTTATGTGTGGCACTCGCAGACCACGCCCAACACGCCACCGCCTGATCCGCTGGGCTTGAATGCCGTGGAGTTCACTTTGGAGCCGGAGGTTGTCGAGTTCGATCGCTTTATCGACTACGGAACCCCTATTTCAGCCGACACTCGGCCCACGAACGAACAAGAAAGCGGCCTGAGAGGATTCTGGCAGCGTCTTTTTGGATCTCATCCCTCGATTCCAGCCCCAGTCACCGATCCTTCCCCACAGTCCCATAGCGACCTCCGCATCATCACCACCAAGACCATCAGCCAGCCGATCTTTAGCGTGCGTAAACTGTCTCCTTGGAAGCGTCCCATAATGCCGGGCAGCAAGAGTGCGCCCATCGAGATTTCACGGCATTCGTTTCGTCTCAATGAAGGCTTGAAGACCTTCGACCTGTTCGGCCAACAACCACCCGCCAAGCCCGCACCATGAACTGGATCACCACGTTGCTCTCCGTGGGCCTCAGCCTGCTCTTCCTCGTCGCGGTCTTCCGGCCGTTGGAGATGCTCTTTCCGGCTCGCGAGGGTCAGAAGTTCCTCCGGCCAGCTTTTTGGACCGATCTGCTGTTTTTGCTCGGCCAGTATCTGCTGTGGAGCGGGCTTGTTTTCTGGGCGTTGGACCACTTTCGCGGCTGGTTGCATGGCATCGTGCCGGCGGACTTCCGCGCCGCCGTCGCAGCGCAGCCGTGGTGGCTGCAAGCGATCGAAATGATCGTGCTGAGCGACTTCTGCATCTACTGGGCGCATCGCTTGCAGCATCGCGTGCCGTTCTTGTGGCGCTTTCATTCCATTCATCACAGCGCGGAGCACCTCGACTGGCTCGCGGCGCATCGTGAGCATCCGCTCGATACGATTTACACCGTCGGCATCATCAATCTGCCCGCCTTCATCCTCGGTTTTCCGCTGGAGACGCTCGCAGGCTTCCTCGCCTTCCGCGGGCTGTGGGCCATTTACATTCACTCGAATGTCCGCCTGCCCCTCGGCCCGCTGCGCATGCTCATCGGCGCCCCCGAGCTGCACCACTGGCATCACGACAAAGCGCGTGACGCCGGCAACTACGCCAACATCTCCCCGCTCATGGACCTGCTCTTCGGCACCTATCGCTGCCCCGATCATGAGCCCGAACATTTCGGCGTGCAGGAGCCGATGCCGCGGTCCTATCTCGGACAGCTCCTCCATCCGTTCCGGCGGAAGCGCGAAGGGTAAGGCGGTCGCGGCGCAACGGGGCGGATCACGGCGGATCCGACCAACGCGAGGGTGCGGGACCCGATTCGATTCGTGTCTCTGTGGCCGCGACTCTCGCGTCCGTCATCGTGCCCCGGCCAAGAGGATCTCACGCATCGTGCGGCACAGACATGCGCCGTTGAGCGACATGCCAGAGCACACCCGAAGGGTCGACGACAAACCCGACCCGCAAACCCCACGGCTGCATCTTCGGAGGGCGAGGCTCCGGCACGCCGAACTCGCTCTTCAGACGAAGTGACTCAATTCGTGCCCACCACGCGTCCAGGTCGTCGACCATGAGCTGCATCATGAAGTGTTCGGCGTGGTCATAGCGCGTCAGGAGAAAGCTGCTCGGGCCCATCCTGAAGATCGCGACATCGTCGGCGTCCAGAACGATCTCAAACCCGAGTGTCTTGTAGAAGCGTTTCGACAGCTCGAGGTCCTTGGCCGGCACAAACGGCCGAGCGACCTCGGTTCCGGATGGGGTGTTCGTCATGTGGTCATCCTCGGAGCAGCGGAACAGCGGAGCAGCCGCGTCGGCTCTCGTCTGCTGCTCCGCTTTCTGTCTCGGCTGCTCTGATTGAAAACAGCCACCCCC
>CALMTT010000345.1 GCA_937872615.1 uncultured Verrucomicrobiaceae bacterium | reverse complement strand
TTCTCTATTCGGATGACCGGGGGATTACCTGGTTGCCGGTGCCGGGTTTCTGGAAAGGATTTGGAGGTTCGGAATTGTTTGTCAGCCAAGCCGGAACCATCTATGCGGCCATGTCAAGCGCTGCAAATGGATTTCGCTTGTACCGTTCCGTCGACGCTGGCCTTACCTGGGATTCTAGGCCTTTTAACTTATACGGCAATTTTTCAGAGAATGCAGCCGGTCATTTATTCATGATTTCCGGAATAAATTATAGATCACTGGATCAGGCCATCACTTGGAACACCATGCCGGCGGTGCCTGGCCAGAATTCGGTGAGTGGAATAGTGCATCCCATATCACCGGATCAGTATTTGTTTGTCAATGGTCGGCCCGTTCGGGACAAGCTGCTCGCGGGCGCGGATCCGGTGACGGGGCTCGTCCGGTTCGACAAGCCCAAGACCCTCGGGAGCTCGGCGGCGTTCGTCGCGCCCGACACGGTGTACCTGCCCACGAGCGACGGCGTGGTGCAGGCGCTCACGCTCGGCGCGGCGGGTGTCATCTACGGCTCTCTCAATGTGATGAGCATGGGCTTCGCCGCCATTTTGACCGGCCTCATCGAGGATTTTGGTGTCATCGGCCTACATGCCGCCTCGGAGCATCCGCGTGAGTCGTATCGGCAAATCTTGCGTCGCGTGATGCCAGGCGTCGCGTGGTCCGCCGTGACCATCGCGGCCATTTTTGCCACGCTCGGCCTCAGCCAGCTTCCCGGCGTGGCGCAGCTCGGCTTGCTCGCCGCCCTCGGCGTGCTCATCGGCGCGGCGGTGATGCTCCTCGGCTTCCTGCCGCTCGGCATGAAACCGTACGTGGTTCACGCTTCCGCGTGCGAAACCTCCGCTCCACGTCTCGGCCTCACCCTTCAAAAAACCTTCACCTGGCTCCTCGCCGCGCTGCTCCTCACCGCCACGGCAGCCATCTTGATCAAAGGCCTGCCGAAAGCCGATTTCGGCTCCTCCGTCCTCCGCCCCAAGCAAAGCGAGGCCTTCGACACCTCCGAGCAGATCGAGGCCAAAATGATCGCCTCCGATCAAACCATCCCGCTCCTCATTCACGCCGCGAACACCGATCAACTCCGCCAAACCCTCGCCGAAGCCTCCAAGCACCTCACCGGCCTCCCCCACACTCTTCCCACCGCTTTGATTCCAAACTCAGCCAATCAACACTCCAACACTCCCACCCTCCAGTCCCTCGCCGCCAACGAGAAACTCCTCCAAACCGCCCTCGACACCGCCGGCTTCACCGACACCGCCTTCTCGCTGACGCAGAAAGTCCTCGCGAAGTGGCGCAGCGATACTTCCACACTAAGCACTGAGCACTTGGCACTCATCTCCACCTCGCCCGACGGCTCCGTGACCGCCCTCGGCTCCTTCTCGCCCCCCAAAGGCATCCACGATCCGCTGCTCGCCAAGCTCGAAGCCATCCCCGGTGTGCATCCCGCCGGGTGGAATTACCTTCGCGTCTCGCTGGAGCCACTCTTGCAGCGCGAGATCACCCGCGTGTGCCTGCCCACGGCGGGCATCGCCCTCGTGCTGTTCGTGCTCGTCTTCCATGGCAAGCGTGAGCGACTGCATGCAGCGGGTGTGCTCATCGTCACCGCCATCGTGCTGCTCGGTGCCATGGCGCTGCTCGATCTGAGCTGGAATCTCATGAGCATCGCCGCCGTGCCGCTGTGTCTTGGCCTCGGGCTCGATTTCACCATCCACATGATGCACACCCTGCGTGAAAAAGGCGCCACCGCCGCGCATGCCGCGTCGCTCGGCCGCTCGCTCGCCTATTGCGGCCTCAGCACCGGCCTCGCCTTCGGCTCCCTCGCCCTCGGCAGCAACCGCGGCCTCATCTCCCTCGGCCTCACCACCATGATCGGCGTGATCACCGTGCTGCTGACGTCCAGCTTCGCACTGCCTTATGTGTGGTTTCGGTGCAAAGCCTCCGATTGATGAGCGACAGACCAATTTTCAGTTTTCAGTTCTCAATTCTCAATTTGCAATTCCAGGCGTCCCCGCCTTGACCTTAGCCTTTCCTCCATGTCCGACGCCGCCACCACTCCCATGATGAAGCAATACCTCGCCATCCGGCGGGAGCTTCCGGAGGATGTGCTGCTGTTTTTCCGCCTTGGCGACTTTTATGAGCTGTTCTTCGAGGACGCCAAAGTCGCTTCGCCGATCCTGAATGTGGCGCTAACGAAACGCAACGCGGTGCCCATGTGCGGCGTGCCGCATCATTCGTCGCAGGGTTACATCGCGAAGCTCATCAAGGCCGGCAAACGCGTCGCCATCGCCGAGCAGACCACCGATCCCGTGCCGGGCAAAATCGTCGAACGGGCCGTGTCGCAGATCCTCAGCGCCGGCACCATCAGCGACCTGAATCTGCTCGACTCGAACCGCCCGAACTACCTCGCCGCCGTGTTCCGCGAAGGTAAAAAGTTCGGCCTTGCCTACGTCGATCACACCACCGGCGAGTTTGAAGTCGCCGAGTTCAAGGACACCACCGAGCTCGCCGACGAACTGGAGCGCCTCCAGGCCAGCGAACTGCTCTTCAGCGACACTCAGCGCGAGGTCATCGATGCCCTCGGCAGTCCGAGCAGTGCCCAACCCATCGAAAGCTACCTCTTCCTGCTCGATCAGGCGCAGCACAGCCTCACGCAGCATTTCAAAGTACAATCGCTCGATGGTTTCGGCTGCACCGGCATGAACGCCGCCATCTGCGCCGCCGGTTGCATCCTGCAATACCTGCAATTCCAGCTCCGCCGCAGTGTCGATCACATCCAGCGCCTCCGCGTCGGCCAAACCAACGACGTCGTGCTCATCGATGCCGCCAGCCAGAGCCACCTCGAGCTCGTCAGCGCCCGTGGCGGCAATGCGCACACCCTCCTGAGCGCCCTCGACCGCACCTGCACCCCCATGGGTGCCCGCAAGCTCCGCCACTGGGTCCTCCATCCCCTCCGCGATCTCGATGCCCTCACGCAGCGCCAGGACATGATCTCCGCCTTCCTCGACGAGCCCATGCTCCTCAGCCAGGTGCGCACGCTGCTCAAAGAAGTGCGTGACCTCGAACGCACCAGCTCACGCCTCAGCCAAGGCAGCGGCAACGGCCGCGATTTGCAGGCGCTCGCCGTTTCGCTGGAGGTCGTGCCCACGCTGAAGATGGCCTTGGAAAGTGGAACGGGTTTTCAACCTGTTCATTCAGACGGGGAGAACAGATTACAAATCTGTTCCACTTTGCTCTCCCGCCTCCACGACCTCACCCCCATCTGCCAGGAAATCCAACGCGCCATTTGCGATGAGCCGCCCATGCAGATCAAAGAAGGCGGTGTCTTCCGCGAGGGCTGGCTGCCGGAGCTCGATGAGCTTCGCAATGCCTCCACGCTCGGTCGTCAGTGGATCGCGGACTTGCAGGCGCGTGAGATCGAGCGCACCGGCATCAAGAGCCTCAAAATTAAATACAACGCCGTCTTTGGCTACTTCATCGAGATCACCAAGGCCAACGTCGGCAGCGTGCCCGCCGACTACCACCGCAAGCAAACCACCGTCAACGGCGAGCGCTACATCACCGACGAGCTCAAGCGCATGGAGGACAAAATCCTCGGCAGCGAGGAGCGCAGCAAAGCGCTCGAATACGAGCAGTTCATCGAGCTGCGCAGCCGCGTGCTGGAGCACCTCGCGCACATCCAGGAAACCGCCGAAGCCATCGCCGTGCTCGATTCGCTCGGCTCGCTCGCCGAGACCGCGCGGCTCTTCAATTACACGCGTCCCGTCCTCAACGAAACGCGCAATCTCTTCATCCGCGACGGCCGTCATCCCGTGCTCGATCAGAACCTCACCAGCGGTGAGCGCTTCGTGCCGAACGACGTCACTTTGGAGCCCGAGGAAAGCCGCCTCATCCTCATCACCGGCCCGAACATGGCCGGTAAGAGCACTTATCTCCGCCAAACCGCGCTGCTCACGCTCATGGCGCAGATCGGCAGCTTCCTGCCCGCCGCCAGCGCGGAGATCGGCCTCGTCGATCGCATCTTCACCCGCATCGGTGCCAGCGACGACATCGCACGCGGCCAGTCCACCTTCATGGTCGAGATGAACGAAACCTCGCTCATCCTCAACAACGCCACCGAGCGCAGCCTCGTCATCCTCGACGAGATCGGCCGCGGCACGAGCACCTTCGACGGCCTCAGCATCGCCTGGAGCGTCGCCGAGCATCTGCATGATCACATCGGTGCCCGCTGCCTCTTCGCCACCCACTACCACGAGATCACTGCGCTCGCGCAAAGCCGCAGCGCCGTGAAGAACTACAACGTCGCCGTGAAGGAGTGGAACCAGCAGATCATCTTCCTCCGCAAGATCCTCCCCGGCTGCGCCGAAAAAAGCTACGGCATCCAGGTCGCCCGACTCGCCGGCCTCCCCGAAAACGTCATCGCGAGAGCCAAAGAAGTCCTCCAACAACTCGAATCCGGCCACCAGCCCGCCGAGAGCGTCAAAGAGGTCCCCGTGGCAACGAGTGTCCCCGCGAAGACGAGGAAGAAAGCTATCAGCGATGCCGACGCGGGGCAGATGAGTTTGTTTGGGTGAGTAAATCCGAAAGTCCTACATCATGAGTTCAAGCATCGAGTGCCCCATCTGCGGAACAACTAACCCGTTTCGTTTTAGGAAAACGGAATCGTATCACTACTCAGAAGGCATATGCAGTGACTGCAGTTCAAAAAAGAAGCGTCTCAGTGAATGGCGCAAGTGCCTTGAAGTCACTGTTGACCAGATCCTTCAAAATCCGGATGTGGAACAAGCATGCAATGACATGAGTCGAAGAATCCAAGCCAAGCTAGAGGTAGATTGGCCCAATGAGCCCTTTTATAAACTATCGCTGCATGAACTGGCGTTTCAGCATGTCTATGACCTTATAGGAGGCTTGCCAGGCGAAGGTCTCAGAGGGCACCTGAATAATTGTATGGGAGATTTTTGGCAGATTCTCAGCGCGCTCAAAATGGCTGGCTTTGACGAAGCCTACGACATGTTACACCCGCACGATGGTGAAATGGATCCCGACCTCGTTGACGAGGACGTCTTGGATGCCGCCCTCCCCAAAGAACGTCTTTTGGAGTTCGTCCGTTTAAATCGAGGCCTTTTTTATTGGTGTCAGGCTACCACTGCCTGACAAAATGGCTGCTCTTGTCTTGTCGTAACCAGGCGCACGAGGAAGCCGGCCAGTTGGAGCTTTCCCGCGCAGGCGAAGGAATACGATGGTTCCAGAGGAAACACCGCAGAGGTTAGAAGACCGCAGAGAAGAAACTTGAAAGGGTTTTCTCTGCGGTCTTCTGATCTCTTGCGGTGTGAAATTCTGTGCCTGGAAACCTCCGCTCGGAACTGACGGAGGAAACGGGGGCAGGCAACTGTCTAACAAACCATCCCAACCGCACCTCATCCTCGTCTTCCTGCTCGGCGCGGGCTTGTGGCGGTGGCGGGCGGGCTGGGCTCATCTCGCGGAGCGAGATGGCCACTTTGCTGTCGCGGAAGTGAGGAGGTTGGTTGGTCCGGGCATGCGAGGCAGTTTGATGTGGCTGCGTGTTGCTGATTGATGGGGACGCATGTTTCTTCTCCTGATGAAATCACCCTTTTCGATTCTGCTCCTCGGCTTCCTGGCTGGCAGCGTGTTGTCGTGCAAAGGCCCCGAGACGGCGGCGGCGCCAGCAGCGGCTGACGCGACCACGAAGGCTGCACCTACGCCAACGCCTGCCCAGGTGGATGCGGCGCGGCAGAGCTCCTACTGGCAGCGGGCGATGGCGCATTACAAGCCGCCGGCCCAAGGCGATTTTGCCCCGGCACCCGTGCCCATTCCATCGGGCGAGGCGACAACGCCAGCGCCAACACCGGTGGCGGAAGCCTCTGCTCCATCGACACCCGCACCGGTGACACCTGCCACGCCGAAACCGGCGGCGCTGGTGCCGGAGCAACTGCCTTTTGGCACTCGCGTGCCGGGCCAGCCGGGGCTGGTGAAGAGTCCTTACGATCCGGAGGGGCGGTCAGTGGATGTGCGGGAGTTCGCTCCCGGCCAGATGGCGCGGTGTCCGTATTCGGGGAAGGTCTTCCGCGTGCCGCCGCGGTGAGGTTTGAAGCGTCACCGCCGCTGCAAGGCACGATCGACGAGGCCTTCGTAGATCTGGCGGCGGGCGTCGAGGCCGAGGCCTTGGTTGCGATGACCGAACATGGTGCGGTTGATGTCCTCGCGTTGTGAGGTGCTGAGTCGTGAGAGTTTGGAGACCATCTCGGCCGGTGGTTTGTCCGGGTAGCCATCGGCCAGGAAGCCGTCTTTGTAGTTCACCGCGGCGGCCTTGGCCTCGCTGACTTGTTTATCACTGATGGCGGGCAGGTTGCTGCTGCCTCCACCGCTGCTGCTGCCTCCGCTTTTACCGCTGCTGCTGGATTTCGGCGGGCGCGGCGGTGGCTTTTGATAGCGGATGGTGACGACCTCACCGCCGCGGATCTGGATGCGGGCGGACCAGGTCTGCATGCGGGCGGGATCTCCACCGACACCGACCAACTGCCAGCCATCGCGATTCGGCTGCTGCGAGACGAGGATGGACTCCATGGTCTTGGTGTCCATGAGCGTGGCGTAGGTGTCCTTGTCGAAACGGGCGACGCCGGTGAGGATGAGCGATTCAGAAATGCCGAGCGAACGCGTGAAGGGCGGGTTCGCCATGAGCGTGTCGAAGGTGTCATCACGCATCGGACGCGGGATGGCGCCATCATCGTCCTGCGCCCGCAGCATGCTGAAGCCGCTGAAGGCCATGAAGAGGAGCTTCAAGGCCAGGCTGGCATGGGACGACGGGAGAGACATGGGCTGCGAATACGATGCAAAGCCTGCTGCCCATGCAAAAAGTCGAAACGAGCCGCGGAAGAGGTTTTCATTGTGTGAAGCACGGGCGGCCTTTAAACGATGCGCACGATGAAAAAGCTCCTTTTGATCCTGATCGCCCTCGCCGTGGTGCTGGCCGTGCTGAACCCTTCCGAGGCGGACTACCGCGAGCATGTGCGCGAAAAGCAGGGCGTGGCAGGCTCGGCCGCGATGGCGGTGATGGACTTGCTTTCGCTGGATAAAAAAGGCGGCATTCGCCGGGAGAATTTCATCGTGGCGAGCCGTTTCTACCTCGGCGGTGAAGGCCTGCTGCCACGTGAAGACCTCGCGTGGGGCATCGCAGGCTTTTTCATCGACTCCAAATAACCTCTCCCACTCCTCCTCATGACACGCAGCACTTTCCTGAAGACCACCGTGGCCGCCGCGGGCCTGACCGCGACCGCTTCCGCCGCTGAAACAGGCGGACGCGAGTATGTGGAGATCCGCAAGTTCACGCTGAAGAGCCCGGAGAAGCAGGCGCTGCTGGAAGGCTACCTGCGTGACGCGGCGATCCCGGCGCTGAACAAGCTGGGCGTGAGCGAGGTGGGTGTGTTCCTGCCGGAGAAGCCGGATGGCAATGCAGTGGTGTATGTGCTGCTGCGTCATGCCTCGCTCGAGACCGTGGCAAAGAGCGCGGATGTGCTCAGCGAGGCCGCGGTGCAGCAGGCGGGCGCGGCTTATCTGAACGTGACGGCGGAGGAGCCGGTGTATGAACGCATCGAGAGCTGGCTCACGCGCGGGATCGGCGGCATGCCGGGCGTGAAAGTGCCGCCGAAAGGCAGCGGGCTCTACCAACTGCGCATTTACGAAAGCCACAGCGAGCAGGCGGGGAAGAAGAAGATCGAGATGTTCGACATCGGCGAGCTGGCGATCTTTGCGCGTTGCGGCCTGAACGCGGTGTTTTTTGGCGAGACGATCATCGGCCCGCTGATGCCGAACCTGACGTACATGCTCGCCTTTGCCGATGGCGCGGCGAAGGACGCTGCTTGGAGCACGTTCCGGTCCGATCCTGACTGGGCGAAGCTGAAGACGACGCCCGGTTTCACCGACAAGGAGATCGTGGCCCGCATCACGAACCTGCTGCTGGTGCCCGCAGCGTGCTCGCAGATCTGACGAGGTGCCATGCGTATCGGCCTCGCGCGTCATTTTCCCGTCTCGGTGCCGTGGCCGAGCGGCTGGCGCACATCGGCGGAGCTACAGGCATGGCGTGAGCAGTATGACGTGGCAGAGGTGGTCCCCTTCCCCGTGGCCGATGAGACATCAAACTGGTCCCGCTGCTACTCGAGCAACCTGCCACGTGCGGAAACCACGGCGCGGGCGCTTTTCCGCGGCGAGATCACCTCGCTCGCGATGCTGCGCGAAGGCACGTTTGGCCCGTTTCCGACCGGATGTCTGCGTTTGCCCGTGTGGTTGTGGCGCTGCGTGATCCGGCTGGCATGGCTGGGCGGTCATCGATCGCAAAAACACCTGCGCGATGATTTTTTCAACCGCGTGCGTGGTGTGGCCGATTTGATCGAATCGCATCGCGAGGACCTGCTGATCGTGTCGCATGCCGGCATGATGCTTTATCTGCACAAGGAGCTGATGCGCCGGGGCTTCCGCGGACCCCGCATCGGCATCGCGCAGCATGCGCGGGTGTATGTGATGCAAAGCTGAGCCTTACTCCGAGCCGACGCTGCCGACGAGTGCCTCGGCATTCATGCCAAAGCGTGCCTGCCAAGGTGTGAAGAGGGATTTTTCCTCGGCGAAGAGTTGAGCAGGATCGATCTGAGCAGCGAGCGGTGCGCTGCGATCGATCTGGCCGGAGGAGGCGAGGATGCTCGCGATGACAGCGGCTTCGCCTTGATGCCAGCGATGACGCGGCAGCGGCACGAGGAGGCTGGCGGCATCGGAGGCGTTGGCACCGGTTTTGTGCATCGCGAGGGCTTCGAGGAAGCGGAGATACACATTCTGCGGCTCGAGCTGGCGGCGGTTGCGCACGATGGCGAGCATGGCGTCGGTTTTTTGATCGGCGAGGAGGCTGAGGTAGATGAGCTGCTCCTGTATGCTCTCGTCGTGCATCGCGGGACTGCCGATGAGAGAGCGGAGGAAGGTATTTAAAGGCAGGCGGCCGGTGCGAGCGCTGCGCAAGATGGACCGCATGGTCTTGGAGCGATCTTTGGAAATGTCGAGCGCTGTCGCAAAGGCCGTGGCGGCAAGCGTGGGAAGCTGGTGATCGAGGGCGGCGACGCCGACAGCGTAGCAATCGAGCGGGCGGTTTTCCTCGCGGCATGCACCGATGGCCTCGCCGAGGAGCATCTCGACGGCAAATTGACGCGACGAACGCTGCTGCAAGGTGGCGAGCGTTTGCGCGAGGATGCGCGAGTGCGGCAGCGGCGGCGATTCAGGATCGGCGACCATGGCGCCGGCATCCCGCCAGAGGCCTTCTTCGAGAAGGGATTCAAAACGACGGGCGAAGAGTTGCGGCTCGGTGACGGCTTCGCGAGCACTGATGAGTGCGATG
>CALMTT010000344.1 GCA_937872615.1 uncultured Verrucomicrobiaceae bacterium | reverse complement strand
GACAATCCGTGAAGGCCGGTGAGGTGCTCGATGTCTTCGTGAGCACAAAACCCGCGGCGAAGTTCAAGATCGAGATCTTCCGCACGGGCTTCTACGGAGGCCGTGGAGCCCGTAAACTGGCTGAGTTGGGACCTTTTGATGGCAAAGAGCAGCCCACGCCTGCCATTGGCGAAAAGCGTCTCCGCGAGTGCCAGTGGGAAAAATGCACTTCCATCACGATTCCGGCCGATTGGGTCAGCGGCGTCTATTTGGGCCGTCTCACCACGCTGCCGCCCACACCGGATGAGCCTTACTGGCAGAGCTACATCGTCTTCATCGTCACCGATGACCGGAAGGCGGACATCCTCTTGCAATGCAGCGACAACACCTGGCAGGCCTACAACAAATGGCCGGACAACTACTCCCTCTACACCGATCCGAAGGGGAATCAGGGCTCGACGAGCGACGTGAGCTTTGACCGGCCTTACGCCAAGTATGCGCAGATCTACGAGAACCCGCAGTCCGTGGGCAGCGGCGAGTGGTTGTGCTTCGAATTCCCGCTCGCCTACTGGCTGGAGGAGCAGGGCTACGACGTGAGCTACTGCTCGAATGCCGACATGATCTCGCCGGAGCGAGGTTTGAAGTGCAAAGCCTTCATCAGCGTGGGGCACGATGAGTATTGGGACATCCGCCAGCACGACAGCGTGGCGAAGATGCGCGATGCAGGCGTGAACCTGCTCTTTCTCTCCGGCAATTCTGTCTGCTGGGTCACGCCCTTCTCGCCGAATGCAGCCGGTGTGCCCAATCGCCGCATCTTCCGCGGTGGTCCGTATGGCAGTGACTACAAGTATGCCGTGGACCGTGAGAAGGAGCATGGCCCCTATCCGCATCGCGGGCCAGATGAAGGCTACCTCATGGGGGTGCGAAACATCGATCCGGTCAACGGCGGTGGCGACTGGACCTGTGTGAAGCCCGAGCACTGGGTTTTTGAAGGCACGGGCATGAAGGCGGGTGACTCGATCCCCGGCATGATCGGCTGGGAATACCATGGCGATCCTCCAAAGGACCTGCCCGGCCTCGAAATTCTCGCCGCAGGCACCGCTTTCCAAGGCGGACGCAATCCGCAGCAGTGGCAGGCCGTCATTTTCGATGGCCCGAAGGACAATTTCATCTTCAACGCCTCCACCATCTGGTGGGCGCAAGGCATGAGCAAACCGCCCGGCCACATGCCTGTGTGGAGCCACTACTCGCGCCCCCACGGCACGGACAAACGCGTGCAGCGCATCACCGCGAACTTGCTGAAGCGGGCATTGACTTGATCGAAGCGCGAATGGGAGGCATCGGAGACCCGCTTTGTCTCCCTCGCCTCCATCACGTCCGCTGCCCGACCTCTCGCTGTCCGAGCTGGTGGGATGGATGCAAAGCCATGGCTTCAACGCCGCGCATGCTCCGCGAGTCATTCGCGGGCTTTTGGCTGCGGTGGAACTCAAAAGCCGCACCGACTTCCTGCTGCCTGAAAGGCTCGACGAGCAGTTGAAGGCCGCGTTTGCCCCTGAAGCAGGCACTTTGGCTCAAAAGCAAGTTTCAGCCGATGGCACCGCGAAACTGCTGCTGCGGCTGCGGGATGGTCGCACGGTCGAAAGCGTGCTCATGCCGGACTATCGCGAAGATCGCGCCGCAGGATGTATTTCGAGCCAGGTGGGTTGTGCGATGGGTTGCGACTTCTGCGCGACCACTCAAACCGGCTTCGAGCGCAATCTGAGCTCCGGCGAGATCGTCGAGCAGTTCCGTCATCTGCGGCGCGAGGCCCATGCGACCGGGCGTGTGCTCCGAACGATCGTCTTCATGGGCATGGGCGAGCCGATGTTGAACCTCAAGAACGTGCTCGCCGCCATCGAACGCATCGCCGACCCGAAACTCGGTGCCTTTGGCTGGCGACAGATCACCGTCTCGACCGTCGGCATCGTCCCTGGAATCGAAGAGTTGCTTGAAGCCAGCCTCGGCGTGCACCTCGCCATCTCGCTGCATGCCCCCGATGATGCCACGCGGGCGGATTTGCTGCCGATGGGCCGTCGCTTTGATGTGAACGAAGTGCTGGAGGCCGCGGATCGCTATCAGGCCGCCAGCGGTCGCATCACCACGATCCAGTATTGCCTGCTCGAAGGCGTGAACGACTCCCTCGCGCAGGCCCGTGATCTCGCGCGACTCCTCACCGGCCGCCGCATGCATGTGAACCTGCTCCGCTACAATCCCACCGGCCTCAGCCTGAAAGGCCGCAGCTACCTGCCGAGCAGTCTGGAGCAAACCGAAGCCTTCCTCACCGCCCTTCGCGCCCACGGAGCCATCGCCCACCTCCGCCGTGCCCGCGGCCCGGACATCGATGCCGCCTGCGGGCAGTTGAGAAAGCGGGAAGCAGCGGCATCCTCCGCAGCATTGATGTAAGTTCGGCAGGCTGCTAGGAGCCCGGAATACAGGGCGAGAAAAAATACATTGCTTCGAGGCACCGTTCCGAATTATACCGGAAATAATTCCGCATAAATCATGAAGTCCAACCGCTCATGGCCAATGCACACCCCAGCTGATCCCCTGGATGCGGAAGGTGTATTGCCCAAGAAAGCTCTTGATCTTCAATTGAGCAATTTGCAGCGGTCAGCGGTCAGCGGTCAGCGGTCAGCGGTCAGCGGTCAGGTAATCGTCCCGCCGGGCGGTTTTCGGGTTTTCAAGAGCCAAATCGGCCATGCAGACCGAGGTTTGTCCGTCGCGGACAAAACCTTTTCCGTCACAGACCAAACTCTGTCGATGACGGACCATGCCTTTTCCGCTGCGGACGATACCTTTTCAATGACGGGCAAAGCTTTGTCCGTCGCAGACAAAACTTTGTCGATGGCGGACAAAATCTTGTCCACGACGGACAAAACTCTGTCGATGGCGGACAAAACCTTTTCCATGGCGGACGATACTCTTTCCGTCACCGACAAAACCTTCTCCATGACGGACAAAGCCTTTTCCGTCGCGGACAAAACTCCGTCGATGACGGACCAAACCTTTTCCACGGCGGGAATGATGGGACTGCCGGGGAACCAACCACCTCCATCATCTCACCATGGCACAGATTCCTCTCACTTGGGACGGCACGGACGCGCAAGGCCAGCCTCTGCGCTGGGACACGCCCGGCCTGACGTGGGATGGATTTGTGCCGCAGCCCACCCCTAGACGTATGCCACAGCTCCGCGTTCTCCTCGGTTTCACCACTGCCTCGGATGCCTCCACCTTGGAGACCGGCCAGGCGGTGCATGATCATCTCTACACCGATCCACTGTGGGCGGTGCCGCCGAATCCCGCCATCCCGGTGACGGCTGCCGCGCTGGACACCGCCGTGCAGGCTTTTAGCAGCGCCCTGGCTGCGGCACCCTTGGGTGGTCCTGCGGACACGGCGGACAAGAACAACAAGCGGGAGGCCCTCATCGTCCTGCTGCGGCAACTGGCCGGCTATGTGCAGGAAAACCATGGCAATGATCTGGCCAAGCTGCTGGCGAGCGGGTTCGAGGCCGTGAGCACGAACCGCGCCTCCGTTCCGCTGGAGCAGCCCACGATCAAGGACATCCTCAACGGCATGAGCGGCCAGCTCATCGTGCGCGTGGGCCGCATCGAGAACGCGCGTGCCTACGAGCTGCGCCACGCGCTGATCGGCGCTGGCGGTGCGCCCGGCCCATGGAACACCCCGCAGCTCTTCACCAGCAGCCGCAGCATGCCCGTGGGCGGCCTGACACCCGGCGGCAATTACCTCTTCCAGGTCCGCGCCGTTGGCGGCAGCACCGGTTACAGCGACTGGAGCGACCCCGTGAGCCACATGAGCATGTAGGCCAGGCCACGCAGCACCAGCCACTTGTCCCCACGTTCAGCATCACACCCTTCAATCCCGGCCAGCCTGCGCCTTCGTTTGTCTTGTTTTCCAAATCCCAAACCGTTAACTTCTTCTTCATTCCTCCTGCATGAGTCCGTTTCGCCGTTTGTCCCGCCGCTTTTGGCCGCTGCATGCCTACCTGATGATCTCGATGATCCTGTGGCCGGTGCCTCCGGCGCGGTCTTACTGGACGGACAGCAATCAGGACGGGGTCAAGGAGTGGGTGGATGAGGCGGGGCTGGACCCGGCTTGGTGGGATGCGGATAGTGATAGTGACGGGCTGACGAATGCGCAGGAGGCCTTGTATGGCTCGGACCCTTACGCGAAGGACTCGGACCGGGATGGCTTGAGTGACCTGGTGGAGCGGGATTACACGCCGCCGAGTGCGCCGTTTGATCCGTGGTCCTGGGACACGGATGGAGACGGCTATTCGGACCATGATGAGTATTACGTCTTAATTCAGGGCAGTCCGCTGGTGGTGCATTACTCATCCCTGAGCGGCCCCTTTTATGATTACCGGGACGCGGACGGGGACGGCCTGCTCAATTACGAGGATAGTGACCCCGTGAACATGGACCGGGACGCGGATGGCCTGCTGAACTGGCAGGACCCATACATGGATGATGCCAACAATGGGGCGGGCACTGGCTACTCCCCACCGTCACAGGATTCCGACTTCGATGGCATCCCGGATGAGAGCGATCCCTTCCCGTGGGGCAGCTACTGGTATAACGGGATCGAATACGGCGGGAGCTGGGCGGACGCTGACTCTGATGGGATTCCCGACCCGGCGGATGCCTACCCCAATGGCAGCTTCACCTACAACGGCGTGGAATATGCTGGCTTCTGGAGTGACATGGATGGGGATCTGATTCCTGATCCGGCGGATCCTTTCCCCTACTCGTCCACCACCTACTGGTTCAACAGCGTGGAGTATCCCGGTTCCTGGCAGGACACGGATGGAGATGGCATCCCGGACCCGGCGGACGGCTGGCCCAATGACCGCTGGAATGGCGAGCCCTATTTCACCTACAACGGCAGCGAGTATCCGGGGGCATGGGAGGACCGGGACGGCGATGGCGTGCCGGACGCAGCGGACTCCTGGCCGGATGATCCCGAAAACGGCGCGGATGATGACAATGACGGGCTGAGCAATTACGACGAGCGCACGCAGCACTTCACCGATCCGGCGCAGGTGGACACGGATCATGACTGGCTGACCGATTACGAGGAGCTGTATGTCTTTCATACCAACCCGAAGGCCCCCCGCAGCGGCCTGGCCTCCGGGCAGTCGCTGCTCGACGGCCAGCTCCACCTCGGCGCGGACGCGGACGGGGACGAGCTGCCGGACATCCTGGAGGATTACTACGCCTCGCTGGGTTACGGGCTGGACAAAAACGATCCGGCGGATGGCGCGGGAGACCTGGACTCCGATGGCTACACCAACGCGCAGGCCTTTACCTTTGGCTGGAGCCTCATCGCCAACCGCGGCACTTATGATCAGGATGGTGATGGCATGGATGACGCCGTGGAGGACTACTGGGCGGCTCTTTACCCCGGCAGCATGGACAAGACGGTGTTCGAGGACGCCGTGGCGGATCATGACCAGGACGGCCTCATGAATTACGAGGAGGTGGTGCGGCACAATATCAATGGCTGGTTGTTGCCCGCCGATCCCGGCGATCCTTGGAGCCTCATGCGCACACTGGGCTATGAGGTGGTGCTGGGCACCACGCCCAATGACGGGCAGTTCATGCGCTGGTGGTGGGACGTGAGCCGCCCGGACTACGGCG
>CALMTT010000343.1 GCA_937872615.1 uncultured Verrucomicrobiaceae bacterium | reverse complement strand
ATCCGCCATGGCGAGCACGCCGTGTTCCCGGACGGATTTGGGATGCGCGCGATGCCTGTCGAGTTCCTCCAGCTGATGCACTTCATACACGCACCTGAGGCGCGATTTGATGCCCTTCCTCCCGGCCAGAAACGCAAAGAGCTTGAGAAAGCTGGCGGTGAGCAGCACGTCCCCAGGTCGGGCGTTCCGGCGCAAATACCTCCATACCATGGCCTGGTAGAGCAAATTGACCGTGATGCCTCGTCCGCGCTTTCTATTGCGGATGGCAGGCAGGGCGGTGACGCGCAGGTTTGGCAGGGCCGGTAGAGCAAAATCACTCGCGCACACTGCGGAAACATCCCGCGCGAAACCCAGCCCGCCAGGCACCACCAACTCCACGCTGCTGGCCGGATCCGTCCGCGCGAGCCACCAGCAGTTTCGATAGCAATACAGCGCGTGCGCCGACCCGTCGAAAACATGCTGATTAATGAGAAAGAAGACTTTCATGGGGATGGCGTTGCATCAGCTCCCGGCAGGCAGCGACAACTTCGGTCACAAGAATACGGTCCATGGAACGCAGACGGCTGTCCATATAGCCGTCCGGGCGGAGCAACTCCTTACGATCGTACTCAGGAATGATCAGCCGGTGCTCGCAGGACCAGGGGCGCCAGACGTCCTCCACCGTGGGGCCAAAAAGCGCCACGATGGGAATCTGACAGGCAGCCGCGAGATGCATGGCGGCGGTGTCCACGCCCACGAACAAGCGTGAGTTGTACAACAGCCCTGCCATTCCCGCCCAGGTGAGCGCGCCGCGCGTGAGCACCGCGTCAAGGGTCGCGCCCGACTTGATCTGCTCGCAGAAGGCCACCTCATCGCTGCTAGGGCCGGAGCTGAGAACGAGCCGGTGGCCGTCCTTTTCAAGCTGGGTGCACAGATCGATCCAGCGCTCCAGGGGCCATGACTTGCGCTTCCACCGTGTGGACGGGTGGATGACGGTGCAGTTTTCGAGTCCCTGATCCTTGGCCCATTGCTCATCGGCTCTGGCGCGTGTGAACTGCAGGGGAGGTATGTCTCCGGAAAGCTTCATCACGTCCTGCACGAGAACGTAATCCTTGATGACACGATGGGAGCCACATTCGCTGTAGGGCAGGCAGCGGTCAAACAGATGACTCCAGATGGCAGGAATGGCGTCCGTGGAGGACACGGCCTTAAACCTGGCGCCGCTGGTAGACGCAAGCAACCAACCGCGCCGGCCATCGCTGAAATCAAAGGCCAGGTCAAAGTGCTGCTTTCGCACGAGCATGAGGTTGCGGACATCCTGTAGCAGGAGGCCTGCGCGCGAACGCCTGCCACCTCCCGACGGAGCGCTGGTGAGCACGCGGCTGATGCCTTCGCAGGCCGCCAAGATCCCCTCGGTGCCGACACGCACCCAGACCCAGATCTCTGCGCTGGGATACTGCCGCTTCACCGAGGCGATGACTGGGGTCAGCAGCAAAGCATCGCCGATGTGTTTGAATTTGGTGAACAGGATCTTCAAATTGATGAGTATAGAGAATGTGACATTAGCCTTCTTGAAAAGTCTTTTTTACCAAGGTCAGTTCAAACGGAGACAGGCTGCTCTTCGGTGGGCTTCGCCACCGCAAGTTGGTAACTGCGTGATCTATACTGCCTTTTTAGATGAATGGGCTGCCACGGTAGAACGGACACCTGAACGTTTTGGCGAAGGGATGCTAGTCCCGCTTTCTTCAAAACCCAACCGCAGGCATCTTCGGTGATGGAAATAAGCTCCGGTGCTTCCAGTGCGAGCAAGAAGAGTTTTCGGTCGCTATTACTTTGAGCATCCGCGTGTCGGAAACATGTGTTCTCCACTTTTGTACCTATGCTCCCACTTTGGGCTTTTTCTATTAGGTTTACGCGAATAGAACGAACTTTTCCAAAGGCCGTGTTAGAGCCCTTCTTTGGGCTAAGCGCTTCAAAAGCGAAGTTGTCCATCATCAGCATGACAAATTCGCTATGGGCTTGGGAGATGGTTTTGCAGCTGTGGTCGCCCCACTGCTGACTAGAATCCCCCATGATGGTGATAAACCACAGTTCGTGATCAGTAAGCTCATTGGTAATCAAGTTAACTTTAGTGTGAGTCGTCGGCCAGTATTTGAAGAGGAAGTGGAAAAAATACGGCCAGGTGTCCGAATAGGCATCACACGAGGGGACGAGGAGCGTGAAGGCGCTATCAGACATGACGTGATTCCCAGATTACTCGATGACGCAGTAGCAAGTGCGCGAGGTGTAGGGCAGGCGGCGCAAGGCCACATTGCCGAGACCGAGCGCCTCCATGACGGCGAGCGTTTCGCCGGGCGTGGCGTGCTCGTTAAGCTCGTCAAAGCCGAGCACGCTGCCTTTCGTGAGGCGCGGCTTGAGCAGTTCGAGGCACTTTTTCGTCGGCGCGTAGAGATCGAGGTCGAAGTAAGCGAGAGCAACGATGGTCTCGGTGTGCTTGTCGAGGTAGGCGGGCAGTGTTTCGCACACATCGCCCTGCACGAGCTCGAATTTGCGGATGTGCGAGAGCGGATTCTCCGCCTCATGGAACTCCATGATCTTCGTCAGGTATTCTTTATAGCCCTCGGTGACGGAGTAACCGCCCTGGCGCATGATGCCGCCATCACCGTCCTGGTTCGCGGTGTGCGGGAAACCTTCGAAGGTGTCGAAAGCGATGATCTTGCGATGACGATGGAAGGGCTCGTAGATCCCGCGAAGAGCGGCGAAGGTGGCGATGTTCTGCCCCCAGCGCGTGCCGAACTCCATCACGACTCCCGGCACCTCGACGATCTTCTGGTAGAGGAAGTCCATGAACTTCAAGCGGGCCCAGGTCTTCGAGCTGAGGAAGATGCCCATGTTGTCCATGCGCTCCTCGGCGGGGATGGGGCACTGCTCGATGAGGCGGGCCATGCCCTTGCGGCGCTCACGCTCGTCGGCGGAGGCGAAATTGACGACGTTGAACGAATCGCTCATGAGAGAAAATCAGCGGTTGGGGGACCAGACGATCAGCGAGTGGCCTTCGATGAAGAAGCTGCCGCTGTGGACGCGCTGCTTGCGGTGGATGGTGAGCTTACCTTCCTTTTCGAGCTCTTCGAGCCGTGGAAGGTAACCCCGGAGGTAATTACGCTTGTTGGAATACAAGACGGAGAGCTGGTCGTGCAGGTCGTCCTTCTCGAGAAGCTCGTCGATGGGCTCAAAGTGCACCACAAGCTCCGGCTTCTTCTTCAAAAGGAACTGGATGAAGGCCTCATGACGCGGTCCCACCTGCTCGAGCGCGGCCACGCTGTAGGCCACACTGTTCGGAAGGAACTCGAGAGTCTCATCCGGATGGTAAAAGTCGAAATTGCGGCCTTCGAGGTTCTTGTCGATGCCGCTCTCGGCCATGCCGTTGAGCAGCTTTTGCGAGGCGGTGGTCCAGTCGAGGCCCACGAGGTGCGCGGTGGGATTGATCTGGCGGGCTCGCAGGAGGTGATAGCCCGGACCGCAGCCGAATTCATAGATACCGGCGGCTTCCTTCATGTAGCGCTCCATCGCAAACTCGACGAGCAGACAGATGATGCGGTAGTCGAAGGACTCGGACACGGGACGCACCCAGCGGCGACGCCAGCGCACGATGGGATGCTTGCCAAAGTAAAGCGGCACCGCGGCATCGGGATTACCGGTTTGACGGAAGAGATCGAAATTCTCCCCCCAACCGCGTTCCCAATCGCCGATGCGATGCTCGCCCGCGACCTTGATCTCTGGATTCACGAGGGCGCGGACGGTCTCTAGGATGTACTGGTCACGCTCTTGCGGCGTGATCTCGGTGAAACGCAGGTCGAATTCCGCGAGACGCTTTTTCAGCCGCTCGCTGATCGGCTCGCCCATGATGGCTTCGATATCGGCGGGCTGGATGGTATGGACGCTCATTGACGGATGTTGGGATAATTGGCCTTGAACCACGCGACGGACTTCTCGATGCCCTCGTCGAGCGGAGTGAACTGGAAGTCCGGCAGCAGACGGCGGAGCTTGGTGGTGTCCGAAGGCTTGCGGAACTGGCCGTCGGGCTTGGTGGAGTCCCACACGATCTTGCCGGTGAACTTCATCTTGTCCGCCACGATCTCGACGAGTTCCTTGATGCTGCGTTCGATGCCGGAGGAAAAGATGATGGCATCCTCCTCGCGATAGTTTTCCAGCGCCCAGAGGGTCAGCCTGGCGATGTCATCGACATACACGAACTCACGTAGCGGCGAGCCGGTGCCCCAGGCGAGCAAATCCTCGCCAGCCTGCTGGCGGAGGAAGGTGCGATGAATGAGCGAAGGGATAACGTGGCCGCCTTCGAGGGCGAAATCGTCATGCGGGCCATACATGTTCGTCGGAATGGCGACGATGAAATCGCAGTTCCACTCCTTGCGATAGGCGGCGCTTTGCACCTCGAGCATGCGCTTGGCATAGGCGTAGCCGAAATTCGAGGGATGCGGGGCTCCGTTGTGCAGGTTCTGCTCGTTGAGCGGATAGGGCGTCTTGTCCGGAAAGACGCAGGTGGACATGAAGGAGATCAGGCGCTTCACCCCGGCGAGGCGGGCGGCCTCCAGCACGTTGAGATTGATGAGGATGTTGTTCCGGAAATACTCGCCGGAATGGATGCTGTTGCTGCCGATGCCACCGACGACCGCGGCGCAGTGGATGACAAACTCGGGCTTGTGGGTGCGGAAGAGGGCCGCGGTGGCCTCAAAGTTGGTCAGATCCGCATCTTCGCGGGTCAAATACACCGCGCCTTCGTCGCCCAGCAGGCGGCGAAGCGAGGAACCCAGCATGCCGGCGCTGCCGGTGACGAGATAACGAGCCATAGTTTCATTCACGCACCAGCCGGGCGTTCCCGCCGGTGCCACGCGATGGTTCTACGAAGTCCCTCATCAAAGTCAACGTATTTGAGCCCGCCGAACTCCCGCTCAAAAAGCCCCATGTCGATGCCCACTTCAGCAGGCGCTCCTTCGAGTGGTTTGGCGGTCTCGGGAAGCTTCACCGGCACGCCGAGTTGGGCTCCAATTTTCTCCGCCACCTCGCGAATGAGCAGCACGCCTCGACCACCGACATTGTAAACCGGTTCGCGGCCTTCGAGAGCCGCACGCAGCATGATGCGCACGGCATCGGGAGCATAGCAATACACACGACGTGCCTCGCCATGGTCCATCATGGCGATCTCGCCGAGCTTGAGCGCCTTTTCGATGAAGGTGTAAAGCACACGCCGGTCATCCGGACGCGCACCGGGGCCATACGCGAGGGCGAGACGGGCCGAGACGGCCTGGATGCCGCTGGCGCGTGCTGCATTGCAGGCAGCCTCACCGCAGCGTTTGCCCTCGATGTAGCAGGCACGCGGATGCGTGGTGTTCGTGCTGCCAATCTTGTCTTCGCGATTCGCCTCACCGGCTGGCAGGCCGACGTAGAGCTCGCTCGTGCTCACAAACAGGAAGCGGCCGCCTTGCGGCACCTTTTCGAGAAGGTCTAGCGTGGCCTCTGTGTTCAGCCGGATGGTCTTCGAAGGGTTTTCGAGGAAGCGGCCGGGCTGTCCATAGCCCGCGGCATGCAGGATGAACTCCGCCTGGTCCAAACCGCGACGGAAAGAGGGATCGGTGAGGTCACCGCGGATGATCTCGATTTGCGGATGATCGAGCATCTGCGCCACCACGCCGGTGACGGGGCTTTGGAAGGTCACGCGGAGGCGCAGCTTCGAGCCTTCATCAATCAACCGGCGGAAGGCCGCGGCCATGTGGATGCCGACCACGCCGGAGGCACCGGTGAGCAGCACGCGGCCGTCTTGCAGGAGATGACGCGGGACGCCGTCCAGCGCGATGCCGGCGTCGTCATGGAAATAGGATTCAGACATGGCGGAGTTCGTCGAGACGGGCACGGATGTCCGCCGCCAGCAGGCCGCAGGACTCGTCATGATAGCTGGCGTGGCCGTAATCGGTCAGGAATTTCCTCGGCACGCCCATGCTGGAGAGGGCGATGCGTTTGCCACGCAACGCATTCGTGATGCTGGCGGCCAGCGTGCCCTCGTAAAATGGTTCCACGCAGAGGATGCGGCCATCACCGGCATGCTCGCGAAGGGTTTCAGCATCGAACGGCGCCAGCGTGGTGTAGTAAAGGATCGTGGCATCGCTGCCAGCGGCGGCTTCGATCACGCGATCGAGGAACGGGCCCACCGTGACGACCACCGGGCCGTTGCCACGCTGAATGACCTCCGCTTTGCCAAAGGTCACCGGACGGGCTTCGCGGTTCGAACGCTCCGAAAGGCGATGGTAGGTCGGCTTGCCACTCGCGAAGGTTTGCGACATCAGCGAGTCAAACTCCGCCGGATGGCCCGGCACGAGGATTTGCATGCCAGGAACGGCCTGCATGAGCTCCACATCGCCCGGGCAATGATGCGAGCAGCCCAGCGCCGCATAGTCATACGAGCCACCGACAGTCACAAAGTGCCCGCCAAGGGCCTGATAGCCGAAATCGACTTTGATCTGCTCAAACGCACGTTCGACGACGAAAGGCGCGATGCTGTGAAAGAGCGGAATGAAGCCCTCTTTGGCCAGACCGGCCGCCACGCTCACGGTGGCCTGCTCGAGGATGCCGATGTTGATGACGCGCTTCGGATGCTTTTGGAAGGCGTGACGGAAGGCGAACACGCCAATGTCTCCGAGCAGCACGACGAGGCGCGGATCCTCGTCGAGCAGACGCTCCATGGTGGTGACAAACTGCTTTCTCATGCCAGTTGCGCCAGCACGGCCTCCAGTTCGTCCGCTTTCGGGGCCTTGTGATGCCACGCGGGGTTGTTTTCCATCTCTTTGCAGCCTTTTCCTTTGATCGTGCTGGCGATCACCGCACGCGGCACATCACCGCCGTGCGGCTTCAGCGCGGCCTCGATCTGCGCATGATCATGTCCATCGATCTCGACGACGTCCCAGCCGAAGGAGCGGAACTTCGCGGCGAGGTCGCCGAGCATCAGCGCACGGTCACCGGAGTGGTTGAAATCGACGACGCAGGTGAAATTCCCCAGCTTGTGATGCGCGGCCAGCAGCGCCGCCTCCCACACCGCGCCTTCATTGCACTCGCCATCGCCCACGATGCAGACGACGCGGGAGCTTGATTCGCGAATCTTCAGCCCAAGGGCCATGCCGGCCGCCATGGGCATGCCGTGACCGAGTGAGCCGGTGGAGGCCTCCACGCCCGGCACCTTGCGCGAGTCTGGATGACCGCCGAGACGACCGCTGGAGGAGGCAAAGGTCTTCAATTCCTCCATCGGGAAGAAACCCCGCGTGGCGAGGATGCCGTAGATGCCGAGCGAGGCGTGGCCTTTGCTCAACACGAAGCGATCACGCGCCGGATCGGCCGGATTTGCCGGGTCGTGGCGCAAGAGGCCATGGTAGAGCACCCACAAGATGTCCAGGATCGAGAAGGCGCTGGCGATATGCCCTTCCCCGGCGACGCAGGCGGCGCGGAGGATGTGTTCTTTTAAATGACGAATTTGAGACCGCATCTGACTGGAATCTGAGTCTGTAAACAAACCTGTTCTGTTTCTGTCGCGCTACGTGGTAGCAATGGGGCGTGGGACGAGCACTTCAAGTGTTGATCGAAAAAAGGTTTGGCAAGCGGCTACGAAGGCGGACGAGTTCTTCGTGAAACTTGTCGGATGGGTAGCTCCATCCACCAGAATCATCGGGGGGAGTCCCGCTGATCAACCGCATCGTCGGAACTCCTAGCAGACTGGCGACGTCACAGAAAGCCCTGCACCAGCCTAGCGAGTTGAACTCTTTCCCATATTCCATAACAACGAACAGCCCTCTTTTGGCAAAGAGTGCCACGGTCATCCCCTGTCCCTGCGGGCCAATAACGAGACGTGCCGATGCACAAAGGCGAATCTGTTCTGCAAGATCCAGTTTACTGAGTTGGACAATTCGAACGTCTCCCAGCACCTGATGACAGATTCTGACAATTGATGCCTCGTTCACTAATCGCCTATCAGGGGCGTCCTGGCGTGAGATAAAGAGAATGGGGCCTTCATGACCGGTGGGCACTTCGGTTGCGGCCAAAGTGAGATGACTGTGGATGTCGCGGTAAAAACGCGGGTTGCAAAGGTAGGTGTTGCCATGCGGCATCGGCACATAAAGAAGCTTTTCCATCTGAAGCGTGCCAACCGAAGCCTCGATGACACGGTCCTCCGTAATACCAAAATACCTGAGGTAACGTGCCTGCCAGCGTTTGTGACCCGGAGCCACGATCACCTTCCAAGTGTTGGCGTAATCTCGGAGTCGCTCTTTAGCCGCGAGCAGTCTGGGAAGATGCTGCAGCAGAAAATGTCCATGGTTTTCATGGTCAACGCCAGTCAGGTGAAAATAGACGCCTTCGAGCCGGCGTCCCAGCAGCGCCATAGGCCGCCTTACTTTGCGTTCAGGCAAATGACGCAGGCTGGGGCAGATGGATAGAAAAGTCCCATCTTTGAGAAAAATCTGCCCTTGGTCGCCCGTGATCCAGGCATCGTGAAGCGTCATCAAGGGCAACGCAGGCCATTCAAAGGACGCCGGTATCTCTTTTGAATGGAACTCAGACTCAAAGGTGTTGTCCACATTGATGCGTCCCGCTTCGTCAATCCATTCACTGCGGTCTGGGGAAGGCACCTTGTCAGCCTGCCTGATGATGCGCAGCGGCTTCAGTCTGGCGGAAACCTGGGCGCAAGCGTCGTGCAAAACCCTGTTGAGCTTGCTGGAGATTGAGCGGGAGGGCCTTCGCTTGATCATGGCAGTCGCAGTGGTTTGATCAACTGGTCTGCCAGAGGCTCAAGGCGTTGCCGCTGCATGCGCCGCTTCAGGAAGCTACGAATCAGCTTCGGGAAAAAACCATTGCCCTGAGTGGGGCAAGGACGCCGTTTCAAATCGGGATGAATGCCATTGGCCCGCAGGTATTCGATGCCTTCCGGCTTCCAGAAGCGGCCTCGCACACCCTCGACAAACGAGATCTGACGAGGAGCGTCCTCGTCCATGAAGTAGAAGTGTCGCTCACCTTCATGCAGTTTTTTGCGCACCAAGCTTTCGCATTGCCAGATGTTGAGACCTGGCTGTGCGATGTCTAGCAGCAACTCGCGGTGCCACAGGTTGGAGTTGATGCCAGAGCACAGGTTTTCCGGATCGGAGCGGCGGAAACACGAGCCTTCGATCGGCTTGCCCTGTCTCCCGTGAATCCGCAGTTCAAGCAGGCGGCCTTGAGTGGCCTGGAACTGAGCAAGTGTGTGTTGGAAGGCTTCCTGCGGGAATGGTGCATCCAAGAAAAAGTCGTCAAGCAGGAGAAGCAAAAACTCCGCATCAATCTGCGAGATTGCGACGCGTGTGTTGGTGCCCCATTGCTGATCCGGTCCGACCAGCATTGATTTCACCCTTGGATCATCATACTGGCGCTCGTTCGCGATCAGATAAACGGGCAGTGGTGCATCAGCCCAGTGTTTGAAGAAGAAATGAAAAAAGTACGGCCAAAGATCGCTGTAGGCATCACACGAGGAGATGACAACAGCAAAGGAGCAGTCTCGAGGCTTTTGAGAAGACATTTCTAGTAAGCTGTGGGCAGGATATATGCCTCACGCATATTGGGGTCGATGATGGAGCGGCGGCCGAGGATAGCGGCTGCATGGTTGTGCGCGAAGGCTAGGTCATGGTTGTAGCGCACGTCATCCGCTGTGATGATGCCTTTTGTGTGCGCTACGGCCATCGTGTCCGAGAAGGCTCCCTTGAGGGTGTGGAGACCATCAACGAAGGCAAAGCACAGAGGTCGTTTTTTGATCTCGGAGATGACATCTGGTTCCTGAGACGATTTGCGCCAAACGTCCACATGTTGCTGATATGGAGCGATATTATCCAGGAACTGCTGGTATTCGGTTCCGTCGCAATCTTGTCCGCCGGTCATCCAAGGGTCGATTACGATGAGCCTTCGGCCAGTTTCGGCTGCCACTTGCGCCAACCTGCGACTGGTCTCTCCACGGTACGCTCCAATCTCCACCAAATCGCCCGGATGGCGGCTTGCGGACCAACGGGCAAAGTTTTCCAAGCGTTGTCGTTGGAGGCTGCCGCCGAAGGTGTACATGTTGTCACAAGTGGCGTTGAACTTGCGCTGTTCCTCCAGGCAAAACAGAGCGATGGTTTTTTGATCGAGGCCACTCTCCGCAACTGTGCGCGGTTTGGCAACGCCTCCTGCGAGGTGTCGGGAGAGTTTCCAAAGAGCCTTGCCCGGATGGCGTAGGGAATAGACAAGGGGAGAGCTATGTTTCATGAAGAGAAGGAGCTTTTTGGGGCTGAAGCATCAAGATGGCTTTGTTGATTTGGTGATGATGGTTCTGCCGAGCAGCAGCTTGATATTGTTCATTGTGCTCACCAGTGGCAGGTTGGAGTCGTCGATTGTCTTATAGCGCACACGTTCTTTGCGCAGCGCCAGCAATCCCATCAGCTTGATCCAAGGATACAACAGGCACAGCTTCGGGATGCCGGAGCGCTGGCATCGGTCAATATGTGCGGTCACATCTGCGAATCCCGCGTCCAAAATGGCATGGCCAACATAGAACAGGGAGACGGGGTTGATGTGTCCTCCTGTGGAATAAAGGGCGCTGTTTCTGACTGGTAGAGGTCCGAAAAGATTCCAGAAACCGAAGGACAGGAACCGGAGCCGTGAATTGAGATTCAAGATGTTCGGCGTGCTGAGGATGCAAACCCCGCCCGGTTTGAGCACTCGGTGGATCTCGCGAACGACCCTTCTGAAGTTCTCCAAGTGTTCAATGACCTCGGTGGCTGTTACGACATCAAAAGTGTGATCAGCGTAGGGCAATGGCTCGTTGTTCAGGTTTACGATATCAACTTTTTGTCCGGAAACCCGCATGAGTTCATCGGTATAGTCACACACATGTGTCTTCACGGGGATGCGAGCCTTCACCTTTTCTATCAAGCTCCCATGTCCCGCTCCGATGTCGAGATAGTGCGTCCATGTCTGCCTGTTCTTCTCAGCGAGTAAGAGTTCGAGGACTTTTTCATGGATAAGATCAATGCTCATATAAAAATATTGGTTGGTGCTACGGTTACCATGCAAGGCAAATGCTTTTTACGGACCGGTTTGCAAGTCACGGTAATAGATCGTGTCAAGATCCGCCACTCTGCCGGTAGAAGTCGAGCGTGCGGGCGAGGCCTTCTTCCCAACTGACGACGACTTCGTAGCCGAGGCCTTCCTTGGCCGCGCGGATGTCCGCGAGCGAGTGAAGCACATCGCCGACGCGTGCGGGCTGGAATTGAGGCTCAAGCTGCTGGCCGGTGAGCTGGTTGAGATCCTTCACGAGGCGGATGAGGTCGATCGAGTCTCCGCAGGCCACGTTGAAGACCTTGCCCGCGGCTTTTTCAGCGGGAGCTTCAGCCGCGAGGAGGTTCGCGTTCACGGCATTGGCCACAAACGTGAAATCACGAGCCTGGCTGCCATCACCAAAAATCACCGGTGCCTGACCCGCGAGCATGGCGGTGCAGAATTTCGCGATGACGCCGGAGTAGGGCGAATTGAAGGCCTGACGAGGTCCGAAGATGTTGAAGTAGCGCAGCGAGACGGTTTCGAAGCCGTAGAGCTGGTGAAAGAGCTGCGCATAGCGCTCGCCGCCATACTTTTGCAGGGCGTAAGGCGAGAGCGGTGATGGCGGCAGGCCTTCGTGCTTCGCCGGGGCGTCAGAGTTGCCGTAAATCGACGACGATGAGGCAAACATGAGGCGCTTCACACCCGCATCGCGGGCGGCGAGCAGCACGTTGAGCGTGCCCTGCAGGTTGTGTTCATTGCTTTCCTGCGGCTCGGCCACGGAACGTGGCACGGAGGGCAGGGCACCTTGATGGAAGACCCAGTCCACACCGGGCATCAGCTTGGCGAGCAGGGCCTGATCGCGGATGTCGCCCTCGACGAACTCGATTTGATCGCCGGGTTGTTTCCAGGCGAGGTTGTCGAGGCTGCCGAGCGAGAGGTTGTCCAGAACGATGACGGAGGCTCCACGGCGGCAGAGAGCCTCGGTGATGTGCGATCCAATGAATCCGGCTCCGCCGGTGACGAGTGCTTTCATGCCTTATGCTTTGAAGTAATTCGGTTTGCCCTTCATCGACGTGCTGAGCGCATTGCGGCTGTCCACGACGAGGCGGGCGTTTTGAGCGATGAGCGGCCAGTCCACGGCCTTGTGATGTGTGGCCACGAGCACGAGGTCAAAGCTGCCGACGGTCTCCGTGGTGAGCTCGGCGCTCTTACGGCCGGCGAACTGCGCATGCTCTCGGGAAGGACGGATGACTGGCACATGCGGATCATAGTATTCGACCTGCGCACCCTGCTTCTCGAGCATCTCCCAGAGCACGTAGGCGGGGCTTTCGCGGTCATCATCGACGTTCGCTTTGTAAGCGATGCCGATCATGAGAATGCGGCTGCCGCGGATGGTCTGGCGGCTTTCTGCCAAAGCCTCGCCACAGCGCTGGATGACGTAGGCGGGCATGGCGGTGTTCACTTCGCCAGCGAGCTCGATGAAGCGCGTCTCCTGTCCGTATTCGCGTGCCTTCCAGGTGAGGTAGAAGGGATCGATCGGGATGCAGTGGCCTCCGAGGCCGGGTCCGGGATAAAAGGGCATGAAACCAAACGGTTTGGTCTTTGCCGCATCGATCACGTCCCAGATGTCGATGCCCATCGCGGCATAGACGACCTTGAGTTCGTTCACCATGGCGATGTTCACCGCGCGGAAAATGTTTTCAGTCAGTTTCACCGCTTCTGCCACGCGGCAGGATTCCACGGGCACCAGCGTCTTGATCGCCCGGCCATAAACACTCAGGGCGTGCTTCTGGCATTCAGGGGTGAAGCCACCGACGATTTTCGGGATGTGGGCCACATCACTCTGCGGATTGCCGGGGTCCTCGCGTTCGGGAGAGAATGCCAAATGGAAATCGGTGCCCGCTTTGAGGCCTGAACCGGCCTCGAGCACCTCGCGGAGCTCCGTGCCCGTCGCCGCGCCGAGCCCGGGGAGGGCGAGGACGTGACCTCTCCCGAGACGGATCGAGGCGAGCGAGCCGTCGACGGGA
>CALMTT010000342.1 GCA_937872615.1 uncultured Verrucomicrobiaceae bacterium | reverse complement strand
CACGGGCGAGCCAATCGCGTGAGATTTCCTCGGTGTGGCCTCGCCGGGCACCCATGAGCGCATCGAGCGACTCGCGGGTGAACCAGGTCTTCACCTCGTCGTGCAGTTCGTTGAGGTTCAGGCGGCGTGTTTTGTCCTCGCTGGTGAGATGGATGTAGTCCCAGACCCAGTCGATATCGACGACGGTATCGATGCAGTCGTCTTGGAGCAAAGGCACGGCGACAGCGGGAATGGCGGCAGCTTCCACATACGGGAAGGTTCTTTCCAAAACGGGCAGGCAGGAAATGCCGACGATGGCTTCGATTTTGCCGGTTTGGATGAGCGACATCACGATGGCGCTGCCTTCGGCCACCAGAACGGCGTAGCCGAGCTTTTCGGCCTCGTTTTGGAAGTCCTGGATGCTGCACAGGCCGCATTGTTTGCAGAGCAGGCCGAACTCATCAAAGGGCGCGGGGCACTTGCTCTCAACGCGAAGGCACTTCGGCATGAGCAGCAGGCGTTTTTCGAAAGGGACGGTCGCGAGGTGCTCGCGCCAGCTTTCATTCGCCATGAGCACGCCGATATAGTCGCGGTAGATCGCGTCAAAGCCCTCGATGGCCATGAGCTTCTCCGTGTGCTGCGCCAGCTCCTCGAGCGGGATGGGCGGCACGAGGCCGACCTGCTGCGCATACTCCCGCACCTTCGCGAGGATGTGATCCCGCTCGATCTTCGTCTGCGGAATGTTTTTCTTCGGTTTCCGCAAAGCGCGATTGAGGCCCGGAATGGGCGGTGGGAGGCTGGCGGCTCGGACGGTGAGGGTGGACATGGGGCGCGTGGAGCAAAGGGCGGAGAGCGAAGAGTAGGAAAGTGCTCAGTTCTCAGTGCTCAGTGGGGTTTTAAGCAAGATCGGAGAGGTGAACGACAGGATCGGAGCATGAAACGCGGCGCAAGAGCAAATCTGAGCACGGAGCACTTCTTACTGAGCACTTTTCTCCGCTATCTGGATGGGCTCTGACCGTCGAAATCAAACGACCGTGCCGCGATTCGGCTTCTTCGGGGCTTTTTTCGGGGTTTCGGGGATGCCCTGCTCCTGGAGAATGGTGTCCTGCGGGAGGGGTTCGGCACCTTCTTCGCCCGCGGCCTCGGGTTCGGCAAAGGGAGTCTTCTTTTGGTAGAGCTTCAGGCGCGTGTTGAACTCGGTTTCGAGCTTTTTGCGGTCTTCGGCGGCGACTTCCTTGTCCTCGCCGAGGAGGGCGAGGGAGCGTTTTTGCCAGAGTTCGGCTTCTTTGTATTCGCCGTTGCGGGCCAAGGCGGCGGCCATGGTGTCGATCATCTCGTAGGGCTGCTCTTCCTCCTGGGCGACCTCCGTGACGAGCTTCAAGGCGCGACGGGCGAGTTGCACGGCGAGCTCGCCATTGTGCTGGCTTTCATCGGGGCAGGTGGCGAGGAACCACGCAAGGTTGTTCGAGGCCCAGGGGTCCTCCGAGGTGGCGGCGCGTTGATACCACGCCTTCGCCCGGCGGAAATCGACCGGCACGCCCTGGCCGGTGTAGTAAAGGTTCGCGATCCGGCTCATGGCGAGGATGTAGCCCTGCTGCGCTGCCTTCAGATACCACAGCGCGGCCTTGGCGGTGCTCTTCGGCACGCCGCCGCCGGTTTCGAGTTTCGATGCGTAGGCGGTCTGTGACTGGGCGTGTCCTTGCTCCGCGGCCTTTTTGAACCACTCGGCGGCCTTGGCTGCGTCCTTCGTCACTCCTTCGCCGGTCTCATAAAGAATGCCCAGCGCATGCTGCGAGATGGCAAAACCCACCGCAGCACCTTTTTCATACCACTCGTGCGCCTTGGCGAGGTCCTTCTTCACGCCGAGACCGTCTTGATAAAGCGTGCCAAGGACGTGCATGGCCTGGCGGTGCTTTTGCTTGGCGGCCTTTTCGATCCACGAGGCACCGGCCTTCGGATTCTTTTCCATGCCCTCGCCGGTGATCTGGCGCACGCCGAGCTCGAACTGCGCATCGGCATCACCACGGTCCGCCCAGTTTTGAAGCTCACGCTCGTCCACACGCTGCTGGGCGTGCAGCGCGGCAGTGAAGAACATCAACAGGCTGGCCAGAAGGAGGGATGGGAGTCTCATGGTGTGAAAAGCTACGTCTCCAAACGGATGGGAGAAGCGCAAATTGTGCCCGGAATGCCGGAAAGACGGAATTTTCGCCGGCGGCGGGAGCGTTGAACCGGCATCATGCGCCTCCTAGCTTTCCTTTTCATCCTGTCCGCGTCGGTGCTTCCGGCCCAGCCGAACCTGATCCTCTTCCTCGCCGATGACCTCGGCTACGGTGATCTGGGCTGCTTTGGCCATCCGATCATCAAGTCGCCGAATCTCGATGCCTTTGCGAAGCAGGGCGTGAGGCTCACGCAATGCTACTCCGGCAGCGCGGTGTGCAGTCCCTCGCGTTCCGCCCTGCTCACGGGGCGCACGCCGCATCGGAATGGCGTTTACACCTGGATTGCCGAGGGCTCGGAGGTGCATCTGCGCACCAGCGAGATCACATTGCCCTCTCTTTTGAAAAAAGCGGGCTACAGCACCTGCCACAGCGGCAAATGGCATCTCAACGGCCTCTTCAATAACCCCGCCCAGCCGCAGCCGGGCGACCACGGCTACGATTGGTGGCTGGCCACGCAGAACAACGCCGGTCCCTCGCACGAGAACCCGAACAACTTCGCCCGCAACGGCCAGCCAGTCGGCCAGATGCAGGGCTACTCCGCGCCGCTCGTCGTCAGCGAGGCCATCACCTGGCTCAAAGAAAAGCGCGATGCCGCGAAGCCCTTCTTCCTCGCCGTGTGGACGCACGAGCCGCACTACCCGATCAAGTCCGACCCGAAGTTCAAGGCGCTCTACCCGGACCTCACCGACGATGTGCAGCGTGAGCATCACGCCAACGTCACGCAGATGGATCACGCCTTTGGCATGCTCATGAAGACGCTCGACGAGCAAAAACTGGCCGAGAGCACCTTCGTCTTCTTCACCTCTGACAACGGCCCCGAGGGCGATGGCATCAAATCCCCCGGTCGCGGTTCCAGCGGCGGTCTCCGCGGTCGCAAACGCGATTTGCACGAAGGCGGCATCCGCGTGCCTGGTCTCGCCCGCTGGCCTGGCAAAATTCCGTCTGGCAGCACCAGCGACGTGCCCGTGATCGGCAGCGATGTATTTCCCACCATGCTCGGCATCGCCGGTGTCGACGTGCCCAAGGATCGCACGCTCGACGGCGTCAACGCCCTCGCCGCTCTCGATGGCAGTGCGAAGAAGCTCGAAAGGCCTCAACCGCTCTTCTGGCGACTCCACATGGCCCCCAACGCCAAAATCGCCATGCGGGTGGATGATTGGAAAATCCTCGCCAATGCCGAACTGACCGAGTTTGAACTCTACAACCTGCAAAACGACCCCAAAGAGACCACCGACCTCAAAGACAAGGAATCGCAGCGCTTCCACGAACTCAAAGGCCGCTTGTTGGAAACCAACACGAAGATCGAAGCCGAAGGCCCCGACTGGTGGAAGCGCCTGAGTCCGAACGGCGGTGCCGATCCCAAGAAAGCGGGGAAGAAGAAAAAGAAGACAGTAGAGTAAAGCAGAAAGTAAATGCTTCGAAGCATCTTGAGCGTGCCAAGCTCTCTTTGGAGAGAGTGGCGACCCCTACGAGAATCGAACTCGTGTCGCATCCGTGAAAGGGATGTGTCCTAACCGCTAGACGAAGGGGTCGTTTGCGGGACGCGGATATTGTGGGCAAAGCTTCATTTGGCAAGAGAAAATCCTGTGGGGAAAAAGTTTTCCGAGAGGCTCCAAAGTGGGGTGGCAGGACGACAGGTGGCTCACAGGGCAGGGAGGGCTGGCAGGCAAAAGCCGGGCAAAAAGGAGAAAATTCAAAACGGCTCCAGAAAAGCGTTGAATTTAGCTTACCAAATAATTAATCTAAGTTAGATAATTTGGTGAAATCACCCAATCATTTATAATTTCTAGATTAACTGGCCCGGTTTGATACATTTTCGACTGTTGAATCGGGCTGCTCAGGCCAGCGATGACCTTGTCCTTCCGAACCCTGTTTCAAAACGGCTCTCCTCCGAACGGGGCGGGGCCGGATTTGCCACAGGGTGCGGCAGCGGGCGGGGGAGTTGGAATGGGAGCTCCGGCACATGCACGCTCTCAATCCGTTCCTCCTATGCAAGCCCCCCCGGCCCTTCCGTCTGCCTCTGCGTCGCCATTTCAAATGGCTGGCTCGCCTTTATTTAAGACCTCTGGTGGTGAGGCCCTTGATGCGCCTCCGATCAATGCCCACGGCGGCATGTCTCCCTTCAGCATGGCTTCCCAATCGCCCACCAACATGCCGCTGACCGTCGGTGATGTGATGGGCTTGTTGCCGCCGGAGCTCGTCCGCGGCGGCGTTGTATCGCCCGACCAGCCGATCACCCTTCCGCCGAACTTGCTCGAGGAGGCCCTGCGCAGTGGAAAGCCGGCGGTGCCGGTGTTTGAAATTTATCGTGTCTGCCCCGGGCTGTTCCAAGGGCCTGTCTCGCCGCAAGATCCGCGAGTGGTGCCTCTGCCGATGGGTAAAGTGTCCTCGCTGATCGCTGGAACGCGTTCGCTGGCCTCGCAGGCATCACCGTTCGCCGCCGCAAGTCCGGGCGTGGATGGTGCAAAGGCTGCTTCCATGCCCACCCCGCCCGCATCTGCCTTCCCGATGAGCCCCTTCGCCGCCGCCATTCCGGCTCCGAAGCCTCCGGTGGAGATGGAAGGCAGCATGGCATCCCCTTTTGCGGCGGCGAAACCGCCCGCAGGACCTGCCTCACCCTTCGGCACCGCGGCTCCATCTGCTGCAGGTGGTTCCCCGTTTGCCGCGGCAGGACCTCCGCCGCTGCCGGGAGCTGCTTCACCGTTTGCGGCTGCCGCACCGGCATCGCCTTTCGCAGCTGCTGGACCATCTGCGTCTCCTTTTGCCGCGGCAGCACCTGCTGCTGAGCCTGATCCGTCGCCATTTGCGGCCGCTGCGGCTCCGATGCCTGCGCAGGCCCCCGCTTCACCATTCGCTGCGGCATCTCCGTTCGCGGCCTCGGCACCGGCTCCCGGTGGTTCGCCGTTTGCAGCAGCTTCACCAGCTCCGGCGTCTCCGTTTGGTGCCGCTGCTCCGGCAGGCTCACCCTTCGCGGCGGCATCGCCAGCTCCTGTGTCGCCGTTTGGTGCTGCACCTGCCTCGGCTACTCCAGCAGGATCACCGTTTGCCGCGCCTTCGCCAGCCCCGGCCTCGCCATTTGGTGCTGCTTCAGCGGCATCACCCTTTGCGGCACCAGCAGCCGCTCCTTCGACGGGGGCCTTGTTTGCTGCTGCGCCTTCGCCTGCTCCGAGCTTCAATCCGTTCGCCGCGGCAGCACCGGTAGAAGCACCCGCAGCCGTCGACGCGCCGCCAGCTCCCGCCACGAGCGGACTGGATCGCGCCATGGCGAGCCTTTTCACCCCAGCAGCCGCGCCTGCACCTGAACCCGCTCCGGCTCCCCCGGCTGCTCCGACGATGGTAGCCACCGGGCTGACCATGCCGCTGGCTCAAGCTCAGCCTCCGGCGATGCCGCCTGCCGCAACCGCGGGCAAGGCCAAGCTCACACTCGCCACGTTGCTCACGGGCCACAGCCAGGATGATCTGGGCTTCAATCCTTCGATGGTCCCGGTTTGGGTCTCGACGAGCATCGAGCAGAGCCTCTTGCAGGAGCAAAACGGCCCCAACGGCTGCATCGTGAACCTCGGAACGCTCATCGACGGCGTGGCCGATCTTGGCTTCCGAAACATGCTCTCGGGTGCCAAACGCGATTTTCGCGTCCAACTGCCCGCCAACGAGGTTTTCCACGCTCTCACGGCTTCATCCGAGCCGATGGCTCCGGCATCAGCGGCCGTTCTCGCGGCTCCGGTGGAGGCCAAAGCGCCCGCGGCTCCCGCTGGCGGCATGCTGGCGGGCAAATCGATGTTCATCCAGCCTGCCAACGGTCAGGCTAATCCCTTCGCGCAGCCCGCGGTGGAGGCTCCAGCCGCTCCAGCACCTCCAGCCCCCGTT
>CALMTT010000341.1 GCA_937872615.1 uncultured Verrucomicrobiaceae bacterium | reverse complement strand
GACGCGTGGCAATGATCGGCTGCGTCGGCGTGGATGACTTCGGCACGCGCTACATCGAGGCACTCAAAGCCGAGGGAATCGACACCAGCGGCATCTCACGTTCCGAAGCACCCACCGGCAGCGCTTTCATCGCCGTGGATGATGCGGGGGAGAATTCGATCATCGTCAATCCGGGCGCGAATCACGCGATCACGCCCGCCGACATCGAAAACCAAGCCGAACGCATTCGCGGAGCCGATGCGCTGCTGTTGCAGCTCGAGTGTCCGCTGCCGGTGGTGCGTCGCGCGGCGGAAATCGCCCGTGAAGCCGGTGTGAAGGTCATTTTGAACCCGTCGCCGCTGAGTGAGGCGTTTTTGGCGGATCGCTTCGACGTTGATGTACTCATCGTGAATGAGGGTGAGGCGACGAAGATCACGCCGAATCGCGATTTGAAGGAGGCGCGGTGCGCTCAGCTCATCATCACGCGTGGCGCGGAGAGCACCCTGAGCCTCACGGAGGCCGGCGTGGCCGAGTTTGCGCCGCCGAAGGTTACTCCAGTGGACACGGTTGGCGCGGGCGACACGTTTGCGGGTGCGTTTGCCGTTTCGGGGGACATTTCGTTCGCCAACGGGGCTGGAGCGCTGGCGACGCTCAAAGCGGGCGCACAGCCTTCGATTCCGACACGGAGCGAGATCGAGGCGTTTATTTCGCGATGAGCTTCACTGGTAGCTCGGACAACTCGGCGAGCGTGAGGCTGTTGGTCTTGTCGGCGTCGAGGCGGGTGAAAATGGTCAGCGAGAGCTCGTCGTATTCTTTGCGGCTCACCGCCTTGTCGCCGTCGCTGTCGAGGGCGGCGAGGACCTGCTGAATCAAGGCCACGATGAGCACAGCGGCGATGTCGCCCGACTCCTCGGCAATGTCGCCTTTGAGATTTTCAGATTCCTCAGGTTTGATGAGGCCGTCACCGTTGGCGTCGAGCTTCGAAAAGCTGTCGGCGATGCCTGTCTGCCACTCGCCAGCGTCGAGGATGCTGTCGGAGTTGGTGTCGAACTGCTTCGTGATGAGCTTTGCGAGTGATTCAGCGCCCGGCAACGCGGCGGAGAGCGTGGTGGAGCACAGAAGGAGCAGGGCGAGGACGCGTTTCATGATGGGCAGAAACTAGTTCCTGACCGGCTTCTTGCGCACAAACTTCTGCACACGTGCTCCAGTGGCCTCCGCGACATACACATCGCCATCCGGACCGATGGCGATGTCGTGTCCGAGCCGGAACTGGCCCGCTGCCTTGCCAAACGAGCCAAAGGTGTCCCTCACCGTGCCAGCCGCATCGAGCTCCACCGCCTTGCCGCGCTGCTCTCGTCGCACGGAGGGAGATCCGCCGTCGATGAGGAAGACATGCCCGTCTGGTGTGGTGGCGATGCCATAGGGCTTGCCGAGATGCGGGCCCTTCCACGCCTCCAAAAACTCGCCGCGGGCATCGAAGAGCTGCACGCGTTCGTTTTCACGATCGCAGACGACCACGCGGCCTTTCGCATCGAGGGCAATGCCGTGTGGCAGATGAAACTGGCCACTGCCAGGGCCCTTGGTTCCCCATTCGTGCTCGAAGCGGCCGGCGGCGCTGAACTTCATGACGCGGGTGTTTTTGTAACCATCGCTCACATAGAAAGAGCCATCGTTCATCACGGCGACATCGGTGGGGAGGTTGAAGTGTTTCGAATCCGTGCCCGGCACGCCCGCCTCGCCGAGCGTGAGCAGCGTTTTGCCTTCCGGCGAGCACTTGAAGACCTGATGCAGGCCGACATCCGTGAGCCATACGTTCCCCTCCGCGTCGATGCTGAGGCCATGCGGCATGATGAAACGCCTCTCACCCCACGTGGCGAGCAACTGGCCCGTCGCGCCATCGATCACACTGATCGTCGGTGCCTCAATGGGTTCCTTCGGAAAGGGATTCGACCACGTCCGCCCGCTGCGATGAAACACAAACACGCGGTTCTGCGCATCCACACCGACTCCGGCACAAACCCCGAGTCCATGTCCCTCCGGCAAGCGGGGCCAGTCAGGCACCACCTCATGCTGCGGCTCCGCAAAGGCGGAGGCGACAAAAGGAAGGATAAAGCAGGCAAGACGCATCTTCACTTCGTCCGCCACACCTTCACATCATCCACTTGGGCGGACTTGTTCACGGCGAGGGTAATCATGCGTTTCGTGGGGTGGGCGATGCCTTCGCTGGAGAAGGCACCGGCGGGCTGGTCGTCGATCTTCACGGTCATGGTGTTGCCGGAGACGGTGATGTGCAGGGTGTGCCAGTGGGTGGGTTTGAGGTCGAGCTTGAAGGCCTTGGTCTTGGTTTTGAGCAGCGCGGCGAGCTCGGGGGACTTGTCGCCGGCTTGGCGGCGTTCACGGATCTTGTTGTCCATGCCGCCGGTCTTCGAATCCATGATGGTGAGAGCTTTGTTGGTCACGCGGGCCATGCACAGGTGACCGGCGTGCACGGTTTTGAGCTCGCGATCGACGAAATCAACGCCGAGGTCGTCGCCTGCGCCGAGCTTGAAGCGCAGTTCGACGATGCCGTCCTGAAACTCGACGTTGTGGAAGATGGCCACGCCGTGATCAGCTTCGGCATGTTTGGTGACGTTCATAACGCCATCGACGAGATCGACCTGCTGGTGCCCTTTGGCCCGCCAGCCGCTGTTGCTGGTCCAGCCATTGCCGATGTCCTCCTTGCCGGGCGTTTTTTCGTCGCGGGCAAAGTCATCGGTGAAGAGCAGCGTGGGCTCAGCAGCCATCAAATGGCCGCAAAAGATCGCACAGAACGCAAAGAGGGACTTTTTCATGGTTTGAGGTAGTGGAGGTCGATGTGGTTGAGCTTGAGTGATTCGATGTGGAAGTCGAACCACGTGGCTTTGCGGCCGTCGATCATCTTCTTCTGGTTGTGATCGAGGCCTTCGACTTCGAAGTAGCTATGCGGCACACCGGCCTTCGTGAGCGCCGCGTGGTATTCACGCACGGTGGCGAGGTGATCGGGGTCCGCGGTGCCGCAGGCCACTTGGATGCGAAGGTCTGTTTTGATGAAGGCGAGATTCTTTTCGAAATTCAGATACGGATCGTTGGCCTTCAGACGCTCCGCATCGCTGCCGAGGTAGGTGTTGGGTGCCTTCGAGACATCGGAGACATGATACACATTGCCGCTTTGGTTGAAGAGCGAGCCAAACAGGTCCGGATGACGCATGGCGAAATGCGTGGAGCCGCGTCCGCCCATGCTGAAGCCCTCGATGCAGCGTGCCTTGCGGTCCGCGAGCGTGCGGTAAGTGGTGTCGATGTGCGGGATGAGCTCTTTGATCATCATTGTCTCCGCCATGAATCGGCCATCGCCGCTGTCCTGATACATGGTGGCGCGTCCGCCATTCGGGAAGACCATGATCATCTCCGGCAGTTTGCCCGCGAGGATGCCCTCGTGCAGCACGCTGGCGGAATACACGCTGCGCGTCTCATTGCCGCCGGCACCATGCAGATGGTAAATGACGGGATAACGGCGTTTTTCGTCCTTTGCATAGCCCGGCGGCAAATAGAGGCAGTAGCCCACCTCGCGCTTCATCGAGGCGCTGGTGAAGATGTGATGCGTGACGTTCGCCGGCAACTCCGGCACGGGCGAGGTCACCCACATGTCATCGGAGTTCGTCGGGTTGGCCTTCTTCTTCGCTTTTTGGGCATGAAGCAGCGGGCAGAGCGTGAAGAGCAGCAAGGCGGTGACGAGGAAGCGCATGCGCCATGAACGTCAGGCACCCGGCGCTCTCTCAGGCGATGTGGTGACGCGGATCACCACGGCGGCGATGACTGAGCCGACGAGATTCGAGACCATGTCCCAGGCGGTGTTTTCATAGCCGCCGACGTTGGTGTTTGGGATGGTGAGCACGGCGACGAACTCCAGCACCTCATTCAAGGCACCGAAACCCATGCCCGCCGCGGCGCAAAGCGTGAGCATGCCAAAGGTGGGCCGCACCGCGCCACCATCCGGCTGGCGCAGGGCGTTGCGAAGGATGTGCCAGCAAAGCCAGGTGGTGATGCCGAAGCCATAGGCATGCACGATTTGATCATACTTCAGCCGCTGCGGAATGAGCCACCAGCTGTAGAGCACGGCTTGATCGCCATTGTAAGGCCATCCCGCAGGCAGCGGCGTGAGTCCGCCGGCCATGTGAGCGAGCCCCCAAGCCGAAAAGGCCCACAGCAGCCCGGTGGTGAGCTTCACCCGGCTGTGCACAAGGCTCATCACGGCGATGAGCACGAGCATGACGACGATATAGAAGATGAACTCGCCATTCTTTCGCGATACCGACAGCGCCGCCGCGATGGCGATGTAGGCGCCGTTGAAGAGAAAGACGGGCAGCAGCCTCGCAGGTGGTGGCGTGGTCATGTGCTGATGATGCCGCGAGCTGCATCATTTTGGCAAGCCCTGTGTGTTCTAGACCGGTTCTCAAAATGTCTGTCTGATTCCCGGCGGCGGGGCAGCCTCATTGGCGGCGTCATTCGCTCGTCAGCTATTGTCCCAATAGCCTCCTCGCTCTTTCCTTGCCACTGAAGCCACCGCGCTCGCCGGTCATTTCAGACATTCATTCCGAGAATCGGTCTAGGCCGCGATCGCCTCGTCAAACCGTGCGATGAGGTCGGCGGTGTCTTCGAGACCGGCGCTGACACGCAACAGCCAGCGGCTCACGCCGACACTTTCGACCCAAGGCAGCTCGTCGTAATGCGCGAGGAGCGTGTAAGGGCAGGCGAGCGTGAAATTGGTGCCGAGGCTGGGGCCTTTGGTGACACGCAGCGCGTCATAAACGGGTTGGCTGCGTGCTTCAGGATTCTTCAAAGTGAAGGAGAAAAGGCAGCCGTAGCCGCCTTTCTCACGACGGATGTGCTCGTAGCCGCGACCACCATCCACCTTCGCATGCCAGACGCGATCGACGGCCGGATGCGAGCGCAGATGCTCCGCCAGCGCGATGGCGTTGTGACTCATGCGCGTGGCACGCTCGACGAAATCGCGGCTGTTGTGCTCGAGAGCCACCGCATCGCCACGCCAGAGCTCGTGATCGGCGTTGGCATGCAGGAAGGCAGAAAAAGCTGCGTGATGTGGCGAGCGGCGGTTCAGCACGACGCTGCCAGCGAGCACATCGCCGGCACCGGAGAAGCTTTTCGTGAGGCTGGTGGTCACCACATCGGCCACGCGGTGCGCATCGGCATGTGCCACGGTGGCGATGGTGTCATCGACGATGATAGGTGTGTCGGGTCGCTTGGCTTGGCGGATCTCCAGCAGGCGTTCGAAGTCCACGCAGCGGAGCAGCGGATTGCTCGGCGCTTCGCAAAACAGACCGGCGAGAGCTTCGTTCTTCAACAACGCACGCAGATCGTCATACTCGCTCTCGCGAATCATCGGATGGAAATGGGCTCCGCTGCCAAAACGCTGCTGCAGCTTCAGCACATCGACATAAGGAAAGTCGAGCTGGGCGGTCTTGCGGCCGGGAAACAGCGTGGTGAGCATGCGATGCACCGCGTAGTTCGCCGCCATGCCGCTGGGGAAGAGAAACACATCCTCCGGCTGTTGACCGGCAAGTGCGGCGATGCGGGCGCGGATGGTTTGATTGGCCTCATGGCCCTGCATCGCGGTGACGCCCGCGGGATGAATGCCCAGCGCATCGGCGGCCTGCCGTGTGCTCACGCATTCACCGCAGAAGCGCCAGAAACGCCGCGCCTCATCGTAGGCCGCGGCGGAAAAGATGGCCACGCCGAGGCGCTCGTCCGTCCACGCGGTGGCGCGACCGGTTTGAATGAAATCGAGGCAGCGCTGCGCATGCACGAGGCGTGGAAAGACCAGGCAGCGCTCGCCTTCCTTCGCGAACTCACGCTCCGCCATCGCGAAGAGCGAGCTGATCGCCGGCGGGCAGCAGAAGCGCGGATAGCCACTCTGAAAGCTGCCGACGACATCGGGATCTTTTTCCTCATAGCCGATGACATGCCTCCACAGCGGCAGACACACCGACACGCCAAATTCGTGCGGCGGGATGGCCTTGCCGAGGTCGGCGGCATGGCAGAGCGGGTGCTGGAGGAGGTCAGTCATCGGGGGCAGGTTTTCTTCACGCAAAGCTGCCGCGGCGCAAAGGATGATTGCGCAGGATTTGCACGTCCGGTAAAGCTCGCGCGACATGAGCGACCTCGCCGAACAGATGCGCCACGACCTCGAGGAGATCGGGCGCACCTTCATGCCGTTTGGCAAATTCGGCCCCGCGCACTTCCCGCCGAAGGGCGTTCCGATCTATGACATCCCGGCGGAGTATCTCGCGTGGTTTGCGAACAAGGCCGGCTTTCCGAAAGGCCGTCTCGGCGTGCTTTTGCGCATGGTGTATCAAATGAAGGTCGATGGCAGCGATGTGGTGTTTGACCCGTTTCGGAAGAAGAATGGCGGACGCACCGCTTTGAGGCCCGAGAGGCCGCGAACGATCCTGCGCGATGACGACCTGCCGTTTTGAGCTCTTCAGCCCTCTTTCGACACGAGGCGGTATTTGAACCGGTCGTCGAAAGCGCCGCCAGCATGCGCATCGCAGCACTTTTTGCATGCCGTGGGGCGGCGGAAGCGTTTCACGCGTCGTGCCACATGCTGGCAGGAAGGGCACACATAGACCAGGTTGCGCTTCACCTCCTTGCGCGGCAGCGGCAGGGTATGCCGCGCACGCTCGCCGGGGATGCCGAGGTCCGTGCAGGCCTGCCGCCACTCGGCGCCATGCGGCTCGTTGCGG
>CALMTT010000340.1 GCA_937872615.1 uncultured Verrucomicrobiaceae bacterium | reverse complement strand
GCTGGTGACGCGGCCAAGGGAGGCCGGGGCAACGGCTGGTCTGCCATTCGGACGAAGAAGGAGCCGATGCCAGACGGGCCGTTGGCGGTGGGGGAGGGCACACGTGCATGGGTGAACGCTGCCAGAGCGTTATGGAAGGCGGCGCCTGCGATCACTGATGCACCAAGAACAGCGGTGGCGTGAGCTGGACCGAAGATCGAGCGTGCCGAGGCGTGTCGAAAGTGAGGGGCGTTGCGGGGAAACCTCCCCGCTCGAAGGGGGAGCGGCCCACGAAGTCGCCGCGAGGGGAAGGCTTTCCCCATCTACTTCACCAGCTTGAAAGTGGTGCCGGTGTTCGACTCGATCATCCCATTTTGGGTGAACTGAAAGATGAACTCCCTGCCGACCAAAGCAGCCGCGCTTCGCTCGCACAGACGAACAAATGCCGGTGTCCCCATGGTTCTGTGCCAGCCTTGAGAGCCGACGTAGATGCGGGCACCCTGCCGGTTGGGAAGCACTCCTCCATTGCCTTCATAGATGGCGCGGCAAACATTCACGACCTTCCCATCTGGTGAGAGTTCGCGATACGTTCGATGCCAGGTGAGGGTTCCCGCGAAACTGATCTCATCGGTGAACTCGATTTGCCCCAAATCCTTGGCACGAGTGACTGCGACAAAGCAAGGCTTGGGAACGCTAATCGGCACGCCCTGTGGTTGTTGTGCGGCTCCAGCAGCCGGAGCCTTCGGTGACTGCTTACTGTTGGTCACATCATAGACCTTGGCCCGCTGCGACGTGATGGAGAGCGTCTTCCCAGCCTCTTTCAGTCGCAGCGTGAGGTCTGCACGCCCCTTGTGCCATTCACCGGCTTCGTTTTCGTTGTAGAACTCGATCGTGTATTCTGCCTGCCAAAGTCCGCCTTCCTGGACAATGCGGATCTCACCAATGATCTTTTCGCTGCCCACTGGCCACTTGGCTCGATGCGCTTGTTCGTCAGCACCAATCGCATCTCTCGTCAGCAAGCCCTTGTCGAGGAAGTCCACCATCGCTTCATAGTCTGCGATCATGCCTTGAAGGTCGCCTTTTGAGGCTTTGGCATGATGCTCAGAGACAAACGCTTTCACATCACTTGCCGAGATGGCTGGCGGAGGAGGGGGCGCAGGAGGCTGAGGTGGCGGTGCGACCTCTGTCACTTTCTGAGGAGGCGGCTCGTGGGGCTTCTCGATGGCCTTCGTCACAATCATCACGGACGTGCCCTGGGTTAAGTCCAAGAGTTGAGGCGTGGGAAGTTCGGGAAGCTTGGCAGGAAGTGGCGAGCTAGCCGTTTTGATGGTGGTCCACCAATTGCGGGTGGTCTCAGGTTTCCACTCGGACATGTTTCCAGGTTCCCAATAGTGAAGGCTTGAGGCCACATCGCCTGCCTGGACACTGCCATCATGGGTCTGAACGATAAAAACACCCTGGCGGCCCTTCCACTCCAGCAAGCGGGCGAGCGCACGCACTTGATTGTAGTCCGGCCCAACCACTCGATCATTTAGCGGATTCTTTAGAGGGGCGTAGATCATCAGGCAAAGCTGCTTGTCTTTGACCTGAGTGCTCCAACCCGTGTTTTCAATCTCATCGACCGGGAACGGCATCTCCACTTCAAAGACGAGGTCGGGGCAGGTCGTCTGCTTCATGAAAGTCACCTCGATCTTTCCATTCATGAGGCGCATCAGCTTCGAGCCATCATCTGAGCAAAGAATCTTGTCGCCTTCGTCCACGCCAAAAGACTTGAGACCAAAGGAGATGGGCACGCTGGGGTGTGTGAAGGCACAGACACTCTGGCCGGACAACTGCCAGGGGCCGTCTGGTTCACGGCGCGACGGCGGAACAGCCGATGTGATCAGGGTGCGCACTCCGAGCTTCCAATGCGTCTGGCCCGGCCAAGTCTCCCTTGAGCCTTCCTTCCAAAGCCTTTTGCTGATGTCGTCGAGCTTCTTGTATGCCGGGGAATCTTCCAACGGCAATAGCACGAGCTTGTCGAGATCGAAAGCCAGAGGGGCTTCATCATCAGGAAAAAAGGCAAGTTCTCCAGCCTGCCACCAGTGGAGATCACCTCCCGGCACGTCTCTTCCAGGCGGACGCGGTAACTCGATGGCCCTGCTTTCGGCAATTCGCAAAATCCACACACGGCGCGACTTTCCTTCGCCAATCGTGCAGGCGATGGATTTCTGATCAGGAGACCAGGACAGATTCCCATGAGGAAATGCAGGAACCTGAATGGACGCGGTTTTGGTGAACCGATGAAGATCGAAAATGCCAATCGCGGGCTGCGATCCGGCCGCATCTCCAAAAGCGACCATCACGTCGTCTGGCGACAGGGCAACGGGGCAATCCCTCTGCACTTGAGGGATGACTTTGGTGAAGTCCGGTTGGATTTCGCCGATCTTGGCCGACTTGATGTCTTTGGGCGGATCATAGCGAAACGGCGGGGGGGCCGGTGGAACTGGAGCAATGGAAGGAGCCGCGACCACAGGAGGTGGGTCAATCACCGGAGCTCGACCGAGGAATGAGATGGGAGACGCCAGAAGGAGTGCCGCCATCACGGAGACCCCCATTTTGACCCATCGCAGCCAGGGAAAAATCGCTGGCAACGTGTCCGCCGAAGCGGCCGTCCAGTTCCTGAGAGCTACCTGCCCCCCGATCAACCCTCCAACAAAACCACACAGCACGCTAGGAAGCAGGGCTGCGAGGCTGACCGAAAAGACAAGCCACATTCGCGAGCGCAGTGCCCGATCCAGAGAGGCGCTGTCCGCCCCGCTGGCGTCCCATGTTGCCAACGCGGTAAGGACTGCTCCCGCCCATAGAGCGCAGAAGACACCCGCTTGAATACCAAGGCGGCCCGCCTCGCCCGGCGCATGGAACCGTGACGTGAACTCCTTCCGGGCAAGAATTACGGTCACCAGCGCTGAGATCACCGACAGCGCCAAAATCAAAACGAGTTGAAGCTGCGTGCCGGCGATAAAGCCAGGTATGGTCACAATGGAACTTCTAAAGAGCGCCACCGAAAGCCCAGTGACTGCTCCCGTGATGAGTGCCATCAGAGAGGCTTTGTCCGTGATAAGAGAGGTGCCTGAATCCTTCACGGGCCGATGACTATCACACGGCTGCCAGTCCGACAACCGGAGTGTCAGTCACCAGTTGCTGCACTTTTGCGAGCATGGCCGGGGAGGGTTTCGCCACGCCGTGCTCCCATTCGCGGACATTTTTCGCGATGACCTGAATCCTCCGACCAAAGGCAAACTGGCTCAACCCCATGATCCTTCGAGCCATCAAGACTTGGTCAGCCGGGGTTTGGACAGCCACCGGATACGAGCCGAGGAAACCGATGAGGCGTGGCCAAAAGGAGGCCGTCGGAGCCACCTCGTCACGTTCCCAACGTTCATAGTGTTCGCGCAAAGTGTTCAGACGTTCAGCGGCCTGAACCTGGGTCAATTTCAAGACCAGCCTTCGAGACCGCAGGTGCTGCCCCAAGGTTACCGGCCTGATTTTGAACCCCTTCTGAACGAGCTTGCGCAACCTGACCGCCGTTCTGGAGGCCTTGAGGGTGAAGTAGCAAAATGGCAAAATAGGATGATACCTATTTTGCCTGATCTGGTTCGCCAGGGTGTAGGTCAGTTGAGTTTCACATCCCCGGGCATGCCGGCCATGAGGCCGAAGACGGGGCCCATGTCGTGCAGGATGGCGTCCCAGAGCTCGGCGGGGGGATCGACGGTCAGGACCAGTGGGCGGGCCTGGGTGGTGATCCAGGAGCGGCGGCGGAGCTCATTCTCGAGCTGGCCGCCGGTCCAGCCGGAGTAACCGACGAAGCCGCGGACGTCATGGCCGCGCTTGAGAGCTGTGATGGCGTCGGACACGGAAAGATGGGTCTTGCAGCGGAGCGTGCGCTTTCGCTTATTCCACTGCAGCGAGGCAAAAGCGAGCTTGTCCGTGGCCACGGGGCCGCCAACGAAGACAGGCACATCGCCGAGAGCTCCGAGGTTCTGATCCGGCAGTAGATCACCCACTTTTTGTTCCAGGGGCCGGTTCAGAATGTAGCCAAAGGCACCATCTTTGGCGCTGTGTGCGGCCATGAAGATGACGGTGCGGGAAAAATTCGGGTCATCCATGACAGGCGAGGCCAGCAGGAGGGATCCTGCGATAGGGGCGGGCTCGGTGGAAGAGGCTTCAGACATGCGACAACATGAAACAATTGGCGCAAATGCGCACGGGCAAAATGCATCACGCTCACACTGAAATCAGCGCAGGTAGATGAACTCGCTGCTCATGAGCAAAGTCTGCGCGAGGAGTGTCCAGGCGGCCTGCTCACGCTTGGCAGGATCGGCCTCGGTGGAGGCGAGCGTGGCATCGGCGGCGGTGAGGAAGTCGCGGCAGCGGCGGAGGTCGGCATCGGTGGTCTCGCGGGCGTAGGCGAGGCCGCAGGCGGCACGGATGCGGGCCTCGAGGTCGGGCTGGGCGAGCAAACGCTTCGCCAAGGCCTCGGCGGCAGTTTGCGAGAGATCGCTGTTCATGAGCAGCAGGGCCTGCGGGGACACGACACTGCTTTCACGACGGCCGGTGGAGGTGGCAGGATCGGGGTAGTCGAACTGCTGGAAGAGGTCGTAGAGGTTGTTGCGAATGACCGGCAGGTAGAGGGCGCGGCGGGTGCTGCCGTAGGTGGTGAAGTCCTTCGAGGTGTGGTTGAAGACGAACTCGCGATTGCGGCGCGGGATGGTCTTGCCGCCCGTGGCCGTATCGAGCGTGCCGGCGACATGCAGCAAGGCATCGCGGATCTCCTCGGCCTCGAGACGGCGAATGGGAAAATGCCACAGGAGCTGGTTCTCCGGGTCTGCTTCGGCGATTTGCGGGGCCTCGCTGCTTTGCAGGTAGCTCTTGGAGGTCAAAATGAGGCGGTGGAGGGCTTTGATGCTCCAGCCATGATCGGTGAACCAGCGGGCGAGGTAGTCGAGCAGCTCGGGATGCGTGGGTTTTTGTCCCAGCAGGCCAAAGTTATCGACGGAGGAGACGATGCCTTGGTTGAAGTGCCAGGTCCAGATGCGGTTCACCGTGACGCGGGAGGTGAGCGGATGCTCGGCACTGGCCAGCCAGCGGGCGAGCTCGAGTCGGCCGCTTTGATCCGGCTTGAAGGCGGGTGTTTCTTTCTTCAGCGAGGCCTGCACGACCTGCAAAAACCCACGTGGCACCGGTTTGCCGAGCGAGAGATGGCTGCCGCGGATGTGCACGGGCAGTTCCTTGAGAATCTTGGGCGAGTCCGTGACGGCCAGCGCGGTGGGCAGGTCCGGCAGATTGCTCTGCGTGCTCATCATCGTGTCCATCATTGAGCGGATTTTGTCCGCCACGGCCTTCGGATAGAGGATGATGGGCTCCGGCGGCAGAGCGAGGAAGCCTTTCGGATCTTCGAGCGCTGCCTTGGCCTGATGCAGGAGGGAATTGCTATCCTTCTCGGCCTTGGAGTCTTTCAAGGCGGAGGCCTGCTTGAACATGAGCGTGTAATACTCCCGCAGGTGCGAGACAGCGCCACGCGTGCGCAGGGCCTCCTGCCAGGGTTTGAAGAATGGATGGCTCTCATTCGCGGCGAGCCACACGCGGCAGTTCAGCAGGATGTGAGGGCGCAGGCCGGTTTTTTCGGCGATGGGGCGTGCCTGGCTCAAGGTGGGCGCGGCAGGCAGTGCGGCCGCGTTCATGAGATAAGCCACCGCTTGCGAGCGAATCTCGTCTTTGAGCTTTTTTGTGGCTTCCGATTCAAGCTTGGCGATGGCGGACTTTTGCTCGTCGAGCACGCACTCGGCGGCCTTCACGTTCGCGAAGGCCTCGAAGTCGCCCATCGGAGCCTCGAAGGCGGTGCTGAGGGCGCCGATGCGGTCGCTGCTGAAGCTCTCGGTGCTCTTGAAGATGGCGGCGAGGGCGTAGTAGTCCTCGTGCGGGATGGGATCGAATTTGTGCTCGTGGCAGCGGGCGCAGCCGAGCGTCATGCCCATGAAGGCGCGGCCCATCACATCGATCTGCTCGTCGATCACATCCATGCGCAGCTTGTCCTTGTCCGGCTCGGCGAGCACTTTGGCACCGAGATTGAGGAAACCGGTGGCGGTGATGCGGCGCTGGCGGGTGGCGATGTCCTTCGACTTCAAGAGATCGCCGGCGAGCTGTTCGATGAGGAACTGGTCGAAGGGCAGGTCATCGTTGAAGGCCTTCACCACATAGTCGCGGTAACGCCACGCGGTGCCCAGCGCGATGTTTTCATCCAGGCCGTTCGAGTCGGAGTAACGCGCCACATCCAGCCAGTGGCGGCCCCACTTCTCGCCGTAGGCATGCGAGGCCAGCAAACGGTCGATGAGCTTGTTCAGCGCGGCCTTCGGCTGCTCGCGATGCTCGGTGACAAAGCCCTCCACCTCCTGCGGCGTGGGCGGCAGCCCGGTGAGGTCAAAGGTGATGCGGCGGATCAAGGTGTGCGCATCGGCCTCCGGCGAGAGCTTGAGGCCTTTTTCAGCCAGTTTCGCCGTGATGAAGGCATCGATGGGATGATCACCCGCGGCTTGTTTGGGCACGGTGGGCTTCGAGATTGGAGCAAAGGCCCAGTGCTTGGTGCCTTCGGCGATGTTGATCGTGCGCGGACCACCGTGAGCACCCTTCGCGGCCACCACCTCACGTGGATCGGGTGCGCCCATCTTCACCCATTCTTCGAGCAGCTTCACTTCTTGCGAGGGCAGGGCACCTTTCGGCGGCATCTGCATGTCCTGATTTTGATAGCGGACGGATTCGATGATGAGGCTCTTTTCCGGTTGGCCGGCCACGAGAGCCGGGCCGCTGTCGCCACCCTTCAAAATCGCCTCGCGGGAGTCGAGCGTGAGGCTGCCCTTCGCCTTGCCCTTCTCGACCGAGTGGCATTCGTAGCAGCGATTGATGAGGATCGGCCGGATATTCTTCTCAAAGAAAGCCGTCTGCTCCGCCGACACCGCTCCCGCGCCGCGAGTCATGCCCGTGGCGAGGCTGAGGGAGAGAAAGCTGATGGCCCCAAGGTTCACGCGAAGGTTTTACGCCCTCGGAGCGGGATTCTTGCCAAGGCGGGCAGCCTGTGGGCTAGGTCTCTGAGCTGGCCTACATCAAGATTCGGCTTGGCATCCATCGCGGCGCACGCTTCGATCACCACACCATGAGCACCACCAGCCCCAAATGGCGCATCGCCGGCATCAATTTCGACCACTTTCACATGGGCGACCTGCTCCGGCAGACCTTTGAGCATCCGAATGCCGAGATCGTTGCCATCTGCGATGAGCAACCAGAACGCATGCAGAGCGCAGCGAAGAACTTTGGGCTCTCCGCAGAGCAGGTCTTCACCGATCACCGCGCCTGCCTGGAGCAGACGAAGCCGGACATCGTCATTCTTTGCCCCGCCGCCTCAAAGCACGGCGAGTGGGTGGAGAAGGTCGCGCCCTTTGGCACGCACATCATCATGGAGAAGCCTTTCGCTGGCTCGCTAGCGGAGGCGGATGCGATGATCGCCGCGATGAATCCGCACGGCAAACTGCTCACGGTGAACTGGCCGCTCGTGTGGGATGCCGGGCAGCAGACGGCGCATCGCCTCATCCTCGAAGGTCTCATCGGCGAAGTGACCGAGTTCCATCACCACGGTGGCAATCGCGGCCCGCTCTACCACGGTGCCGACAAGATCGAAAACGAGCCCACCGCCGCCGAAAAAGCCGCAAGCTGGTTTTACAGCGCCGCGCAGGGCGGGGGATCGCTGCTCGATTACATGGGTTACGGCACCACGCTCGGCACCTGGCATCTCGGCGGCAAGGTGCCGCTGGAGGTCACCTGCACCTGGAGCACCACACCGGGCCTCGAAGTCGATGAGCACAGCATCACCGCCATCCGTTATAGCTGTGGTTTGAGCAAATCGGAGACCCGCTGGGGCACCTTCACCGATCCGTGGACGCATCAACCGCAGCCGAAGTGCGGTTTCGTGCTCAAAGGCACCGATGGCACCATCTCCTGCTACGACTACGACAAGACGATCCGCGTGCAGACTCGCAGCCGCCCCGAGGGCTACGACGTGCCCGTCGATGTCATCACCGCGCCGAATCGCAATCCCATCGAGCACGTCATCCACCACCTCGAAACCGGCGCCCCGCTCATCGGCCCTCTCCGCCTCGACATCTCCCGCATCGGCCAGCAGATCGTCGATACCGCGTTTCGCAGTGCGACGGAGAAGAGGACGCTTGGGTTGATTCAGTAAATGGGAGGGCCGGATTGCATTCCGACCCTTTTCATCGGCGGGAATGCAATCCCGCCCTCCGATCACTGCGCCGGCCTCAAATCAAAGCACACCAGCTTGTCCTTCTGGCGCACGATGAGCTTGCCGTTTGCGATGGCGGGCGAGGAGCATCCGAGCGCATCGGTCTTGGCGCGGCCGAGCTGCTCGTAGGCGCTGTTGGTGGCCTTCACCATGCGGACGTGGGTGCCGTTGTTCTCATAGACGAGCAGCTTGCCATCGGCCAGCAACGGCGAGGTGATGGTGCTGCTCACCTCGTTCACGACCCACTTCTCCGTGCCCGTGGCGAGGTCGATGCACTGGTGCTTCTCGCCGCAGCAGAGGTACACATTGCCCTCGTGAATGATCGGGCTGCCGGTGTAGCGACGCGTCATCCAGAATTTCGACCACGCGGCCTTCGGCTTGCCATCGGCCTGCATTTGATAGGCTCGCAGGCCCACGCCCTCCGTGCCGCTGTAGAGCACCAACCAGTCGCCACTCGCCACTGGCGTGCTCTGGCTTCCGCCCTCGGCGGTCCACAGCAAATCACCATTCTCGGGATTCAGGCCGTAGAGCGCGTTGTTGCCATTGATGACCACTTGCGGCTTGCCGTTGGCGGGTGCCCACCAGGTGGGGCTCGCGGTGTTGCCCTTCGCCTGCTTCTGCTCCCACACCAGCTTGCCGTCGGCCTTTGAAAAAGCCTTCGCCATGCCAGCGGCCATGTAAACATGCTCGCCCATGATCAGTGGCGAGGCCGCGGGACCGCTCATGCCGAGCGGCGTGGACCACAGGAGCTTGCCGTCCTTCTCCTCGACGCACACCAGCTCGGTGCTCAGCGCTGCATACACCTTGCCATCCACCACCGCGCAGGTGCTGGAGGAGTTGCGACCGCTCGGCTTGCCCGGCTTGGCGTATTTCCACACCTGTTTTCCGGTCGCCAGATCGAGGCAGAGGATCACATCCTGCGCTACTTTCACGGTGTTCGGCACCGCGGCGATCATCTTCTCCTTCACATCTGCTGGAAAACCCTCGTCATCGAGCCACTTCGTGAATTCCGCCGCATTCGCAAAGGGCTTCCCCTGCTTGTCAGACATCTTTTTGAGCCATTCGAGTGCAATGGCATTCTTTCCCGCCTTGAAGCGGCTCACCACCCACGAGCCGATGTTGATCTGCTCCTTCTCGTTGAGGTTGTCCTTCACCCATTGCTGAGCCCACTCGTCAAACTTCGCTCCGCGCAGCTTCGGCAGGTCCATCCGCGTCTCTTCCAGCTTCTTCTCCAGCTCTGGCGACGTGCCACGGAAGTTCAGCGTCTGCATCACCTCCGAGTCTATCTCCCGCGTCTCCGAGGCCACGCGTTCATGCCACACCACGCTGAGAAAGACCCGCTCGCCACTCACCACCGGGCTGGCGTGACCGCCGTATTCATTGCTCGGCACAAACTCGCTCTCCCACACTTTTTTGAGGCCTTCCGCCGGGAACGCATCCGCGATCGGCGTGGTGTCCTGCGACACGCCGTTCCTCTCCGGCCCCCGCCACTGGTTCCAATCCCCCGCGACGAGCGAGACGGTGGTGGCGACAAACGATAAAGCAGCGGTCAAAGGGGCAAATTTCATGTGGCGGACTCAACGGCGGCATTCACGGTCAAGTTTCACGCGGTGATGTCTCTGCAATCTCTCGAAACGAACGCTGGATTTTGGGGGGAGCGTGCCATCATGCGGTTACCCCCAACCAGCCATGCAGTTTCGCCACCCCAAGCACGACGTCTTCATCCCTGACAACACCGATCCCTGGACCGCGCTGCGCCGCGTGACGCATCTGGGCATCGTCTCTCACCAGGACGACCTCGAGATCGCCGCCTACCACGGCATCACTGAGTGCTTTCATGAGAAGGACAAGTGGTTCGGCGGTGTCGTCGTGACCGATGGTGCCGGCAGCCCGCGCAAAGGGGCCTACGCCAGCTACACGGACGAGGAGATGCAGAAGGTCCGCCTGCACGAGCAGCGCAAAGCGGCTTTCGTGGGCGAGTACAGCATTCAGATTCAGCTCGGCTATCCGAGTGATGATGTGAAGAAGCCCGGCCATGAGCCCTGCGTGGCCGATTTGAAGTTCATCCTCGAGCACTCCCAGCCGGAGTTTCTCTACCTCCACAATCCCTGCGACCGTCACGACACGCATGTGGCCACGCTGGTGCGCTGCATCGAGGCCATTCGCGCCCTGCCGCGTGAGATGCGCCCGAAGAAGGTCTATGGCTGCGAGGTCTGGCGGAAGCTCGACTGGCTGATGTCTGCCGACAAAGTCATGATGAGCGTGGACAAGCACCCGCACCTGCTGCGCCCGCTGCTGGGCGTCTTTGACAGCCAGATCGCCGGCGGCAAGCGCTACGACCTCGCTGAAGAAGGCCTGCGCCACGCCAACGCCACCTACTTTGACTCCCACACCACGGACAGCTCCTCGTTGCTGAACTTTGCCATGGACCTGACACCGCTGATCGAGGACGACCACCTCGACATCGAGCAGTTCTCCACCGCCTTCGTCCGCCGTCTCGAGGACGACGTGCGCGAGCGTGTGCGCCGCTTTTCGTGAATGGAGGGCGGGATTGCATTCCCGCCGACGACCGTGAGAGATGAGACACGCGGAAGCGTTCCCGGTGGGATGTTTCGACGCCTGTTCTGCCTCCTCGTTCTTTCCACCAGCTTTTCTACCGCCCAAGACGCGAAGAAAAAGGCTGCCGTGCCGCCTTTTTCCTGGGTCTCTCCGATGGTGAATGCCGAATGGGCCAAGAAGAGCCTCCCGGCGACGGTGAGGCACGCCACCTTCAAGAGCCCGTCGATGGGCAGCAACGTGGGCTACTACATCTACCTGCCGCCAGGGTATGAAACGAGCTCGCAGAAGTATCCTGTGGTCTATCACCTGCACGGCGGGCGTCCCGGCGCGGAGAACAAGGCGGTGCGCCTCGCCAGCTATGTGGATGCGGCGATCCAGAAGGGCACGATCAAGCCCACGATCTATGTTTTCCCGAATGGCGGACCGGTGAGCTGGTATGACATGCCGGAGATGAAGCAGGGCATGGGCGAGAGTGTCTTCGTGAAGGAGCTCGTCCCGCACATCGACGCGTCGTATCGCACCTGGGGCACCCGCGAGGGACGGGCGCTGGAGGGCTACTCGCAGGGCGGCCGCGGCACCACGCGCATCATGTTCAAGCATCCGGAGCTCTTTCTCTCCGTGGCTCCCGGTGGCTCTGGCTACGGCCCCGAGAAGCACATCCAGGAAAACAACGGCCACGAGAGTGACACGCTGCGCTTCCTACCGCTCGGCTACAACACCTGGGACCTTGCGAAAGCCTACGCAGAGCGCAAAGACCGCCCGCCGCTGAGCATCCTCATCTGGGACGGCACGAAGTGCTTCAACTTTGAGCACAACAAGCTCTTCTCCGCCTACCTGAAGGAGTTGGGCATCGCGCACGACTTCCTCGTGATCCCGGACGTGCCGCACACGGACACCGGCAGCTACGCGGTGAAAGGCGATGACATCATGCGCCACCATCAAAAGACCTTCGACAAGCACCGCTCATAACTTCGAGGGTGGCTCCAAGCCGCCACACCCCATCTGATTCCCCTGCGAGTCCATCACGACCATGCGCCGCGTCCTTTCTGTCCTTTTCGTCTTTTCTGTCCCTTCTTTCGCCGAGGACATCCGCCCCCTGCTGCAAAAATACTGCTTGGACTGCCACAACGCCGACAAACAGAAAGGCGATGTCGATCTCACGCACTTCGGTTCGCCGCAGAATGTCGTGAAGGAGTTCAATCTGTGGCAGACGATGCTGCAGCAGGTCGAGGAGGAGGAAATGCCGCCGAAGAAGCCGCTGCCGAGCCGCGAGGAGCGTCATCAAATCACCGCTTTCCTGCGCAAAGGCATCGAGTCGGTCGATTGGAGCCAGCAGAAGGGCATCGAGCACGTCACGCTGCCGCGGCTGACGAAAACCGAATACAACAACACCCTTCGCGATCTCCTCGGCATCGACTTTGAGCCGGGCAAACTGCTCCTCGATGATGGCCCCGGCCTTTCCGGCTTCACGAATGATCGCGATGCGCTCTTCATCTCGCCCGCATTGGCCGAGCAGCTCTTCGATGCGGCGGATTACGCGCTGCAAAGCATGCTCAATCTGCGCCAGAAGCCCTACTCGAAGCATTTCGAGGCCGAAAAGATGCTCATGACCGAGCGCGGCTCGAAACCGGAGGATCTACCGGGCGGTGGCGTCGGCTACTCGCTGGCTGGAGCAGGGCAGCGCACGCTTTATGACGAGGTCATCGTGCCCGCGGATGGCTGGTATCGCTTCACCGTGAAGCACGTCGGCCGTGGTGGCGATGCAGGCATGCGTTTGCGCATCGACAACGAGCCTCGGGCGCTTTTGAAGTGCCTCGACAACACACCGAAGGAGGAAACGATCGAGCTGCTCCTCCGCGCAGGATCGCATCAGATGACCTGGAACATCGACAACACCGGTCTGCGTGCGCCGACGCCCGTTCCTGTGCGCAAAGCGAGAAAAGCAGCCCCTAAGGGCGGTTATCCGGTCTTTGATCAAAAGAAGGCCGCGCCACTCGTCAAAGACGCCGCGGCCAACAACGCGCCGGAGCTCCCACTACCGGCGGATGCATCGGACGAGGTCAAAAAGCTGACCGACCAGCTCAACCGCCATTTTCAAAACATGCAGATGCGCATCGAGTATCTGCGCGCGGTGACGCCCGAGGGCAACCCGAGCGATCTGCGCAGCTTCTACAACCTGTTGCCGGAACGCACCGAAGGTATGGTGGTCGTGAAGCATCTGCTCGCGAAGGCGATGAAACTGCCCGTAGCCGAGCTGGATCGCCAAATCGAAGCCGCGAACGTCGAAAAGCTCGCCAGCAATCGCAAAGTCGTCGGTGATTCGCTCGAAGTGCTCGATCTGCCTTTCGATCCCGCCTCGCTCATTGGCAGGGCAGCAGCGCAAAAGGTCGTGAAGGCCGAAAAAGTCGGCGCACCCGGCGTGGACTGGATTCGCATCGAAGGCCCGATTTCGCCCGCAGGCTCGAAACCCCGCGAAATCTTCCAAAGCGATGCCAAAGCCGCTTTGAGCGCCTTTTTGCCCAAAGCCTTCCGCCGGCCTCTGCGCGAAGGTGAACTCGAAAAACATCTCTCTCTCTATGAGAAGGCCCAAAAGCGCGGCGAATCGCCCGAACAAGCTTTGAAGCTCGCTTTTGCCGCCGCATTGACCTCGCCGAGCTTTTTGTTCCGCGATGAACTCCGCGCCGGAAAGCTCGACGATCATCAACTGGCGAGCCGCTTGAGCTATTTCCTCTGGATGAGCCTGCCCGATGACGAACTGCGTGCTCTCGCCGATGCCGGAAAGCTGCGCGATGACGCCACGCTGCGTGCGCAGGTGAAGCGCATGATCGCCGATCCTCGCTCACGGGCCTTCACGAGCACCTTTTTGGGCCAATGGCTCGGTTTCGCAGGCCTCGGCACCGAGCATGTGCCGGATGCGCGGAAATTTCGCGACTTCACGCCCGCGCTCGCCGACGCGATGAAGCTGGAGCCCGTCCTCGTCTTTGAAAGCCTCCTTCGCAGCGGCGGCAGCCTCACGAGCCTGCTTGATGCCCGCGAAACCTTTGCGAATGACGCACTCGCCACGCTCTACGGTCTCGATGTGACCGGCGAGGCCATGCAGCCCGTGAAATTCACCGACGACAAACGCGCCGGCCTCCTCGGCATGGCCGCCGTGCTCACCGCATCGTCCACACCGAACCGCACGAGCCCGGTGATTCGCGGCAAATGGGTTTTGGAAACGCTGCTCGGCCGCAAACTCGCCGAACCGCCCGCCGATGCCGGCCAGCTCGACGACAAAGCCGGTGATCGCGGCAAAACGCTGCGTGAAGAACTCGCCGCGCATCGTCGCAACGAATCGTGTGCGAGCTGCCACGACAAGATCGACCCCATCGGCTTCGGATTGGAAAACTTCGACGCCATCGGCCGTTTCCGCGACAAGGAGGCCGGCAAACCCGTCGATGCCAGCGGCACCCTGCCCGGTGGCATTCAAATCAACGGACCCGCTGAGCTTCGAACAGCCATCCAGCAGCACTACGCCGACGAATTCATCCGCAACGTCACGCAGCGTCTCACCGCGTTTGCTTTAGGCCGCGCCTTGAAGCCGCAAGACGAAGGTTTGATCCGGCAACTGCTCGCCGCCTTGAAACAAAACGACCAGCGCGCCGATGTCCTCATCGAGTCCATCGTGCTCAGCGAGGCATTTCGCACGCAGGGTGGCACAAATTGACCTGCAAGCTGCCGTATCGAACCCTCGTTACCCGCCTATGACGCATCGCATTGAACGCCGCACTCTTCTTCGTGGAATCGGAGCCACGCTGGCTTTGCCATGGCTCGAAATCATGACACCGAAGGCTCGCGCGGCTCAAAAGCTGCCGCCGAGGCGTTTTGTGACGTTTTTCCAGCCAAACGGGGTGTTTCCGAAGGCTTGGGATGTGACGGGCAAAGGCCGCGATTTTGCGCTGTCGCCGATTTTGGAGCCGCTGGCGGATTTTAAGAACGACATGGTCGTGCTGAGCGGGATCGACAGTTGCGGGAAAGGGCATGTGAAGCTCACCGGGGCCTTTTTGACCGGCACGGCCATCGAGAACGGTGTGAATGGCATTTCGGTGGATCAGGTGATCGCGCGGCAGATAGGCCAAGGAACGCGGTTTGCGAGCATCGAGCTCGGCACGGAGCCGCCTCGGCAAGGGATGGCAGGTGATGATCCGATCGCGCTGGCGAACACGGTTTCGTGGAGCAGCGCCACGCAGCGCATCTCGCCGGAGATCAGCCCGCGTGCGGCGTTTGACCGGCTGTTTCGCGATCCGTCGTCGCCGGAGGCTCGGCGGGCGGCGGAGAATCGCCGCAGCGTGGTGGATCTCGTTTTGGAGGATGCGAAGGCGCTGCAAAAGATCGCCAGCGGTCGTGACAAGGAGAAGATCGACGAGTATCTCGAAGGCGTGCGCGGTGTGGAGCAGCAAATCGAGCGTACGATGAATCCGCCCGCGCCCGAGTGGTCACCGCTGACGCCGCCGGACCTGAAACGGCCGCCCGCAGGCATCCCGATGAGCAAGGACGAGCACATGAAGCTCATGCTCGACCTGATGGTGCTCGCTTTGCAGACGGACACGACGCGTGTGGCGACCTTCATGAGTGCGCACGGCTTCTCGCGGCAGAATTTCACTTTCCTCGATGGCGTCAAAAATGACCACCACGGCATGAGCCATCACAAGAACCAGGAGGCGCTGGTGAAGGAATACACGACGGTGAGCCGCTGGTATGCGCAGCAGGTACATTACCTCGTGTCGAAGATGCGCGGCATCGACGAGGGCAACGGCTCGCTGTTCGACAACAGCGTCGTGCTCTACGGCAGCGAGATGAAGGACGGCAACGGCCACATCAAAGAAGACCTGCCGCTCGTCCTTCTCGGCAAAGGCCAGGGCCGCGTGAAGACCGGGCAGCATGCGTCTTTCGCCAAAGGCACGCCGCTGGCGAATCTGCACCTCACGCTGGCGCAGCAGTTCGGCGTGGAGATGACGAGCTTTAACAATGTGAGCACCGGCACGCTGGATGGCTTGTTTGTGTAGCACGAGTTTTCCAACTCGTGAGTCTTCTCAGCCCCCAAAACCAACGAGTTGGAAAACTCGTTTTACGATTTCCCATGAAACGCATCCTCACCTTCCTCCTTCTCTCGCCGTCGCTGCTTCTCGCGGAGCTGAACGTGCCGCATTTCTTCTCGGATCACATGATTCTGCAGCGCGAGCGTGCCGCGGCTATCTGGGGAAAGGCTGACGCAGGCGCAGAGGTGACGATTTCCTTCAAAGGCAAGTCGGCGACGGCAAAAACGAGCGCAGATGGAAAGTGGAAGGCGCAAATCGAAACAGGCGCGGCCGATGCAAAGGGCGCGGTGCTCACCATTTCAGCCGGAGCGGACAAGATCGAGATCCTAGACGTGCTGGTGGGCGAGGTGTGGTTCGCGTCCGGGCAGTCGAACATGTTTTACACGATGAACCGCTCGCCGGAGTATGCGGGGCTCATCGCGGAGTCGAATCATCCGGCGCTGCGCATGTTCAATGCGCCGCTGGTGACCGCCGAGGAGAACCAAGAGGACATCGACGGCTCGTGGAAGGCGGCGACGCCGGAGACGGTGCCGGATTATTCGGCGGTGGCGTTCTTCTTTGCGCGGAAGCTGCATCTGGAGCTCGGCGTGCCGGTCGGTGTGATCAAATCAGCCTGGGGCGGAAAGCCGGTGGAGACGTTCACGAGTCGCGAGGCGCTGAATACACTGCCGGGCACGAAGGCGCTGGTCGATGCGATGCTGAAAGACGAGGCGAGCTACGATCAAGCGAAGGCGGATGCGGCTTACGCGACCAAATTGGAGCAATGGAAGGCCACGATGGCCGCGGCAAAGGGCAAACCGGACGTGGATCGCAAACGCCTGCCGAAGAAGCCGGATGCGCCGAAGCGTCCGCTGCTCACCGAGGGCCGTCCGGGCGTGCTTTACGCGGCGATGATTCATCCGTTTGTTGGTTACACGATGCGCGGGGCGATTTGGTATCAGGGCGAGGGCAATGCGCGGCCAGGCGCGGTGCCTTATGACCAGACGCTGCCGCTCATGATCAATGACTGGCGCAAGCGCTGGGCGGATGAGTTCAGCTTTTACTATGTGCAGCTCGCCAGCTACCACGCGCCATCGACCGCACCGGGCACGCCGGATTCGTGGGCGCTGACTCAGGATCGCATGCGCCTCGTGCTCGGGACGACGCCGAAGACCGGCATGGCGATCATCAACGATGTCGGCGAGGCGAATGACATCCATCCGAAGAACAAAAAAGACCCCGGCGAGCGCCTCGCACGCTGGGCACTGGCGAAGGACTACGGCAAGCAGCTCATTTACAGCGGCCCGCTCTTCAAATCGAGCGAGGTTAAGGACGGCGCGATCCGCGTGACCTTTGATCAAAGCGGCACGGGCCTGAAATCTCGCGATGGTGGCCCGCTGAAGCGCTTTGAGATCGCTGGAGCCGACAAGGTGTGGAAGTGGGCCGATGCGAAGGTGGATGGCACGGACAGCGTGCTCGTGAGCAGTGCCGAGGTGAAGTCACCCGTGGCCGTGCGCTATGCCTGGGCCGCAAATCCCGAAGGTGCGAACCTCGTGAACAGCGACGGCCTGCCCGCTTCCGTCTTCCGCACGGATGATTGGGACGATGTGGAGATTAAGGTGGACGCTACCGCTGCGCAGGCCGCGAATGAGCGCCGTGTGCTCGCCGATCAGATCAAAGCCATCGCCGCGGAGCGGAACAAGCTCGACAAAAAGAGCCCCGAATACAAAGCGCTGCAGCAGAAGCTCCAGCCGCTGATGGAGAAGTACAAGGCGACTGCGCCGAAGAAGTAGCGGAGGCGCTCAGATACTCGATTTTCGTCACAGAGGGGCGGAGGAGCAGAGATGGCAGAGATTGAATTCATTCAAAACTCTGCGTCCTCTGCCTCGTTGCCCCTTTGCGGAAAAATCGAAAGTCCCACCACCCTCGTCTTCACTCACCGCCGCCACTCTTTGAACTCGACGCGGAGTTTCTGGGCGATGGCGTTGAGCTGGGGCTTCTCCTGCGGCTCGATGAGGACGAGGGACGTGCCTTTGTTCCCGGCGCGGGCGGTGCGGCCGCTGCGGTGGGTGTAGTATTCGAGCTGGTCGGGGAGCTGATGATGCAGGACGAAGCTCAAGCCGGCGACGTCGATGCCTCGCGCGGCCACATCGGTGGCGACGAGGAATTGCGAGCGCTCTTTTTTGAAGGCTCGCATGACCTTGTCGCGATCCCGCTGGGCGAGATCGCCCTGGAGGACCTCGACGGCGAGGCCGGCCTCGCGGAGTTCCTCGCCGAGGTGGATGGCGCCCCATTTGGTGCGGCAAAAGATGAGGCCGCGCTCCTCGCGCTGGCGTTTGAGGTAGTTGATGATGAAGGCGCTCTTTTCACCGCGATGGCAGACGTGGTAGCGGTGGTCGATGTCGCGGTTCACGACCTGCTCGGTATCGATCTGGATGCGGTGCGCATTCGCGGACATGCAGCCTTTGATGAGGTCGCCCACGGCATCGGGGAAGGTGGCGGAAAAGAGCCAGGTGGCGCGGCGCATGGCGGCGATCTTCAAAATCTCGACGATGTGCTTCTTGAAGCCCATGCTGAGCATCTCGTCCGCCTCATCGAGCACGGCGTAGCGCACGAATTCGAGCGTGAGGGCGTCTTTGTCGAGCAGCTCGGTCAATCGCCCCGGTGTGGCGACGAGGATGTGCGTGGGGCGGCGCAGACGCTCGATCTGCATGTCGATCTTGTCGCCGCCACAGGCCACTTCGATGAAGATTTTTTGGTCGCAGTATTTGGTGTAGCGGAAGAGCTGCTTGCCGATCTGCTTCGCGAGCTCACGAGTCGGCGCGAGCACGAGGCTCTGGATGTCGCGGTTGGCCGGATCGATCTTCATGAGCAGCGGCAGACCGAAGGCAGCGGTCTTGCCTGTGCCCGTCTGCGCCTGCGCGATGAGATCGGAGCTGTTCTGGATCAAAAACGGGATCACCTGCTCCTGCACCGGCGTGGGCGTGACGATGCCGAGCTCTTCAAGGCCGCGAATCATCGCATGCGGCACGCCGAGGGTGTGAAAGGGATGTGACATGGCTTTTCCCTGCGCCGGGATGGGGTGGATGCCAAGGGAAGAAATCATCCAGCACACATCACGCCTTCGGTGATGAGATGCTCACGGATGCTCACCGAGTCAGGATGGTTCAGGTTGAGCACCGCGGCGGTTGTCCGGCCGATGGCCGTCCTGCCGAGGATACGGCCGCCTTTCCAGCGAAAATGCTGTGCCCAGACATCACGTCGTGGATTGTATAGACGCGTGAGTCTTCCGGTATCCAGGTCGTAACCAGCCACACAGGCGCCCTTGTAGCTGTTGCAGTAAAAGCAGGTCCACGCGAGGTTTTCGCTGAGGGTAGGCCCGCCATGCTTGACCGCGATGATGTGATCGGGTTGGAAGCCAAAAACGCATTCGCCATCCGGAAGCTGACAGTATTCGCAGCATAGGCCAGCGCGGAGGGCCACTGCCCTGGCGAGTTTGGCGGGAACGCGGGACATTTGAATCTACTTCCGGCTGCGTGAAGTGGTTTTCATCGACCGACGGGCCTGAATGCGCAGCAAATCGACCAAGCGGCCTGCAGTGCGATAGCTTTCGAGTTCTGCCTCATCATCCACACTCAGCGCACCTTCCTTGCTGGCTTGAAGGAGCCTTCCAACACGCCGCATGTCCGCGGGCGAAAACTGCAACTGCATCAGCTCGCGGGCCAGCGCCGGAGTCATGCGTCTGCCGATGGGTTGGACAACACGCTCAAGAATGGCGGCAGCGGTGGGAGTGGCAGTAGCGGGCATGGGACGATTTTATGAGTGATACGTTTGAGTGCAAGAGAGCAAAACAGGCTATCGCCGCACGTTGAAGCAGCATGCAGCGCCTGCTTTTCTCCAACGTCACCGCCATTCTGCCGGATCGCCTCATCGAGGATGCGTGGGTGCTTTGTGAAAACGGAAAGATCGTCTCCATCTCCAAGCGAAAGCCGAAGGTGACGGCGGAGACGCAGGTCGTGGATGGGCGTGGCGGCTATCTTTCGCCGGGGTTCATCGACATTCATGTGCATGGCGGTGATGGGGCGGATTTCATGGATGGGACGGCGGATGCGGTGCGCATCGCGTGCCGGGCGCATGCGCGGCATGGGACGACGACGATTTTTCCGACGACCACCACGGGCTCGCCGGAGCAGATCCATGCGATGCTGGATGCGGTGAAGGCGGTGCAAGCTGAGCGAAGCGTCCAAACCGGTGCCCGCATTGTCGGCGTGCATCTTTACGGACCGTTTTTCGCGGAGGACAAGGTGGGCTGTCATTCGGCGGCAGGGCGGAGATCGCCGACTGCGGCGGAGTATCGCGCTTACTTTGAAACAGGCCTCGTGCGCATCGCCACCTGCGCGGCAGAGCTGCCGGGCGCGGTCGAGTTTTATCGCGAGGCGAGGAAACGGCGCTGCCTGATCACTTGCGGGCATTCGAACGCGAGCTGGCCGGAGATGGCGGCTGCCTTCAAGGCCGGGATGCGGCATGTGGACCACTTCTGGTGCGCGATGAGCAATGTGGCATCCGTGCGCTCGCGGCTCGGCGTGCCAATGCGCGGCAGCATGCTGGAATTCGTGCTCGGCACGGCGGAGATGAGCACGGAGGTGATCGCCGATGGCTGCCACCTCGCGCCGGAGTTGCTGGAGTTCGCGTTTCGGCTCAAAGGACCGCGCAAGCTCTGCCTCGTGACGGATGCGAACCGGGCGCTGGACCTTCCGCCGGGGAATTATCGCTTTGGCGCGGCAGCGGACGGCTCGTGGTTCGAGAGCGATGGCCGCGTCGGCTGGTCGCCGGGCCGCGCGAGCCTCGCCAGCAGCATCGTGGGCATGGATCACATGGTGCGGCAGATGAAACGCGACACCTCCGCGAGCCTGCCGGAGGTCGTGCGCATGGCCAGCCTCACGCCCGCGGAACTCACGGGCATCGCGAAGCACACCGGAAGCCTCGAAGCCGGCAAAAACGCCGATGTGGTGCTTTTGAGTCGGAAACTCGAGGTGCGCCGCGTTTTCATCGCCGGCGTCGAGATGGCGCTGTAACTTCTCTTTGCATGAAAAACCTGCTCACACTCGCTCTCACGGCCATTTGGGCCTCAAACTCGATTTTCGCCGCTGCGGACATCGCGGATGGAAAAGTCACTTTTTCGATCAAGGCACCGAAAGCGGCCGAAGTGCGGCTGAAGGGGCAGTGGACGAAGCAAGATGTGGTGCTGACTCGCGGTGAAGATGGACTTTGGAGCAGCGGAGCCATCGAGGTGCCCGCGGGCGTGTGGGAGTATTCGTTTCAAGTGGATGGGCTGAATGTGATCGATCCGCAAAACACGGCGATCAAGCCGCAGCGCATGCCGCAGAAGAGCATCCTGCACATCGCGGCGAATCCGCCCGCGCCGTGGGACTGGCAGGCGGGCATCCCGCACGGCACGGTGCATACGCATGTGTTTCACTCGAAGCAGCTCGGTGTGCCGCGTGAGGTGGTGGTCTATACGCCGCCGGGTTATGAAAAGGGCACGGAGAAGCTGCCGCTGCTCGTGTTGCAACATGGTTCCGGCGACAATCAACGCGGCTGGACGGAACATGGGAAGGCGCACTGGATTCTCGATCACCTCATCGCCACCGGAAAAGCGAAGCCGATGATCATGGTGATGCTCGACGGTCATCCGCACGG
>CALMTT010000339.1 GCA_937872615.1 uncultured Verrucomicrobiaceae bacterium | reverse complement strand
CAGAGCAGCGGCATCAGCACCATCGTCAAGGCCACGCGCAACGGCGCGACGGTGCTGGAAGGCGGCGCCGACCCGCGGCGCGAGAACCTCGCGCTGGGCGACACCTTCAAGCCGTGAACGAGCCAATGCCCGGCCCGCGCCGGGCGGTGCGCCCCACGACAAAGCCCCCGGCGAAGATGGCAACGCCGCGACCACCGGTCCAATTGCCATTTCCGCCGAAGCGAAGAGGAACCTCGCGATTGTGGTTGAGGAAGCGCAGTTGCGCACGCTCGACAAAACCGTGCTCGTCTTCGGCCAGATCGAAATCATCCCCAATCACCCCGCTGCCGTCAGCAGCCGTATCGCCGGTCGCGTGATTGATGTGAAAGTCAGCGATGGCGAGTCGGTGAAGAAAGGCCAGGTCGTCGTGGAAGTGGAAAGCCTGCAACTCGGCGACCCGCCGCCGCGCGTGCAATACGCCGCGCCGATTGATGGCGTCGTCATTGACCGCCACGCCGTGCAAGGTGACTCGGTTGAGCCGAACAAACACTTGATGGAAATCGTGGATTTGTCGGAGGTCTATGCCGAAGGGCGGATTTTCGAGGGACAAATCGCCGCGATTAAAACGGGCCAGAAGGTTCGCGTCTCGGTTGAATCGTATCCTACGAACGAGTTCATCGGCACGGTGGATTTGTTGAGTGGCACGCTCGATGCCGAAACCCGCACGCTCAAGGTGTGGGTGCGAATCAAGAACCCCGACCTCAAGTTGCGCCCCAACATGCGCGCGCGACTCAACATCGTCACCGCCGAGGCGGATTCGGTCGTAACCGTGCCGCACAGCGCCGTGCTTGGCGAGGCGGGTAACTTGTTCGCCTTCGTGCAGTCGGACACGGACGAATTGGTGTTTGAGCGAAAGCCCGTCGTGCTCGGCATGAAGGACGACCGTTACGTGGAAGTGGTCGAGGGCATTTTCCCCAGCGACAAAGTCGTCACGCTCGGCAACTACCAGCTTCAATATGTTACCACGCGCAAGCCCGCCGCAGCGGGCGGCACAAATGCACCCGCTGCCACCCATGATGAGCCAAAGACTGCCGACCACGAACACGCAGGCGCGGCGGCTTCGCCATTGCTCTGGATGGGCCTCGCGCTGGGCGTGCTGTTGCTGGCGAACCTGATTGCGGTGCTGCTGAAAAAACGCGCAGTCACCACGACCGAGGCTGCGGTGCCGCCGTCTGCCAGCAACGCACCAACCGGATCGGTTTCCAAGTGAACAGGATGCCATCATGTTAAACCGCCTCATTGAATTTTCGCTGCGCAACCGCCTGTTCATCGTGGCGGCCAGCATCCTCGTGCTGGCTTACGGCGCGTTCGTGGCGCTCAAACTGCCGGTGGACGTGTTCCCGGACTTGAACCGCCCGACCGTCAACATCCTCACGGAAGCGGCCGGCCTCGCGCCCGAAGAAGTCGAGACGCTGGTCACGCTGCCGCTGGAAACCGCGTTGAACGGCGCACCGGGCGTCAAGCGTGTCCGCTCCAACTCCGGCATCGGACTTTCGATTCTTTACGTGGAATTCGATTGGGGCATGGACATCTATCGCGCTCGCCAACTTGTTCAGGAACGTCTGCAACTTGCCGCCGAAAAATTGCCCAAGGGCGTCAGCCCGGTGATGGGTCCGATTTCCTCCATCATGGGCGAGATCATGTTGATCGGCCTGTCGAGCGAGGGCGGCAAGACCGCGCCGATGGACGTGCGCACCATCGCCGATTGGACGGTGCGCCCGCGCCTGCTGACCATTCCGGGCGTGTCGCAAGTCATCCCGATTGGCGGCGGCGTGAAACAATACCAGGTGCTTGCTTCGCCGGAGAAGATGGCGGCCTTTGGCATCACGCTCAAACAAGTCACTGATGCCGCTGAGAAGTCGCAGGTCAACACCGCCGGTGGATTTCTCGAAGGCGCGAACCAAGAGGCGCTCATCCGTAATATCGGACGCAGCATCGCCATCGAGGACATCGCCAACACCGTCATCGAATCGCGCCAGGGCGTGCCCATCCTGCTCAAGGACGTGGCCGAGGTGAAGTTCGACAAACGGGTCATGCGCGGCGACGCGGGCGTCAACGGCGTGTCCGCCGTCATTGTGTCGGTGCAGAAACAGCCCGGCATGGACACCATCAAACTCACCGCTGAAGTCGAGAAGGCGCTGGCCGAAATCCAAAAAGGTTTGCCCGCCGACATCAAAATCACGCCGCTGTTCAAGCAGGCCAGCTTCATTGACGCCGCCATCAGCAACGTCGAAGAAGCCATTCGCGACGGCGCGATCATGGTCGTCATCATCCTGTTCCTGTTCCTGCTGAACTTCCGCACCACGCTCATCACGCTCACGGCCATCCCGCTGTCGTTCGTTGTGACGATTCTCTATTTCAAGTGGGCGGGCATCACCATCAACACCATGACGCTCGGCGGTCTGGCCGTAGCCATCGGCATGGTGGTGGACGACGCGATTGTAGATGTGGAAAACGTCTTCCGCCGCCTGCGCGAGAACCGCCACGCGACGCAACCGAAGCCGGTTCTGCGCGTCATCGCCAACGCTTCGGCGGAAGTGCGGAACTCCATCCTGTTCGCCACGCTGCTCATCATCCTGGTGTTCATCCCGCTGTTCGGATTGGGCGGCATTGAAGGCCGATTGTTCGCACCCATCGGCGTGGCGACCATCGTGGCAATGATTGCGTCGTTCGTCGTGTCGTTGACGGTGATTCCCGCGCTCTGTTCCTACCTGTTGCCGCGCATGAAACGCATGGAACACGAGGCGGACGGCTGGGTCGTGCGGCAACTCAAAGCCTTCGACCGCGCGGTGATTTTGAAATACACGCTGCGCCATCCGTGGTGGGTAATGGGCATCGCGCTGGTGCTGGTGATCGGCTCATTCGCGCTTTACCCGATGATGGGCAAGGAATTTTTGCCGGAGTTCAACGAAGGCACGGCCACCATCAACGTGCTGTCCGCACCCGGCACGTCGCTCAAACAATCCGACCGCATCGGCGAAATCGCCGAGAAGCTTTTGCTCACCGTCCCCGAAGTCATCTCCACCGGACGCCGCACCGGGCGCGCGGAACTGGATGAACACGCCGAAGGCGTTCACTACACCGAAATTGACGTGGACTTCCGCAAGTCCAAACGAACGCGCGAGCAAATCCTCGACGACGTGCGCGACAAACTCGGCCAAATCCCCGGCGTGGTCTTCAGCGTGGGCCAGCCGATTTCGCACCGACTGGATCATTTGCTTTCCGGCGTGCGCGCGCAAATCGCCGTGAAGATTTTCGGCGAGAACCTCGAAGCGTTACGCGCCGCCGCCGCCGAGGTCGAGGGCCAGATGAAAACCGTGGAGGGCATCGTGGATTTGCAGATCGCGAAGCAGGTGTTGATGCCGCAAGTCCGCATCCAGCCCGACCGCGAAAAGGCCAAGCTCTATGGCATTCAAGTGGGCGAACTCAACGAGCTGCTCGAAACCGCGCTCAACGGTCGAACGGTCGCCCAGGTGCTCGACGGCCAGAAGACTTACGATGTGTTTGTCCGCTACGACGAAGTGTCGCGCAACCACGTTGAAGACATGCGCCAGATGCTCGTGGATACGGCCAACGGCCAGAAAGTTCCGCTGGCGTTGCTGGCGGACGTGCGCGAGAGCAAAGGCCCGAACATCATCAACCGCGAAAACGTCCAGCGGCGCATCGTGGTTCAGGCGAACGTCTCCGGGCGCGACCTCGGGGCGGTCGTCACTGAAATTCAAAAGAAGATTACCGAGAAGGTTCACTTGCCGACCGGTTTCTTCATCAGCTACGAAGGCCAGTTCCAGAGCCAGCAGGAAGCCACACGGCTCATCGGCATCCTTTCCATCGTGACGCTGGCGACGATGTTCCTCGTCCTCTTTTCACACTTCCGCTCGACGATGATTGTTGGGCAAATCCTGCTGAACATCCCGCTGGCGTTCATCGGTGGGCTGGCGCTGACCTACTTCATGGTCGGCAAAGTTTCCATCGCCACGCTCGTCGGCCTCATCACGCTGGCCGGCATCGCCTCGCGCAACACCATCATGATGATTTCGCACTACATCCACCTGATGGAACACGAGGGCGAGAAGTTCGACGAGAAGATGATCGTGCGCGGCTCGCTCGAACGGCTCGTGCCCGTGACGATGACCGCCGCCGTCGCGGGCCTGGCGCTCATTCCGCTCGTGCTCGCGGCGGGTCAGCCCGGTAAAGAGATTTTGTATCCGGTCGCCGTTGTCATTCTCGGCGGACTCATCAGCTCGACGCTGCTCGACATGGCGGTGACGCCCGCCGTGTTTTTCAAATTCGGCCGCAAAGCGGCGGAGAAATACATCCAGCGCGACCAGACCGATCCACTGGATGCCATCCCGGCTTTGCCGGGGAACGGCTCAAATGATTTTCCCCAACATCGCAAACAAGACGCCGCCGCCACGTTGGCGGAAACCGGTGTTGCGTCCGGTGTTGGAGAAGCAACCACGAAAGAAAAATAATGAAAATGAAAACACTACTGGCGATGGGGCTTTGCGCCGCCATCGGATTTACCGGCCTGACCGCCACCACCGCGTCGGCGCAGGAAGGCCACGAACACAAGGCCGGGGAGAAGGCGAAAATCCCCGACACGGTCGAAGGTATCTGGAAGGAAATCAAAGAGCACCACGCGGAGTTGAAGGAAATCGTGGAAAAGAAGCAGCTCGAAAAGGTCCACGAAACTGCCTTTGAAATCCGTGACTTGGCGAAGGCGCTCGTGCCCAAAGCTCCCGCAGACAAGAAAACCCAGGTCGAAGGCACGGTAAAGAACATCGCCAAGCTGGCCGAGGACCTCGACGCCTCCGGCGACGCGAAGGATCAGGCGAAGACCGAGGCGAACCTCAAGAAGCTCGACGGCTTGCTCAAAGTGCTGGGAACGCAGTTCGGCATGAAGATGGAAAGCGGCGAGCACGCGATGCAATACACCTGCCCGATGCACGAAGACGTGGTGCAGGACAGCCCCAGTAAATGCCCCAAGTGCGGCATGAAGCTCGTGGCCAAAAAGGACGAACACAAACACTGAACGCCAGAACGCGTTGCTCCAACTAAATAATGAAAATCAAAATCACCGTCTTGCTCACGTTGTTGGCGGCGGGCCTTATGCTGACCGGCTGCGCCAGCATGGAGGATAATTCCAGCCAGCCTTCCGCGACTCACACGCATAGCCACTAATAAAATCTCGGCGGCGGGCGGGCGACTTTGGTCGTCCACCCGCCGCGCACCAAACTCATCAATCCAAAATCCATGAAGAAAACATTGCTCCTCTCCGTTTCCGTGCTGGCCATCGCGCTGGCGTTCACCGCCTGCAACCGCAGCGAACACGAACACAGCGCTGGCGAAGCGCCCGGCCACGATCATGCCACTGCTGAAAAGGCCGGCCATGAACACGCCGTTGCCGCCGCCAAATACATCTGTCCGATGAAGTGCGAGGGCAGTGAATCCGACAAACCGGGCAAATGTCCCAAGTGCGGCATGACGTTGAAACAGGTCGCAGGCGGCGGACACGAGGAAGGCGCACACGGCGGCCATGCCACCGAGCCGACGCTCATCGCCACCGTCACCACCACCGCGCCTTTGCAGGTGGGGCAGAAGGCCGAAGCCATCTTGCGGCTGACCAAGAAGGACGGCTCGCCCGTGCTGCTCTCCGACTTGAAGGACGCGCACACGAAAAAGATTCACCTGCTCATCAACGACCAGAGCCTCACGGATTATCATCACGAACACCCCGTGCCGACCGGCACACCGGGCGAATACGCCTTCAGCTTCACACCACTCAAGCCGGGCGCTTATCGTGCATGGGCAGACTTGCTCCCTGTCGCCACGGACGCGCAGGAGTATTCCATGACGGACATCGCCGCACCCACCCAGGGCGAACCGATCACTGAGCGGGACATCAAGACGGTGACCGAGGTGGAAGGGTTGAAATACGAAGTCGTGTTCAACAAAGCCAAGCTCAAGGTTGGCGAAGCCACGATGGGCAAACTCCGCATCACCTCGCCCGACGGAAAAATCTTCACCCAGCTTGAACCCATCATGGCCACCTACGCGCACCTTGTGGGCTTTGGCGAAGATTACAAATCCATCGTCCACATTCACCCGATGGGCGCAGAGCCGAAGTCAGATGCCGATCGCGGCGCGGGCAGTCTGGAGTTCCACATTGAACCCGAGCAACCCGGCCTGATGCGACTCTACGCCCAAGTCCAAATCGGCGGCGTGTCCAAATTCGCGCGGTTCACTCTGAATGTGGCGAAAGAGTAATCCTGGGCAAAACATGACTGCGTTCATTGTCGCCATCTTCCTGCTTTATGCCCTCGGCAGCGCGCTGCCGTTCCTCTGCATTTGGTCGGGAAGTGGCGATCCACTTCCACCGCCGAAAACAACCAAGGAGACCGGATGAGCAAAACCCATTCTGCACAAGGTGACGAGCGGTATCGCGAAGTGGCTGAATTGAAGGCCGCGCTCGACGAGCACGCCATCGTGGCCATCACCGATCCGCAAGGAAAGATTACCTACGTCAACGACAAGTTCTGCGCGATCTCGAAGTATTCGCGTGAGGAACTCTTGGGTCAGGACCACCGCGTAATCAATTCCGGCCACCATGCCAAGGAATTCATGCGCGGCCTGTGGACGACCATTGCGCGTGGCAAGGTTTGGAAGGGCGAAATTAAGAACAAGGCCAAGGACGGTTCGTTTTATTGGGTGGATACCACCATCGTCCCTTTCCTCGACGAACATGGCAAACCCCGCCAATACATCGCCATCCGTGCCGACATCACCGAGCGCAAACGCGCCGAGGAGAAGCTTCGTCAGAGCGAAGCCGAGCGGCGGCAGCTTGAGCAGACGGTCGCGGCAGCGGCGGAGCAGGAACGCTCCCGCATCGCGAGGGAATTGCACGATGATTTCACTCAGCGTCTCGCGATGCTCGCTATTGACGCGGGGCGTGCAGAAACTGTCAACGGCGGGACGATGCGGGAGGTTCGCGACGGCCTGGTGCGGCTAAGCGAAGATGTACACTCTCTATCCTACCGTCTCCATCCGGCGTTGCTGGAAGACTTGGGGTTGGTCGAAGCCCTCAAAGCGGAGTGCGGGAGGTTTTCTCGCCTGGAGTCCCTCTCGGTCCGGGCCCAGATCGGAGAGACGCCAGCGGACGTATCGCCGGAGGTTGGGCTGTGTGTGTTTCGTGTGGCCCAAGAAGCGTTGCGCAATGTGGTTCGTCACGCTCGGGCTGGTTCGGCGATG
>CALMTT010000338.1 GCA_937872615.1 uncultured Verrucomicrobiaceae bacterium | reverse complement strand
GGATATGGGCCATAGATTCGCATAAATTCAGTATCACAGCTTTCTATAAATTTTGAAAGCGTTCGAGCAGCGACGCTGCGGGCTGCGTACTTACGCCTCTCATTTTTTCGCTCGCCAATACCGACAGGGGGGGAATTTCTGGCCATCGCCGTCCTCTGGGCTTGACTTCATCGCGATCTCAAGCCCTCGAATGTGCTCATCGCACCAAACGTCGACGGTGCGCCCGAGCTGGCGAAGCTCGTGGACGGCATCGGCCCCTCGATCAGCAGCATCGTCTCAGGCAACCAAGTCACCGACCTGACCTCACGCGCCCATGCCCATGGCCTTGAAGTGCATCCTTACACGCTCCGCATCGATGACCTGCCGAAAGGCATCCCCACTCCCGATGAGCTCATGCACCTGCTTTTTGATGAAGCGAAAGTGGATGCCCTCTTCACCGATTTTCCGGATGTGACGGTGAACTGGCTAATGAAGGTAGAGAAGCCTTGAAGGAGCTTTCGTTAGCCTAACGTCTCGGATCAGGCGACGGCGAGCGGGAAGCGTCGATGACACGACAGATGCCATTCGAGCCGTTGCCTGCATCCGTTTTGTTCGCCCGTTGTTGGCTGTCGGTGGTGGAGTTCATTGCTCAGTATGAAATGGGCGATGGCTGGGCGGAACTTGAAAGGCCAACTCATCGGGCAAGTCGGTTAATGAAGATGCATGATACACTCAGGACGTTGAGTGCGAGTATCACTCCGGCCGTAATCAGCGATCCACGGTTCGCCCATAAGCCTGGTTGCAAGGACCGGCGCCTCAAAGATAAAGCGAATGGCGTAGCGACCACGGCAAAGCAAACAGCCGCGAACATCGCTCCCTCGCTCACGCTTCGCTGCATAAGGACAAACAGCATATCCGCCTCGACTGGCACGATCATGATGAACAACGCTAGCAAACACGCAGTTACCGCGAAGCCATCTGTCCGTAAAGCTGGGGCTCTCAATTCCGCTGGTTCCATATAGGATGTTGCTGAAGCGATGCCTCCACGATACTCAGTTGTTGGGCGAACGACTCGGATCAGGCGACGGCGAGGGGTCGACGTTGCTGACACGACAGATAGCCTTCGAGCCGTTGCCTGCATCCGTTTTGTTCGCCCTTGGTTGGTGTGTCCGTAACAGCTGTCATAGGTCTCTAATCTCTGCCCCAGATGCCCTACATCGCTCGATCATGAACTTCAGGGACTCATCGGGAATCTGGTCTGCTGGCAAAACCGAGTAGATCGCACCACGAAAGCGAAACAAAATCAGATTTCTGTATCGACGGAGTTCCGCAATAGCTGCCCACGCAAGCGACATAGTTCCTAATGAACTCTGAGCCTGAATATGATCCTCCGTGAGGCAATACGACGCCCTGCCATCTTCGATGGAATCGAGCTTCGTCAAAGAACGTCGACGTCCGACGACGTAGATGCCAGTGAAGATCAGAGCGCCAAATCCAATCACCGTAAGCCCGACGATGCTCAGGGTGCTCAGAGAACCACTCCGCATGTCAAGGAAGGCGACTGCCAAAATCGCTCCCACAGCCAACGCTAGCCTCCATATCTTCTGACTGCGCCAAAACCAAGCGTTCCATGCCTGGCACGCCATTACTCGGTCTACACGGACTTCGAACTTATGCTGCATGGGGATGGACTCCGTTACTTGGGCGAACAATGAAGATGGTTAACAGATCGTGAGGTTTGTCAGCAGCTTTATAGCCGACACTTTGGTGGGAATATCACGCGATTGGGGCTTCATGGGTGTCGATTTACACTCCTATGCCGTTGATGGGTAACAAAAATGTCGGTTTGCACGCCTAGAGGGGTGCAAACCGACGGTTAAATAGCACCGGAGTGGTGCCTTCGAGGGGAGAGACGGAAGGCGCAGCTCACTTCCCGCCAAACTGTTTTTGATACAGCGTCTTGAAGGGGTTCTCGGGAGCGAGCGGCACTTTTTCATTCACGAGCATTGGCTGGACGCTGTCCCACCAGGTGTCGTAGGCGGCGGCGAGTTCTTTGACGACTTCGGGATGCGCGGCGGCCACATCGATCTGCTCACCGGGATCGGCCTGGATGTCAAAAAGCTGCCAGGAGGCAGGCAGGGGCTCGGGGCCCGCTTTCACGATCGCGTCCTTCGCAGGGGCTTTCGGAGCTGCTTTGGTCTTCGCCTTGGCTTTGGCAGGTCTCTTGGGAGCACCCCCGGCATTTACAAGGTGCCAGCGGGTCGTGCGAATGCTGCACTGCGTGAATTTGTATTGCTGCGGATCTGCATCCTTCGGCCAGCGGCCGACGTGCGTGAAAAGCTGGCGGTCCGCCCAATCGGCCCCTGGGTTCTCCAGCAGCGGCACGAGGCTGCGGCCTTCGACCTGCGTTTTGACTTCACCCGTGATCTGAGCTCCCGCGAGCTCGGCGAGCGTGGGGAAGAAATCGACGTGGGCGGTGAGCTTTGTCACCGGAGCGGGCGTGAGGGTGCCGGGCCAGCGCCAGAGGCTGCTGGCCTTGATGCCGCCCATCCACGGCGAGCCTTTTTGCGAGCGGAGACCGGCGTTGAAGACCTTCGTGCCGGCGGTGCCGCCGTTGTCATTCATGAAAATGACCAGCGTGTCTTTCTCGATGCCCCACTCCTTCAGCTTGTCGAGCAGGCGGCCGAGGTTCTGGTCGATGTTGTGGAGCATGCCGAAGAAGTTTTGCACGTCCTCGCCCTCGACCTTGCCTTCAAAGAGCGCCTTGTCCTCCGGCCGGGCGATGTAGGGGCCGTGCGGGGCATTGGTGGCCAGATGCAGATAGAAGGGCTGCTTGCCTTTGACGCTCTCGATCCACTTCGCGGCCTGGGCGAAGAAGACATCGGTGCAGTAGCCCTGGGTCTTCTCAAAGGTGCCGTTGTGCAGGATGGCGGGGTCAAAGTACTTGTTCCCCGGCGCATCGCCGCAGGAGCCCGGGTAGGTCTGGCCGATGCCACCCGCCCCGTGGATGAACATTTCATCAAAGCCGCGGACGCTCGGCCAGTATTCCGGCTCATCGCCGAGGTGCCACTTGCCAAAGATGCCCGTGGTGTAGCCGGCCGTTTTCAGCACCTGGGCCAGCGTGGTCGCCTTTGGCGTGAGGCGTTCACGCTCGAGAATAGTGTGCGTAATGCCGTTTTTGAACTCGTGGCGGCCAGTGAGCAGAGCCGAGCGGGTGGGAGCACAGGTGGGGCTGACGCAGAAATCCTCGAAACGCACGCCCTCGGCGTTGAGACGGTCCATGTTGGGCGTCTTCAAAATGGGATTCCCGTGGGAAGAGAGGTCGCCATAGCCCTGATCGTCCGTGAGCAGGAAGATGATGTTGGGCTTTTTACCGGCCAGACCGGCGGCGGGCAGGCTGCTGCCGAGGCAAACGAGGGCGAGGAGAGTGGCGATGCGAATCATGCGGGCCGCTCAAACGACGGTTCCGAGGCCCGTCTGCCGCAATTTTTTTGAAAAAGTGCCAGGGAACCGCGGCATGAGCAGGCAGGCTGCCGTTGCTTCCTTCCGGACCTGGCGGGGTTCGCAAGCTGAACATCCACGGTCCCTGACGCGGGGAGTCCTAAACGGCTTCAGGGCAGGCACAAGCCCGATTCTCGACGGATTTTCGCCCGAAAAGCCTCCTGGAGGGCACTTTGGGGCAGGAACTTTGCATCTTCGCAAAAATGGTGTTGTCGAAAGGACGGCTTTTCGGTAAAAAACAATTTCAACTTCTTCACTCACTCCCCACATGGCTTGGAAAATTTTATCCGCTCTCGCCGCCGTCTGCCTCGCAGGCTCCGCTTTTTTTGCCTGGAAAAACCAGGAACGCCTGAAGAACGAGCGTGCTCGTGAGGAGTACACGAAAAAGAATCTGACCTCGATCCAGGAGCACAAGAAGGCAGCTGACGAGGCCAAGACCAAGCACACCACCGCCCTCGCCGAGGCCAACAAGGAACTCGAGAAGGCCAAGACCGACGCCGCCGACCTCGCCACCAAGGTGCAGGAGAAGGAGCAGGAACTCGCCCAGGCCAAGACCAACCTCGAAGGCGTGTCGAAGGTCGTCAAAGAACTCCAGGCCAAGATCGACGAAGCTGGCGACATCAAGAAGCTGATGGCCACCATCAAAGACCTCGAGGCCAAGAAGAAGGAGGCCGAAGGTGCCCTCGCCAATCAGAATCAACGCTTTGCCTCCGCTCAGGAGACCGTGAACAACCTCACGAATTCCGTGAAGGCTGCCGAAGAGCGTGAAGCCCGCGGCCGCAAAGGTATCGTGGAGCCTGATTTCACCGCCAAGGTGGCCCAGCCCTTCAATGAGTGGGGTTTTGTGGTGCTCAGCAAAGGCAATGGCGGCGGCGTCTTCGCCAATGCTGACCTCGAAGTGAAACGCGGCCAGGACGTCATCGGCAAGCTGAAGGTCCGTAACGTCGAACAGACCACCTCGGTCGCCGACATCGTTCCCGGCTCCATGGCCAAGGATCAGGTGATTCGCCCCGGTGACCTCGTGGTCGCCGCCGCGGTGCCGGTGAAAGCTCCCACGACTGCTACACCGACCGCAGCGCCCACGGCTCCTGCCACCCCCGGTGCTCCTGCTGCCGCTCCTTCCGCTGATCCCTTTGGAGCCCCTGCTGGCGGCATGGCCCCGGCCGCTCCCGCGGCCTCGGATCCCTTTGGCGCTGCTCCTGTCGGCGGCATGGCCCCGGCTGCGCCCGCTGCTCCTGCTTCGGATCCATTTGGTGCCGCTCCTGCTCCAGCTCCTGCGGCTGGTGCGGGCACGCCAGCCTCACCCAGCACCGCCGATCCCTTCGGCGCCGCCCCTCCTGCCAAGCCCTGATCGGCCCTGTTACTTTTTCCTCCCGCAGCTCTCTTAACGTCTAGTTTTCTCGGAACATGATCAAAGTCCTCTTCATCCTTTCCATCCTCATCACCGGGGTTTCGCTCGTCTTCGCCTACAAGAACGGCCGCTCCTTCGCTGATGTGCGCAACAACATCGCCCAGATCAACGTGGAGATCGCCAACGAGAAGAAGGCAGATGCCGCCCTCGTCGCCGAGTGCGCCCGCCTCTCCGGTGATGTCGCCAAGGTCAAAGGCGACCTCGACGTCGAGTCTGAAAAGCTCAAGCAGACCAAAAACCGCCTTCTCCTGGCCGAAAACGATGCCAAGCGCGTTCAGGAAGAACTCGACAGCAACCTCAAGAAGAAGACCGACCTCGAAGGCCAGCTCACCGACCTTCCTGTGGGTGTGAAACCCGAGACGATCGCACAGGACATCAACAAGATGAAGCAGGAGCAGGCCGAGCTTGAGGCCCAAGCCCTCGCCAAGGCCGACGAAGTGAAGAAGGAAGAAGCCAAGATCGGCGACATCCAGAAGCGCCTCGCCGATGTCGAGCGCAAAATCGAGGACCGCCGCAAGCTGTTTGAGCGCAATTCCCTTCAGGCTCGCATTCTCGCTGTGAACTCCGATTGGGGCTTCGTGGTGATCGATGCTGGCAAGGCCTCCGGCCTTGAGCAGGACACCAAGCTTCTCGTCACCCGTAACCGCCAGACCATCGGCAAAATCAGCGTCATGAGCGTCGATGGCAGCCGTTCCGTGGCCAGCATCGTCCCGGACGCCGTTCTGGGCAATATCGGCATCGCTCCTGGAGACAGCGTGATCCTCGAGAACCTCACCGCTGGGCAATAACTCATACCTCGCAGCGCGGAAGTCGTCATGAAACTCAATCTGTTGCTTTTGATCGCCAGCGCGGCCCTCGTCAGCAGCCTTTCGAGCTGCACATCGGAAGAGCCCAAGCGCAAGAAAGTCGTCGGTCCTCCCGCCTCGGGGCAAAGCAACCTTCCGTGGAACCGCCCGCGGTCTTGGGAAGGAACTTCCCGCTACGGACCGATGATGCCTCAGAGCCGCTGATCGCAGCTCCAACTCTCTCCAAAAGGACGGTCCGCAAGACCGTCCTTTTTGCTGTCTGGATTACATCGTCTTTTCCAGCACCGCCTGACCGTCCGCCTGCTTCACCACGCGGTAAAAGCAGCTCGCACGCTTCGTGTGGCAGCAGCCGCCGCCGTGTTGCTTCACACGCAGCACCAGCGCGTCCTGATCGCAGTCCGTGCGAATCTCCACGATCTCCTGAAATTCACCGCTCGTGGCGCCTTTGTGCCAAAGAGTCTTCCGGCTGCGGCTCCAATACACCGCCTGGCCGAGCTCCAAGGTCATGCGCAGCGACTCCTCGTTCATGTAGGCCAGCATCAGCGGCGCATTCGTCTCCGCGTCCACGGCCATCGCCGCGATCAAACCATGCTCGTCAAACTTGGGCGCAAACTTCAGGCCTTCTTCGACAGCTTCTTTCGATTCTCGGGGGGCAAACGTGATCATGGGGCGCCATGCTAGCGGTCCGGACCCGGAATGCAAACGACGCTCAGTCGAGGTAGATCGCGTAAACCCGCGCCGAGCTGCCCTCCGGGTAGTTCACCCTCAGCGCGACCTTCTGGCTCGGCAGCGCCTTCGGCCACTTCACCGGCACCTGAACGCCATTCGTGCTAACGAGGGCTTCAAAGCCCGCCAGCGGCTGGTCCAGATGATCCAAAAGCTGAACTCGCAGCGGCGACTCGGCCGTCACACCATCGACATTCAGCCGAATCTCCTTCGCTGTGAAGGTACTGGTGATGAAGTGCGCATCGTTTTCGCCGATTTTAGGCGAGAGCGAGCCAAAACCATCCCTCCGCAGCGTCGCGAGACCGATGTCCATGTTCTCAAGCACGCCTCCGGTGTCCCAGTGCGAATACCAGATCATCGTTTTATCGCCCTCATTCACAAACGCGTGGCCTTGCAGGATCGCCACGTCATCCCACTCGCCCTCCTTGCCACGCGGAATGATCTGAAAACCCGGCACGGGCTCGCGGAAGTGCACGCCGTCGTTGCTGATCATGAGGCCGAGATCGACACGCACGCCGAGGTTCCAGCTTGCCCCTTTCGGCGGCGGCTGATCCGAATCCTGCCACATGCCATGCAGGCCGATCATCACGTTGCCGCGATTCCACAAGCCGGCGCCCATGTGCATCTGCTGGCCTTTGACGGGAGGATTCGAAAGCTGACCGGGGCGTGCATACGAGAACGCCTTCGCCTTCGACCACGTCACGAAATCCGGCGAGCGATACGCCAGCATGTCACGCCCGATCTCACTGCCATCCGGCCGCCATGACCATGGGCTGAGCAATTGACCGGTGGCGTAATAAAAATCGCCGAAGCGATACAAACCGCTCACTTCAAAGCGCTCGCCGCCAGCGTTCGCGGGGCGGTCACCCACGCACTTCCACGTCAAACCATCTGCACTCGTTGCAGTAACGAACGAGCCCCAACGCTTCTCATTCGGCCCGATCTTGCTCCGGCCACCCTTCACATCTTCGATCGGCATGTGGGCGATGTAGGCGCATTTATAGCGCTTCGACGGATCAGGCTCGTCCGGCTCAAAAAGCACCGAGAGAAAGTCATTCACACGCGTCATCGAGTGCGGCTCGCCCTCGATGAGGCAGATGTTGTTCTTTTTGCTGCCGTTGAAGTCCACGAGACCGAGCTCCGGCTTCGTCCACGTCACGCCGTCCTTGCTTTCCGCGTAGCACATCGGCCGCCACCAGCCGGGAGCCTGCCCTTTGACGATCTCAGCCTCATGCATGCCGAGATACCACATGCGGAAGGTGTCCCCCTGTTTCAAAACGGTGCCGTAAAGAATCGCGTGGCCTGCATCCGGCGATCCGGGCGGGCCATTGCGCAACACCGGGTTCGCCGGATGCTTCTTCGCTGTTTCGAGTGTCAGCTTCAAATTGTGCTGCCAGGCGATGTTGTGGTCATCAAAAGCAAAAAAGACCTGCTCGGCAGCATGAGTTGAAAACGCGAAGACGGCGAGAAGACTGAAACAAAGCTTCATGAGGGCGATTGTGAGGCATTGCATTCTCACAGCCATCGCAAACTCCTGGTTCAACCGGCGGACCAGCCCTTCACTTCACATAAATCGCGCTCAACCCAATTTCTGACCGCTTCACGCCCTCGAACAAGACTCGCAGCCGCACCTTCTCCGGCAGCTTTTTCACGTCACCGAGATCCAACGGCACCTGAAAGCCACTTTGCCGAATCACCGCACCAAGTCCTGAAACGGGTCGTTCGAGCGCATCGAGCACCTCCACGCGCAAACCAGCCTGATCGCCCAAACCATCCACATTCACGAAAAAGCCTTCCTTCGGCCTCGAAACAGCCGCGGTGATCAATTCAGCCGTCACCTTCGGCATTTGATAGTCCCCTGACCCTTCGCCACTCGCATCAAAAACGAGCTCGCCGATCCGATCACGAGGCCAAGAGGCGATCCCGACACCTCCGCGTGCCACTTCCGGACCGCCGGTGGCCCGCGGGTCCCACGCGCCGTAATAGACCAACGTCTTCTCGCCGATGTTCTCGAAGCCCTGGCCTTGGATGATGCCACCCTGATCCCATTCGCCATCCTTGCCGCGCTCCAGCATCGTCCATTCGTGTTTCGGCTCGCGGAAGGTGTGCCCGTCATTCGACATCACCAAGCCCAGATCGACCGATACGCCGCTCCACTCCGCCGCGCCATGCCAGCGGCCATACACGCCGAGCAAAACATTCCCGCGAGGCCACACGGCGATGCCTTCGTGGTTCTGCTCGCCCTCGCGACTCTTCCCCGCGCCGAGATACGCATGCTGCGCCGATCGCACAAAGGCCAGCGTGCTCGTCGATGACCAGTTCACAAAGTCCGCGCTGCGATGCAGCCTCACCACACGGCCCTGGTAGTGATGCGTGTGCGGCATCGCGTTCTGTGCGGTGAGAAAAAACTGCCCGTCCCACTGATACAGCCCGCAAGCCGGCTCCAGATGAAAACCCGGCACCAGCAGGTCTTGTTTGCGCAGCTCACCTTTGACTGGCTTCACATCCTTCACCGGTCGCCACGTCAGCCCATCCGCGCTCACAAACGGCAGCAGTGTCCCGAGCCGTGTGTTGTGTCGGAAGTACACATGCGTCACCATCTTGTAGCGACGCGACGCATCCGGATCGGCCTCATCCTTGATCACCTTCAGGTTCACAAAGCCCCACGCGCCGCCCACATCGACGAGGTTGTTCTTCTTGCTGCCGCGAAACGCCACCAGCCCCAGCTCCGGCTTCACCCAGGTCACGCCGTCCGTGCTCTCCGCATACGCCGCCCGCCAGCGCTCCGACTTCACAGCATGCTCCACCTGATCATCAAAGGCCACATACCACATCCGGTATTTGCCACCGTCTTGGATGATCGAGCCATAAAACTGCACCCCATGCGCATCCACCGTGCCCGGTGCTCCACGCCGCACCACAGGATTGCCTTCAAACCGCTCCGGCTGGCGCATCTCGAGCTTCAAATTCTGCGTGTGCGGGATCGAGACATTGTCGAAGGCGAACAAGGTGGTCACCTTCGTCTCATCAAACAGCTCCGCGCACCACGCGGACGTGGCCCCGAGCACCAGCAAAGGCAAAAATCGCATCATGGCCCCTCAACGTCGAAGTCCGAGAACAACACACACCAATTCCACAGTGGATACGCCTGCCCTGCCCGCGTGCCGTAGCTGGCATCACCAAACGTATAAACCGACTTCTCCGGATCGGAATCGCGCACATTGCCGTAGCTGAACGCCCGCTGAGCCGTCACCGCCTGACCGACCTCAAACGCCATGCCATTGCGCAGTTCCCGTGCCTCGAAGCGCAGCACGCTCACGCCATTCTCCTCCTTCACCGATCGCACCGGCACCCGCGTGCCTCCACTGGCGACGAAGAACGCGCCTTCATCCGACAACGGCTTCAACTCCTCCGCAAAATTCCGCGTCAAAACCAGTTCCTCGCCTCGAATTGCCGCGATGGTGGCTAGAGAGGCCGCGAACGGATAGCCATAGCTCACGCGACATTTTTCATCCGCAGGCAACGGGTTGGCAAAACGAAGCCGCACACTCGTCGGCGATGCCAGCTCGACCGCTGTCAACGTGACGCCATGCACACGAAAACCCGCCAACGAGCTGAAACCGCCTTCCACCGCCGATTCCTGCCTCGCGAGAAAACTCGTATCAATCACCAACGGCGGTCGCGGCACCGTGAATTCAATCACAAGACCATCACGCGAAGCATCCAGCACCGCCTTCCGAGGTCGCAACGGCTGCCAGGCCTCCTTTTCATGCAAAACGCGATGCATGACCTTCCCCACCTGCTCGCCCCACCAGCGCTCGCCGTCGGCGGCGAGGTGAATCGCATCACCATGACGATTGGGCGGATAGACGCTGTTGATCGCACTCGGCACCGCGTAGTGCGGGCCCACCATGTGAATCGCTTCATCCGCATCCGCTGCCATGAGCTGCGCCTCACCCGCCGGACCGAGCGTTTGATACGTAAACATCGGCAGCTCGCCCTTTTGCCCCGTGATCGCACACAAGTCCGCTGACCACTGCCGCCGATACGCGATGAGTTGATCTCGATACCACTTCAAGCCTTCCGCACGCGCCATCTCCGCATCCCAACGCGTCGGCACGAGGCCGCCCTTCGCTCCGCCATTGCCCTCGCCCTGCATCCAGTAGAGCGCCTCGATGCGAAAATCCGGCCTCAGCGCCTTCGCCCGCCGCGCATCATCCAGACTCGTCTTGTAGTAGCCGCCACCATGCTTCTTTGCCTCCGGCGTGCGTTCATCCACCGACAAATCCGCACTCGATAGCTCCTGAATCTGCCGCCCGCCCTGTCCCGCGCATGCGACGAGGTAATTCGCAGCGACCTGCTGCTGCGAAGAAAGATGATCCACCATCCCATTCGCCACCGTCTCACCGAGTCCGCGATTCACCGTCGCCCGCAGCGGCACGAGCTGAAACAGTTCCGCGCCTCGCTTCTCCGGCGTCGCCGAGTTGTCTTTCGCCAACCACGTTCGCACGCCACGCTGAAACATCAGATTGCCCCACGCGCTTCCCTTCTCACTAACCACTGGCAGCGACTCCGAACCATCACACAACGACTGTCCCATCATCCAGATGCCGGAAAGGTCGGAAGCGAGAGCAGACGTTGCGAGAACACAAAACAGCAAAACTCGATTCATGGCTTCGATTGGGTCAAATATTGCATCAGCACCTCCTGCATCGTCGTCTCCGGTTTGCCATCGAAGGGATGCCTCACCTCGCATTTCACGCCGAGAGGCTCCAGCGTATCCTGAAGCATCAAACCGAGCACCGCGCTGTGCGTGGGGTCTTTTTGTGCTTCGCCTTTGAGGGGCGGTTTGTCCTCTTTGGTGGTCAAAATGACGGCAGGAGGATCATCGGTGCTCGCGTGAGAAATCGGCGACCAGTCGCGGAGGTCGGCGAGGTGCTTGTCACGGTTCGCGAGGAAGGGCGCGAAGGTCTCTTTTCGCGTTTTGCCGACGTAGCCGAAGGCGTGGCCGCCGTATTCGCTATTCGGAATCCATTCGACGAGCTGTTTCGGATCTAGCGAGGGCTGTGGAGCCTTCGTCGCGGTGAATAGCACGCGAGTGGACTCGCGAGCGATGGGATCGGCGGATTTCGCATCAGCCATGTCATCGTGCATCGCGAGCCAGAGGCTGGAGCAGCCACCGGCACTCACGCCGCAGGCGGCGATGCGAGTTTTATCGAGATGCCACTCACCAGCCTTCGAGCGCAGATGCTGCAAAGCCCGCGCGGCATCCATCAGAGGCCATTGCAGAGGTAGCGTGACCTTCGCGGCGTTCGCATCGGCGAGGAAGCGGTAGTTGATCGATACCACGGAGATGCCCGCATCGAGAAAATCACGCACATCGAGATGCTGATGGATGTCGGTCTTGTCCTGCGCCCCCCAGCCGCCGCCGTGGATGTAAAACACCACCGGCGAGGGCTTCTCCGACTTCGCCAGCCACACATCCATCGTCTGACGAAAGTGCGGGCCATACGCCACATCGACGAAGTTTGCGGGCGTGGCATCGGCTTCGTCCGTGGCGTAGAGCTTGCGCACCTCGGCGGGCGGCATCCAGCCGTTCGGGCGATGGTCATCGGGCTCGTAGGCACAGGTGATGAAGTAAAGACCGTCGGCGGCGAGTTTTTGCGGCGGCACATTCACCTGCACCTGCGTGAAGCCATCGGCGAACCAGCTTTCGTAGCCATCGGCCGCCACAGGCTTCAACGCGCGACCGTTGAGCCGCACATCGAGCTTTGTTGGCGCTCGATACGGCAGACGCATGCGGAAACCGATGCCCTTCGTGATCGTCGCATCCGTCGTCGCGGCCAGCAGTTGCTCGTTTGGCACCTCCATCGCCACTTTGAGCTCTGGACCGGCCGCGATGAACTTCTTCACCGCTTCCGGAAACGCCTTCGCGGCGATCTTTTTCTTCGCAGCGGCCGTCGTGGCCACCACGAAGCTCTCGCGGCCCACGGTCTGCGGATAGAGAAAGCCGAGCGCGAACTCGCCCTGCTGGTTCCACAGCTCCACGCGACTCGCACGACGCTCCGTCGCATTCCGACCATACGCGGTGACAAAATGCCCGACGAAGTGCCGCAGACGATTCACGGGATAACCCGTCACCTTTTCATCCTGCCACGCTTCGTTACCTATCTTCATGAGGCCCTTCATCCGCGCCACGACGCTCTGCTCCCAAGCCACCTCTTGCGTGATGACCATCGTGTGACACTTCGCGTAGCCGTAGTGCGCCGAATAGAAGAGCGGCATACCGTGCCAGAGCTTCTTGCCCAGCGGAGCCAGCTCCGGCCCCCAAAACGTGCGCTGCGCATCCGCTTCGAAGCGATCCGATGGAAAACCTGCCTCCTTACCCGCTGCGATCATCGCTTCAGTCACTCGCCAGTCCCACGGACGCAGCGCGTAGTTCGAATAAGCACCGCCCGTCACCTCCGTCATGATCTGCCCCTGATACGTGCGCCGCGAGCCGAGCTGATCCGGCGCATACTCCTGCAAACCGGTGCCATGCAGATCCGCATGCACCTCCGGCTGGTATTCATCGATCACCGACAGCACCGCTGCGAGCTCCGGCGCCTGTTCCGGCTTGTTGATCGTCAGTGACTTCACATCCCAGATCTTCCCCACGCGTCCTGTGCCCGTGTAAGGATCGACGCCGTGCTCGTTGCGAAAGCGATCCGTATAAAACATCGCCAGCGGGTTCACGCAGGGCATGATTAGCACGATTTGCTTCTTCCGCGTCTCCACCGCGAGCGGGTCATCGCTCAAACACCACTCCGCGAAGGCCATCGCCCCCGTCGTGCCCGTGCGCTCCGGCCCGCTGTGCAGCGTGGTGACGAGGCACACCTGCTTGTCCGTGCTCTTGACTGTCGGATCGGTGATCTTCAGCAGATACACCGGCATGTTCAGCCCGCTCATGCCGCGGGATTCGAGCACAGCGACCTTTGGAAAAGCCTTCCGCCAATGCGCCAGCGTGCCCGCATACTCCTCCCACGTCAGCCGGTGCATCGGCGCATGTTTTTCCTGCGCCAGCAGCGGTGAAAAAAGGCCGAGGAGGATCAAAAGAGCGCGTTTCATGTCGGAACATCTTCAAACGCCATCCAGTGCCTCATTCTCCCGCGATGCTGATTGTCGTGAAAAGCCTCCGCTGCCTGCCCGTAAAGCTCTTGCTCCGTTCATGCGTCTCCTTTGGTGTCTGATTCCCTTTCCGCTGCTCGCCGCGCCCGTTGATTTCGTGCGCGAGGTGCGACCGATCTTGGAAACGCACTGCTGCGAGTGCCACGGCGACAAAAAGCAGAAGTCCGGCCTGCGTCTCGACATCAAGTCAGAGGCCTTCAAAGGCGGTGACAGCCACAGTCCGGACATCGTGCCCGGAAAAGCCTCGCAAAGCCCGCTGGCGCACTTTTTGACCTCGACGGATGACGACGAGCGCATGCCTCCCAAGGGCCCGCTGCCTGCTGCCGCCATCGAAACGATCACTCGCTGGATCAACGAGGGCGCACACTGGCCTGATGGCATCGACAAAGCCCGATTGGAGGACAAACGGGATCACTGGGCCTTCAAGCCGCTGAAGGTTTCAGGTTCCAACCGCCTCGACACCTTCATCGATGCCAAACTCACCGAAAAAGGTCTTCAGCGTTCTCCACCCGCTGATCCGATCTCCTGGCTACGCCGAGTGACCTTTGATCTCGCCGGACTGCCGCCGACGCCCGAGGAAGTGGCCGCGTTTCAGTCGGACCTGTCCGACAAATCCGACGCATATGCAGCAGTCGTCGAACGTTTGCTTGCCTCTCCGCGCTACGGCGAGCACTGGGCGCAGCACTGGCTGGATGTCGTCCGCTACGCGGACACGCACGGCTTTGAAGTGAACACCGAGCGCCCGAATGCGTGGCCGTATCGCGACTACGTCATCCGCGCCTTCAACAACGACACGCCGTATGACCGCTTCATCAAGGAGCAGATCGTCGGCGATGCGCTGGGCGAGGACGCGGCCACGGGCTTTCTTGTCACCGCATCGGTGTTGCTGCCGGGACAGATCGGCAAGGACGAGCCTTCGAAGCGTCTCGCGCGGCAGGATTCCATCGACGAGATCGTCGTGAACATCGGCCAGACCTTTCTGGGCCTCAGCATCGGCTGCGCGCGCTGTCACGACCACAAGTTCGATCCCATCAGCGCCAAAGATTACTACGCCATGCAGGCCTTCGTGGCCGGCGTCGAGTATGGCGAACGCGAATTGCGCACACCGGAGGCCATTGCAGCACGCGAGGAAATGAAACAGGTCAAAGCGCAGCTCGCCGACCTCGAGAAGAAGCTCTCGCGCTTTGTTCCGATCGCCAAATCCGGTGTTAAGCGTCCGATGGTCGATGCGCGTGAAAACCGCGACCGCTTCCTGCCGGTGAAGGCGAAACGCGTGCGCTTCACCATTCGCGACACGAACAACCTCGAGCCCTGCATCGACGAACTCGAGGTCTTCTCGACCGAGGGCGAAAACATCGCGCAGAATGCCTCAGTGACCGTTTCGGGCGAAAAAGTATCCGCTGACCGCCACGAGCAGCGTTTTGTGAACGATGGCAACTACGGCAACTCGCGCAGTTGGATGTCGAACGAGGTCGGCAAGGGCTGGGTGATGGTCGAATTTGCCACCGAGCACGAGATTGATCGCGTCGTGTGGAGCCGTGACCGGCAGGGGAAGTTCAAAGACCGGCTCGCCACGAGTTATGTGATCGAAGTTGGCGATGCGGCGGGCACCTGGAAGACCGTGGCGGACTCCGACGACCGCCAACGCTTCGACACGCGGGATCGCACGCAGCCCGCTTTTTCCACACAAGGCCTGCGTCAGGACGAAGTGGCCGAGGCGAGGCGTCTCCTCGATCAAAGACGGCCTCTCGATGATGAACTGCAGCATCTCGATGCCTCGCAAAAAGTCTTCGCGGGCACTTTCCGCACCCCAGATGACATCCATGTGCTGAATCGCGGTGATCCCGAGCAGCCGAACGAATCCGTCGTGCCGGCGGTGCTCAGCGCGCTCGGTGATTTGAAGCTCACCAAGGAAACGCCGGAGCAGCAGCGCCGCATCGCGCTCGCTGACTGGATCGCCAGCGCGAAGAATCCGCTCACTGCCCGCGTGATGGTCAATCGCATCTGGCAGGGCCACTTCGGCACCGGTCTGGTCGAAACACCGAGCGATTTCGGCCGCATGGGCATCAAGCCCACGCATCCTGAGCTCCTCGACTGGCTCGCCGCTGAGTTCATCCGCGGCGGCTGGAGTGTGAAGCACATCCACCGGCTGATCGTGATGTCGGAGACGTATCGTAGAACGAGCTTCCAAGCTCGTTCATCTGCTGGGAACGAACTTGGAAGTTCGTTCTACATCGACTCCGAATCTCGCTTCCTCTGGCGCTTCCCCAGCCGTCGGCTCGACGCGGAGATCATCCGGGACTCGATGCTTGCGGTGAGCGGCCGGCTTGATCTGAAGATGCATGGTCGCGGCTTCAATCTCTTCGACAAACGCGGCGGTCTCACCGGTTTCGAGCCTGTGGAGACACTCACACCGGAAAACACACGCCGCATGATTTACGCGCACAAAGTCCGCCGCGAGCCGGAGGCCGTGTTTGGAGCCTTTGACTGCCCGGATGCCGGTCAGAGCACCGCCGTGCGACGTTCGAGCACCACGCCGATCCAGGCACTGAATCTCTTCAACAGCCGCTTCACCCTCGACACAGCCGCCGCCTTCGCCGCACGCGTGCAAAAAGAAACGGGTGCGGATGTCGCGAAGCAAATCACCCGCGCTTACCAACTCGCGCTCAATCGCTCACCGAGCGCGGTGGAACTGCTAGAAACCGCTCCTGAAGTCCAAAAGCACGGTCTCGCGGTGCTTTGCCGTGCGTTGTTCAACTCGAATGAGTTTTTGTTCCTGCCGTAGTGGTGACTTCGTTGGATGACGCGGGAATCGCAGCTAGAAAGAGCCTGCATGGAAACCAATGCCTATCTTCACGGGGGCCCGCTGGGCTCGGCACGATTCAAATCGTGCCCCGAGGACTTCGTCGTGGAGGAGTTGCTCGGTTTTGAACCTTCGGGCGTGGGCGAGCACTGTCTCGTGTGGGTGGAAAAACGTGATTTGGATAGCAACTCGGCCGGCGCACGGCTCGCGGATGCACTCGGGCTGCGTCGCAGGCTCGTGAGTCATTGCGGATTGAAGGACCGCCATGCCGTGACTCGGCAGTGGTTCAGCCTGCACATGCCCGGTCAGCCCTCGCCCGAGCCTGCGGCGCTCGAATCCGAAGGCCTGCGCGTGCTGCGCATCACGCGAAACACCCGCAAGCTGCGACGCGGCATTCATTTCGGCAATCGCTTCACCATCCGGCTGCGTGAGCCGAGCTTTGATCTCACGGCAGCACAGCAGCGATGGCAAAAAATCGCTGACGAAGGCGTGCCGAACTTCTTTGGCGATCAGCGCTTCGGCCATGAAGGCCGCAATGTCGAAAAAGCGCTCGCCATGTTTCGCGGCGAGTTCACGCCGGGCGATCGTCTGCTGCGCGGACTGCTGCTTTCCAGCGTGCGCAGCTTTCTTTTCAATGCGGTGCTCGAGGAGCGCATGTTGCGTGGCTTCTGGAATCAAGCGCTGCCGGGCGAGGTGTATGGCTTTCCCGACAACGGCACGATTCTCCTCATCAACAACCAGCGTGGCGATGAGCCGCAGCGCTTCGCCGAAGGCAAACTGGAGCTCACCGCGCCGTTGTGGGGTTGTGGCGAGCTGCACACGTCCGATGCGGTGCGTGCGCTGGAGCAGGAGGTGGCCTCACGCTTTGCCGAGCACACGGCAGGCCTCGAAGCTGCCGGTTTGCGGCAGGAGCGTCGCGTGATGCGGCTGCGTCCGATCCATCCCGCGCTCATCGCGCTGCCGGATGGTGACTTGCAGCTCACCTTCGATCTGCCACGCGGCACCTACGCCACCACCATTCTGCGTGAGCTGGCGTTGCTCGAAGAATCGCGAGAAACTCCGTAAAATGTGCCCGCGTCCGGCAGATTACTCAGCGTCACCGCGATGACATCCTCGCCCGAACATCTCTCCCTCGCTGGACGCCACCTTTTGGACCGGCGGCGCTTTCTTTCGAGCAGCGCCACGGCGTTGGGCTCCATCGCGTTCTCGAGCCTGCTCGCTGATGAGGGCGTGCTGATCGATCCCGCGCGGCCGTATGCGCCACGTCGGCCGCATTTTCCTGCGAAGGCGAATAATGTCGTCGTCATCTTCTGCGCGGGTGCGGTGAGCCAGCTCGAAACGTGGGACTACAAGCCGGAACTCATCAAGTGGGACAACAAGGCACTGCCCGGCGGCCCCGCGGTCACTTTCCAAGGGCCTGCGGGCAATCTCGCGAGGCCGCAGTATGCCTTCCGGCCTCGCGGACAAACCGGCAAATGGGTGAGCGACATGATCCCGCATCTCGCGGAGCTCACGGATGACATCGCGTTTGTGCATTCGCTCACCAGCAAATCGAACACGCATGGCCCGGCGGAAAATTTTCTCTCCACCGGCTTCACGCTCGATGGCTTTCCCTCGCTCGGTGCGTGGACGACGTATGCGCTAGGCAGCGAGAACCAGGATCTGCCGAGCTACGTCGCCATTCCCGATCCACGCGGTGTGCCGCAAAACGGCGCGAACAACTGGGGCCCCGGTTTTCTCCCCGCTGCCTTCCAAGGCACCACGATGAGCAGCAAGAGCCCCGTGCGGCATCTTTCCGCGCCCGGTGTCACCGCGCAGGCGGATCTGGCGGCGCGTTCGCTGCTGCAAAAGATGAACGCACGGCATCTCCAAGCGCATCCGGGCGATCAAAAGCTCGCCGCACGCATCGCCAGCTATGAACTCGCCGCGCGCATGCAGCTCAGCGTGCCGGAGATCACCGATCTCAGCACCGAGCCTGCGCACATCCTGAAGCTCTACGGAGCCGACGACACGCAAAACGGCGACAAGGCCGCCTTCGCGAAGAACTGCATTCTCGCTCGACGCCTCATCGAGCGTGGCGTGCGCTTCGTGCAGCTCTTCAACGGTGCCTACGCCAGCGGCGGCAAACTCAACTGGGACGGCCACAGCGATCTCAAGGCGCAGTATGATGTGCATGCGAGCATCCTCGACCAGCCCGCCGCGGCCTTGATTCGCGATTTGAAACAACGCGGCCTGCTGCAAGACACGCTTGTCGTATGGTGCACCGAGTTCGGCCGCATGCCTTTCTTCCAAAAAGGCGCGAAGGGCCGTGATCACAATCCCGACGGCTTCACCTGCTGGCTCACCGGAGCCGGCGTGAAGCCGGGCGTCAGCCACGGCGAGTGCGATGAGCTCGGCCAGAAGGCCGTGAAGGACATCCATCCGCTCTACCACTTCAATGCCACCATCCTCCACCTCCTCGGCCTCGATCACGAACGCCTCACCTTCGAGCACAACGGCATCCAGCGCCGCCTCACCAATGTGGAGGGCAAGGTGATCCCTGAGCTGCTGGCGTGAGTCACTGAGGGAGCGAATAGCCTCGCCGCATCAAATCCTGCACCATGGCATCGCCGAGTGCTTTCACGATTTCGCTCAATTCAGCGGCTCCCTCGGCCTGAAGACTGCCACGGGCATCAAACGTGATGTTTTCCATCGTCAGCCGCTTCGCTCGCACGACGGCCGTCGGAGCAATCAAAGCTATTCTCGGCTCTGCGAGCCGTCGGAAGAGCACGTTGTCCATTTCGAGCTCGCAGTGCTTGTCCTCGCGACCAGTCACGGTGAAGGGATTTTGCGCCTTGGAGAAAATCACGGCATTCCTGAGGTTGTAACGACCATCATCGAGGAAGAACAAGTCGAAGCCGATGCAGTCGGCGATGAAGACGCGGTTGTAGCTCGTCTTTGCGGCCACGGTGTCGCAGATGCCGGTGCTGTTGCCGATGCTCACAAAGCCGTCCACGCGATACTCGGCCGTCTCATGGGCGCTGATGCCGTCATCACCGCATTCGATGGCACGGATGTTTTCGAAGACCACGTCGCGGCAATCGCCATGGATGTTGAAGCCATCGTTGTAGGGATGTGTGGCCGTGAGGTTCTTGATCACGAGGTGCGCATTGTCGCCGCTCATCTGCACGCCCGCGCTGCGCATCGGTGCGAATATCTTCGCGTCCGCCAGCTTCGCACCAGCAGCCACTTTGAGGTAAAAGGTGCCGTAAATCGCCTTCGATGGCGGCTTCTCGCGGCTCGGGTCCTTCACGAAGGTCCACTCGCCCGCTTGCAGCTCCTCTGGCTTCTTCAACGGAGCCTGCTTACCCTTCGACGTGCGGCCCATGTGCTGCATGCGGCCATCAAAGAGGAAAAACCAGCGCCCGATCACTGCTTCGCTCAGCCCCGGCATGAGGTCATCATTTGCAAACAGGCCCGGCGACACTTCACGCCACTTCGACGGATCGATCGGATCACTGCCCTCCAGCGTCGCACCATGCCCATCCAACGTAATCGGCTTACCCGGCTCGCCCTTCTTGCCATAAAAGCCCGCGTAATCGCGATACACCTTCGGCTCCAAATAAATCGTGTCCCCCGCCACGGCCATTTTGATCGCGTGATGGATGGTCGGCGCATCCGCGTCTTTGCCGACGTGGATGTCACGGGCTTGAAGCGGAAGACTCAGGGCGAGAAGTAAAGACAACGATTTCATTCCAAGGGATGCACGGGGCCGCAGATGCGTTCACGATCCATACGCAGCTCCACGAGCACCTTGTCGCCCGCGCCTTTGCTGCCGCGAATTTTCTTCGGGACAGGCAGAAACTGGCTTTTCGACTTGGTGTCGTTCCAAACCGTGGTCTTCCACGATTTGCCATCCACCGAGGCGATGACCGGCGTCATGCCCCAGGAGCCCGTGACGGGCAATTCGAGTGTTTTCGGCAACGGTGCGAACGTCCAGCCGCCTTTCCCACCCGTGTGAAACAACGTGGCGGTGAAGCGATGCGTCAGCTCAAAGGGATCGCGCTGCGGTTTCATGCGTGTGCCGGGCCTGACGTTGATTGGCACGCTTTTCGACCGTTTTGGTTGCCATGTGGTGTCCGCGAAGATTCAGCGCCTCGCGGCTTGGTGTGCGGTGCCAATCGGCTTCGAGGGTGCTGGCGGCGAGATCGGAGTCGAGGGCGCATTCTTTGACCAAAAACTCAAAGAGGGCCTGGGCGAGCACGTGGAGGGCGATTTGATGTGTGCGGGCGAGTTTGGCGTGCAGCCAGTCGCTGAAGTGCAAGAACTGCGCGAAGGGCGATTCGGCATTTTGCCACATGAGCTTCAGCGTGCTGGTGAAGTGGCCGCTGTTCGCCACGAGGTCCCAGTAGCGGGCGAAACGGCGCATGCGCTGCATCTGCTCAAAAGGGATCGCTCGCGTGGCGAGGATCTCATACGGCGGATGCGGCGCGTAGAGCATGCCGTGCTCGTGATCGTGCCGCACGATGGGCGTGCCGCGCAGTCGCTTGAGGATGCCGACCTGGATTTCCTGCGGCCCGAGACGCACGAGACGATCAAAACCTCGGCCAAAGCTCTCGATGTCTTCGCCTGGCAAACCGACAATGAGATCAGCGTGGATGTGCACGCCGGTTTCCTCGCGCAGGAAGCGGAAGTTGTCCGCGAGTCGGTCGAGGTTCTGCCTGCGGCTGATGTTTTTCGACGTGGCGTCATCAAAGGTCTGAATGCCGACCTCAAACTGCACCGCGCCCGGCGGAAACTGCCGGATGAGTCCGCGGAGCTGCTCCGGCAGCCGGTCCGGCACCATTTCAAAATGCAAAAACAGTCCCTCACGCCAGCGGTCGAGGAAGAACTGCAAAATCGCGGTGCTTGTGGGCAGATGCAGATTGAACGTGCGGTCCACAAACTTGAACTGCGTGGCTCCGCGATCCATCAGCCGCTGCATCGAACCCAAAAACGCCTCCAGCGGAAACGCCCGCACCGGAATATCGAGCGATGACAGGCAAAACTCGCACGTGAACGGACATCCGCGCGAAGCCTCGACATAGATCACGCGATTTTTGAGATCTTCGTCCGTGTAGAGCTCGTAAGGCGAGGCGAGCTGCGCGAGCGGTGGCAGTTCGGCGGCGATGATCTTGGGCAGGCTCGGATTTGCCGCAGAGGGGCAAAGAGGCGGAGGACGCAGAGTTTCAGAATCTGGTTCAGCATCCAATTCTCTGCCGTCTTTGCTCCTCTGCCCCTCTGCGGCAAAATCGAGCAACTGTCGGCAAACTTCAGCGAACTTCAGATCCGCTTCGCCCGTGATGACATGATCCGCGAGCGCCACAATCTCCTGCTGCTCCGTTTCATACGAGACCTCCGGGCCGCCGAGGATGATCGTGATGTCGGGGCGCAGCTTTTTGAGCATGGCGACGACTTCGGTGGTTTGCGTGATGTTCCAAATATAGACGCCAAAGCCGATGATGCGCGGTTCCTGCCGAAGCAGGGCCTCGACGATCTCCAGGGGTTGCTGGTTGATGACGAATTCGAGCAGGCAGGCACGTTCCCGCAGCTCCCCGAGGTTCGCCATGAGGTAGCGTAGCCCGAAGGAGGCGTGGATGTATTTCGCGTTGAGCGTGGCGAGGACGATGTCCGGCATGTGCGGCATGCTGGCGCGGTTCCGCGCGTGGAGCAAGGGAGCGGTGCGAGGCATCGTTTGGGCTAAATCGCCTCATGAACACACGCCGACACTTTTTTGCCACTACCCTTGGTTCTGCCGCTGCGCTCACTTTGCGTGCGGAAGAGGATGAAAAGCCGTTTCAGTTCCCAAAGTGCCAGGTTGTGCCGCAAGCGGATCATTCGGTGAGTTTGGAGGTCGCGGGCCGCGAGACGACGCGCTGGCATTTTGCGGCGGATTATCCGCGGCCGTGCTTTTTTCCGCTGAACGGGCCCTCAGGCATCGCTTTGACGCGCATGGGGCATCCTGGCGCGCCGAATCACGATCATCATCAGTCCGTGTGGTTCGCGCACAACGATGTGAACGGCTGCACCTTCTGGGCGAACAAGCCGGACGGCGGCCGCATTCGTCAGAAGGACTGGCTTTGCTATGAGGACAGCGACGATCACGCGATCATGGCGGTGAGCCTCGGCTGGTATGAAGGCAAAACGCAGCGTGAGGTGGTGGATCACACGCTGATCGCCATCCAGCGCGCCGGCGACGACGGCGAGCACACGCTGGAGCTGCAAAGCACCTTCAAAGCCGTGAGTGAGCCCGTGCAGCTCGGCAAAACGAACTTCGGCCTGCTCGCGGTGCGCGTGGCGAAGTCGCTCTCCGTGCATTTTGGCGGCGGCAAGCTCACCGACAGCGAGGGCCGCGTGGGCGAGCCAGACATTTTTGGCAAGCAAGCCGCGTGGATGGACTACAGCGGACCGGTGAAAGACGGCGTGACCGAGGGCATCACCTTTTTCGATCATCCCACGAATCCTCGCCATCCCACGCACTGGCACGTTCGCTCCGACGGCTGGATGGGCGCTTCTTTCTGCCTGAACGAAGCCCACACCATCACTCCCGACGCGCCACTGCGTTTGCGCTATCTGCTTCACGCGCATCGCGGCCACGTTGATGCCGCACGCGCTGCGAAGTTGCTCGCCGATTTCGCGAAGTGGCCGCTGCGCGAGGTCGTGAAGGGAACGAAGCCGCATCATCAGTTTGAGACGAGGATCGTGCCATGAGCGGACTCATCGGTCACACTGCCTACGGCCTCGCGGCCATGAAGGAGGCCAAATCGCGCGGTTTGGCCATCGCGCCGATCATCGACAGGCATCTGCCGTCCTTTTTGTGCGGAGCATATCTCGGCTGCGACATCCAATGCATGCCGGAGGCCGTTTGCGTGGATACAGGACGCGAGGTGGGCTTTGGCACGGTGCCTTTGGAAAAGAGTCCGATCACCGGTGGCGCGGTGAAGGAGTGGTCTCTCACGCATGATGGCCGCCACTACCCGCCAAAGGAGCTGCACGAGCTTTTTTATGGTCGGGCGCATCTCGTGTTTGGATGGGCAAAGGCGGATGTGGACCTGCGTGTGCCGTGGGACCATCTGGCGGAGTATTGTGCGCTTGCCGTGCAGGATGACATGAGCTCGGAACGCGGCCTCGCCTACGCGCTGGGCTGGATGGTGCACATCGTGGGCGATTCGCTCATCAAGTCTGTGCAGCCGGGCATCCGCATGCATTTGATCGACGGCGTGTACACGCCGCGGAACCGCATCGTGCAGGATCAGTTCACGTTTCATGTCATCGGTCGAGAGCTGGGCGTGGATTGGGTGAAATCCTTCCGCGACATGGCCGCGACGCCAGTGGAGTCGATTCAGCCGCATTACATGCGCGTGGCGGAGCCGCGTGGAGCGCTGGCGCGTGTCTTTGATGACGGATGGAAGCCGGAGCAGCGGCCTCTTTTGGAGGCAGTGCTCACCGAAAACCGTCGCTGGCTACCACATCACACGCAGGACGTGTTGAAGGTCGTGCAGCTAACCAACGGCAAAACCAGCGCCGATGCCGTGCGCATCAGCGGCGGTCTGCAGCACGAGCAAATGATCGACATCGCCGAGGCGGCGGCGATGCGTGGCACGCTCATGACCATCGCTGACGAATGCGCGGCCTTGTTTGAACGTGTGATTGATCTCGTGCCTGCGTGGAAGGCCCTGCAGAGGGTGAAAGCGGAGCCGTGGAACCGGCTGCGGAAGAGCTGAAGAGAAAGTGGCACAGGTTTTTAACCTGTGCGTCAGGGCGGACCACCCAGCTGCCTGAACAGGTTGAAAACCTGTTCCACTTTCTTTGCGTTCAGGTGGTTGGAGTCGCTGAGGTTACTTCTTCTTTCCTTTGCCCTTTTTGACGCCTTTGTCGCCAGCGTTGCCATCCATCAGATCGGGCAAGGGGAGGTAGTCCCAGTCGAGGATCATCTTTTCGGCCAGCGCGGCGCGGAGTTCGCGTTCGACGGGGGCGAGCTCGGGCTTGCCGCTGAGGTTGTTGAGTTCGCCGGGGTCGGCGTCGAGGTCGTAGAGTTCGTAAACGGGGCGCGGAGACTTGAAGTAGGTCGTGCAGAGGCCGGGGGAGAGTTTGCCGGCGGCGTTGGCTTCCTGCATCTGCTTCCAGGCCTGGCCACCAGCGGAGTCGACGGGCGAATACGGGAGCCAGGGCGTGCAGTTGTAGATGAACTTGTAGCGATCGCTGCGCACGGCACGTGCGAGGTCGTAGCCGGCGTTGGTCATGTCGGCCTGCACGGGTGCGGAGCCGTGCGGGCCGCGTTCGACGAAGAGGTGCTTCCGCGGCGTGTGTTTCTCGCCTTTGAGCAAGGGCAGGAAGCTCACGCCGCTCATCTTGGCGCCCGGTTTGAGTCCGGCGGCGTCGAGCAGTGTCGGCGCGAGGTCTTCGCCGCTGATGAGTGAGCGTGAATCGCCGCCGGCCTTCACCACGCCGGGCCAGCGCACGACGAAGGGCACGTTCGAGCCCGGATCGTAGAGCGAGCCTTTACCGTGCGGCATCGCCATGCCGTTGTCGCCGCAGAAGATGATGATCGTGCGGTCCATGAGGTCGCGCTTCTTGAGCTCGGCAAGCACGGTGCCGACGGTACGATCGACGCGGTTCACCTCGGCGCAGTAGTCGGCGAGTTGCTCGCGCATGCCGGGCAGATCTGGCAAGTGCGGCGGCAAAACGAGCGAAGCAGGATCGGGGCGGAATTCGGCGGGTGCATTCCACGCATGATGTGGATCGCTGAAGTTCGCCCACATGAAGAAGGGCTTGTCCGCGGGCTTTTTGTCGAGGAACGCGGCCACTTGTCCGGCCACCTCGTTGTCGCCGCAGGAGTTGAGCGAGTCCACGCGGCTGGCGAAGGTCTTCAACTCGTGCTCTTGGAAGACCTTGGAGGCCGCTGCGCCGACTTTGGCCGATCCATCGAGATGAAAACTGCGTCCGCAGATGCCGGTGAAGTAACCGCCTTGATCACGCAGTAGCTCGGGCAACGTGATCTCATCGCGTGGCAGCGGCGCGGAGAAGCGAGTCATTCTCGCGGCGACCGGCGAGCGCCCCGTCATGAGCGTGGCACGCGAGGGCACGCACTGCGGCGCACCGGTGAAGAAGCGATGAAACTTCATGCCCTCCGCCGCGAGTTGATCCACCACAGGCGTTTTGACGTTCGGGCTGCCGTAAGTGCTCAGGAACGGGTAGCTATGGTCGTCGCTGAGCAGGAAGAGGATGTTCGGCGGAGCCGAAAATGACGAATGCAGAATGCAGAGTGACGAAAGTAGGATGAACAGGGTCTTCATGGTGAGCGGTGGAAACGTGTTTGGATGCGTGGCTCAGGCTTTCTTCTTCTTGCCTTTGCTCTTCTTCTTCGGGCTGGAGCCTCCTTCATCGCTTTTGCCTTGGCGAGAAGGGGCGAGTTTTTCGGTTTCGAGGCCTTGGTCCTTTTGTTGAGTCATCCATGCGTCGAGCTGCTGCTGGAGTGCGGCTTTGACGGGTGCGAGAGCGGGATCTGCGGCGAGGTTTTTGGTTTCGTAAGGATCGGATTGCAGGTCGTAGAGTTCTTCGGCGGGGCGGTTGAAAAGATGGGCGATTCGCGCGGCGAGTGCGGGATCGCTTTTCGCATCGGCCTGCCAGGACTCGATGGGCTGGCCTTTGTGGATGCCGCCGATGGTGTAGGTCAGCTCGGGCGTGAGGTTTCGGATGAGCTTGTAGCGCGTGTCCCGCACGGCCCGCATCGGATACGGGCCGATGGCTCCATTCGTGCCGATGGTGGTGTGCTGGGCAAAGACGTGATCGCGCAGCGTGTCCGCCTGGCCGAGTAGCACCGGCAGAAAGCTGCGCCCGTCCATGCCGGTAGCTCCGTGTGCATCCGGGCAGCCGACGTCGATCTTTGTGGGGTCGATGCCCGCAGCGGCAAGGAAGGTCGGGGCGACATCGACATACTGCATGAGCGCGGTGGTGCTGCTGCCGGGCTTCACTTTGCCAGGCCAGCGCAGGATGGCGGAGGCATGGATGCCATTGTCATAGACGCTCCATTTACCGCCATAGGGGAAGCTGCTGCCTTGCTCGCTGACAAAGAGAACGACGGTTTTTTCAGCCTGCCGGGCCTCATCAAGCATCTTCATGAGCGCACCGACTTGTTCGTCGAGTTTGCTGATCTCGCCGAAGTAAGCGGCGAGCGCTTCACGCGTGGTGGCGTTGTCATGCAGATAAGGCGGCACGGTGATTTGGGCGGGATCGTATTTGGGGCCTCGATTCCAGGGGCTGTGCGGATCATTCGAGGCGAAGACCATGAACCATGGCTGCGTGGCATCGCGGGTGATGAAGGCGGTGGTCGCCGTGAGATCGTCCGCGCCGTCGATGTGCTCATACGGAAACGAGGCGGCGGGGCCGACGTGTTCCTTGTTCTGCAAAGCCACGCGATACCCCGCAGCCTTCAGATGCGTGAAGAGGCTCTTCGTTCCATCATAGACGCGGGTGTGATTCGGATACGCACCGCTGCGGATGGGATACAGGCCGGTGTAGAGTGCATGACGCGTCGGCGAACAACTCGTGGCCGGATTGAACATGCCGCGCAGGTGCATTGACTCAGCGCGGAGCTTGTCGAGATGCGGTGTTTTCACATCGGGACTGCCCTCGTAGCCCAAATCGCGATAGCAGAGGTCGTCGCCGATGATGATGAGGAAATTTGGGCGCGGCTCCGCCGCGAATGACGAAACCAGAGCCGAGCAAAGCGAGACAGCCAGCATCGCGAAGCGGATGCTGCCCCGCAGGGGTGAGCGAAGCGAAGCAATGGCGAATGAGGAAATCAGGATGAGCAGCGGCTTCATGTGGCGGTGAAACGCGGACGTGAGCGGCTGCTTTCGTTTTTCCTCACGCTGGCGGCGTGGCAGTCGCGGCGGCGGTGTAGGCTTCTTTGAGCTTCGGGTCGGTTTGCGTGTGGGAGCCGCGATAGACGAGCAGCAGGCCGAGGCGGGAGTGCTCGGTGGTGTTGGGGGCGGAGTGATGAATCGTCTCGCACTGATGGATGGTGGCATCACCGGGCTCGAGAAGGGCGCAGAATTGCTCGCTGAGCGGCACGGCGGGCGTTTCGGCGAGGCCGATGCTGTTGCCGCGCACGCCGCTGGGGCGTGTGGGGAGCATGCCGGCCTTGTGGGAGCCTTTGACGAAGAAAACGGGGCCGTTTGCCTCGGTGACGGCATCGATGGCGATCCACACGGTGAGCATGTCCGGCGGTGTCTGGCAGAAGTAGGCGTTGTCTTGATGATAAGGCACGCCGGAGCCGATCCGTGCCGGTTTGTTGAAGGTCTCGACGGCGCACAAAACAGGCTCGCCATGCACCAGCGGCGCGATGAGGGCTTTAATGTCTTCGCGATGGCCTAGAGCTCGGAAGAACTCGTTGTGCTCTTCGAGCCGCCAGAGGTTGCGCACCGTTTTTTCGTCCTTTTCGAGCGTGCGGGCATTCAGCGGCTTGCTGGCGAGATCGTCGCGAATGTAGCGCTCAAGCTCCGCCCGCACGGCGGAGACTTCATCGGCGCTGAGGAAGCCACGAAGCAGAATGACGCCATCGCGTTCGTAGTCGGTGAGGTGGTTCATGGCTGGAGGGTGATTTCGGTTTCGACGAGTTTCAAAGGCTTCGAAGCTTGCTGGAGCGTGATTTGGAGGTCGTTCCAGCCTTGCTTCAAATGCTTCACGGGCACCGCCCACTGCGCGTAGGCCTCGGTGGGAGGACAGGAGGCGATGCCGTGGCGTTTGCCGGTGGTGACGACGAAGTTTTTCGCCGCAGAGCCATCGTGAAGGCGCTGGCCGTTGATGTTGATGGTGAGTGAAACGTCGTCGTAGGCTTGATTGGCACCGTGCAGGCCGAGACGGAGCCATGCGGTGCTTTGTGAAGCCTTTTCGCCGATCAAAAGACGAAGCGATGCGGCTTCGCCAGTCTTCAGCGAAATCGGGAGCTGCTTGCGATACTCGTAAGTATCGGTGTGATCGTGAAAGTAGGGCTGGGTGACGAGAAATCGCCGTGTGCCCTGCTGCGTGGAAAGCGCCTGCACGATCTCCGGCTGCGTGTGCAGGATGAGATTGTAGATCTGAAGGCCGGAGGCACCAAGGAAACGCTGATTCAGCGCTGCGCCGAGCATCTGCGGCCCAGTGGGCGTGCGTGAGACCTCTTTCGAATAGGCGGCGGTGTCGTGCTGCGATGAAAAAGGCCAGATGTAGCCCGAGCGGCCGTAAAGCGAGCCGATGACCTCGCAGCCGACCGGTTTGGCGAGGTGCACAAATTCATCAATCGGCATGTCGTGGGCCAAAGTCATGACTTGAGCCGGGATGAGCGCATCGATGAGGCGCTGCCGGGTCCACGCGGCGATGTCGAGACCGGACCACATGCAGTTTTTCAGCGCAGGAGGCACGCGGACGATGAGTTTGAGATGCTGCTTCCGCTTTTCGCCGAGGATGTCGAGATGCTCGCGGCACTGTTCCCGATAGCGGTCGCGGACCACCATGCTGCGATAGGACAGGAGGCGTCGCACGCGATTGATCCGGCGCAGCGAGTCGAGGAAGAAGGGATTGTGGCAGGCCCCCACGATGCTCTCGTGAAAGCGGACGCCCCGCTCGTGCAGCGCGTCGGGCGAGTCGGTTTCGAGCGCGCCGTCGAGCAGCCGCAGCTCCGCTGCGCGCAAGCGCTCGACCGTGGCCGGCTCCAGCGAGTAGCCGGGCTCGAGCAGAGCCGCAGGCTCGAGCGCCATGCGCACCCGATAGGTCTGCAACAGG
>CALMTT010000337.1 GCA_937872615.1 uncultured Verrucomicrobiaceae bacterium | reverse complement strand
TCTCCAACCCCGGATCGACGTCGCCCAGCGTGTCGGCCAGCGACGGCCGTTCCTCATCACCAGCGACCTTGTCGATCGATGCGGTCTTGTACGAACTTCCGGCCATCAGACCGTCGAGCACCTCATCGCGATCGACGCCGAGCTCGTCGGCGTGCAAAACGGCAAGGTGACGCTGAAACGCGAAAACGGCACGACCATCTCCCTGCCCATCGCCAGCCTCAGCAAGGAAGATCAGGCCGTCCTCGGCGTGGGTGGCAGCAGCGGCGGCAGTGCCGCAGGCGGCGACTGGCCACAGTGGCGCGGCCCGAATCGCGATGATATCTCCACGGAGACCGGTTTGCTCAAAAAATGGCCCTCCGGCGGCCCGAAGCGTGCCTGGGTGAATGAGGAAGGTGGCCTCGGCTATGCCGGATTTTCCGTCGTGGGTGGCAAACTCTACACGATGGGCCTTTTCGATGCCGAGGAGAAGCTCCTCTGCTTTGACGCTGCCACCGGCAAGAAGCTTTGGGACCTCACCGTCGGCCCGATTTACACGAATGGCTGGGGCGATGGTCCTCGCAGCACGCCCACCGTGGCCGGTGGCAAGGTGTATGCCATCGCCGGCCAGGGCGATCTCGTCTGCGCCGACGCGGCCAGCGGCAAAAAAGACTGGAGCGTGAGCCTTCAGAAGGACCTCGGTGGCAAATTGCAAGGCTGGGGCTTCACCGAGTCTCCCCTTGTGGATGGCGATCTCGTCATCGTGACGCCTGGCGGCTCGAAAGGCGCCATCGCGGCTCTTGATGCCAAAACCGGCAAAGTGAAGTGGCAGACCTCCGACGTGACGGAGAACGCTCAATACTCCTCGATCATCCCGGCGGACATCGGCGGCCAGCGCCAGTATGTGCAGCTCCTCATGAACTCCATCCTCGGCGTGTCGAAAGAAGGCAAAGTGCTCTGGAAAAGCGAGTTCCCCGGCAAAACCGCCGTCATCCCGACCTCCATCCACAGCAACGGCCAGATCTATGTGGCCGCGGGTTACGGCGTCGGCTGCAAATCCATCAAGATCGACGGTGGCAACGCGGTCGAAGTGTTCGCCAACACCAACATGGTGAACCACCACGGCGGTGTCGTCCTCATCGACGGCAAGCTTTACGGCCACAGCGACAAAGGCGGCTGGACCTGCCAGGACTTCAAGACCGGCGAGATCGTGTGGCAGGACAAAGGCATCGGCAAAGGTGCCGTGACCTCCGCCGATGGTCATCTCATCTGCCTTTCCGAGGACAAAGGCACCGTGGCTCTCGTCAAAGTGAGCGACAAAGGCTGGGAAGAGGTCAGCAGCTTCGAGCTCGAAGCGAAAAGCTCCCAACGGAATCCCAAAGGTAAAATTTGGGTCCATCCGGTCGTCAGCGGCGGCAAGCTCTACCTCCGTGACCAGGAGTTCATCTCCTGCTACGACATCAAAGGCTGATGAATCGCTTCACGCAGCATTTCAGGAGGGCGGGATTTGATTCCCGCCCTTTTTTCTGCGCCTGCCTCGTGCTCGTGCTCACGAACTGCGGCCGCCAAGCGGAGCCAAAGCGTGAGTGGCACCTGCTCGATGCACCGCACGCCGCCGCATGGAAGGCGGCGGGCATGGAAAACGAGGGAAAAGCCTTCTTGAAGGATGGCGAGCTCATCACCGGCATCGGTGAGCCGATGACGGGCATCACCTTCACCGCGTGGGAAAGCCTCGGCGTGCCGCGGGATCGCTACATCATCGAATACGAGGCCATGCGGGCGGAGGGCGGCGACTTCTTCGGCAGCATCACCTTTCCCGTGAGGGACTCCGGCCTCACCTTCATCATGGGCGGATGGGGCGGCAGCCTCACCGGCGTCTCCAGCATCGATGACATGGACGCCAGCGAGAACATGACGCGAGGGAACTTCGCCTTCGAAAACAACCGCTGGTATCGCGTGCGCATCGAGCTGCGGGACGACGATCTCACCATCACCATCGACGGGCGGCCGTTTGTGGGCGTCAACCTCAAAGGCCGGCAGACCGGCCTGCGCTATGGCGAGATCTCCAAATGCCTCCCGCTCGGCTTTGCCAGCTACCTGACCACCGCCCGCATCCGTCATGTGGTCGTGCGTGAGCTTTGACGGAAGCACGGAATGCTTGACCATCTCCATGCCGCCTCATAGCATCGGCTCTCCCATGCCCTCCGAACACTTCAATCCCGGCCAGACCATCTTCAAAGAAGGCGAAAAATCGCACGACGCCTATTACCTCGTGCATGGTGCCGTCGAGATCAGCGTCTCCACGCCGCATGGGCAGCAGGTGCTTGGCAAAATCGGACCTGGCGAGGTTTTTGGCGAGATGGGCATGATCATGGACCGGCCGCGTTCCGCCACCGCCACGGCGCTGGAGGCCACGCTTGTCGAAAGCATCTCCGAAGCGGAGTTTGAGTCCTACTTCCTGCAAAATCCGGATCGCCTTCACGCCTATCTTTCCACGCTTTTTGAGCGCATTCGCAAGACAGACCTGCTGCTGCAAATCTCCGGCCATGCCCCGGTGCCTCCGCCGCCGAGATCGACGGCCAAGGAGCCGGTTTATCGCGTGCGTATCACGCCGCGGGAAGGTGGCGGCAAGCCCACCACGATCACGAAGCTGCCCTTCCGCATCGGCCGCGCCTACTTTGACACCGGTGTGAATTCGCTGAACCGCAACGAATACTCGATCGACGACCACGCGCCCTACCAGCTCTCCCGCAGCCACTGCGAGATCGACTTCGAGAATGGCCGCTTCGTCCTCCGCGACCGCGGCAGCAAGCTGGGCACTTTTGTGAATGGCGAGCACATCAGCGTCGATAGCGGCAAGATCAGCGCCGAACTCCAAACAGGCGAAAACGACATCGTCTTCGGCACCCACGGCAGCCCGCACCACTACTCGATCACGATCGAGGAGCTGAAGTGACGCTGGCGCAGCAGCCATTTCAGTTCGGTGACGAGTGACGGCGTGACCGCTGGATGGTCTTGCTTTACCGAGGCTGCGGCAGCGGCGGGATCATTCCAGGCACGCAGATAGGCGTGGATGTCGTCGGCATTGAGCCGCGGGTTCATGGCCATTTCGGTGACGAGGGCTTTGACGATGCTTTGAACGTGCTTGACTTGATCCGAAGCGGCCTTGGGAAAGGCGGTGGAGCGGAAATAGTGCTCGAAGAGCAGGCGGTAGAACTGGAGCATAAGCTCCCGCGGGGGCTGGCGACACAAAACGTAGTCTTCGGCGAATTTTCGGCCTTCGTCGCTCTGCAGCACTGCGTTGAAGGTGATGAGCCAGACGGGATCGGAGAGGAAGGTCTGGTTGAAGGCGGCTTGGGCGGCGGTGCGTTCCTGGCCGCGAAGGTGCTTCGTGACCACGGCTGGCAGCAGTTCACCCAAACGACGCAAATCCCAGCTCTGAGTGAGGCAGTTGAGCATCACACAGTCCATGAGATGCAGCGGATGCTTCATGGTGACGGTTTCAGCGATCGAGCGGGCCTGCTGCCAGGCTTGTTGTGCCTTCTCCTCGTCCTGCTGAAGGCGATAGAGCATGCCCTCGACCAACCACACACTGGTGTGAACGCGGTCATCGATCTCTTGCGGCTGCAACAGTCGGGCCTCACGAATCGCGCCGATGGCTCCACGCACGTTTTGGGCCCGGGCTGCGACGCGGGCCTGCTCCATATGCCAGAGGGCCTGCACGGTGGGATCGGAGCGCCGTTTTTTCTCCCACTGCCGCAGGCTCGTTGCCAGTGTCGTTTTCGTCTCACTGGGACTGATGCGGCACCACTGGTCGAGGCAATTGGTTAGGGCGAGGAGATCATCCGCCTCCAGGCGGGCGGTGAGGGCGTCATCCAAACCATTGCGGTAAAGATAATCAGCCCGCTCATCCAGGCGGGCGGAGTGATGGGCAAGGGCAAATCGGTTGGCGATTTGCACCGATGACAGCCGCAGGAGGCGGAAGGCCTTGGTGGCCTCCAGGACGGCCTGCGTATCCATCCGTGGCAGAGCGATGCCCATGCCGGCAGGTGCATACCAATAAACCATTTCTTCGACGTGTTTTGGCCGGATCTTGCCAAAGAGACTCTCGGGCAGTGGATCAGGGAGGCGGGAGAGGTGAGCTGAGGCATCACTCCGCCTGGAGACGACACTTTGAGTCCAGAGCCGGATCAGGCTGTGGTCACGCCAGTCGGAAGGCGGCCCATCGGCCAGTTTTTGCCACCATTGCAACGCGGCAGAGGAATCACCCCGCAGGGCAAGGCATTCAGCGGTCTTGAAGCTGGCTTCACTGCCGTGGAGCGGATCGCCCAGCATGTTTTCATAGAGGCGGATGGCCTCGGCATAGCGGCCCTGCATGGCAGCGAGGTCTGCATCCTCCAGCGGGCTGCCGGCATCTGAACGCCGCGTGCGCAGCGTAAGTGATTGGAGGCCTATTGTTTTCGGCCAAGTGATGCGCCAGTAGTTGCTCACCTGGCCGTTGGTGAGGGCAAACGGAGAGTCCACACGGAGCTGGGGCTGGCCATTCAGCTCCACTTCCGCCCACTCACGCTCGACCCGCAAAGTGATGCCGACGGGGCTTTTCAGCAGATTCAAATCCGACAGGTGCAGCATGCGGTAGTCCACTTCATCGAGTTTAAAGATCAACACATAGCTCTCCAGATCGGGCGAAACCGCCTGCAACTGCCGCCGTGCGGATCCGCTGAGATGCCTAACTTGGTAGAGCCCGGCAGAGAGCCGGGTGCCCTGGTTGTTGAAGACAAGGGTAAGCGGCTCAAAGCTGGCAGCGTCCGCCACAAAGACAGCGTTCATCTCCATGGGGACGGAGACGGATTTGGTCACGGTGATCAGCGGCTCCTGCCCGGCATCATAAATCGGATAGAGCAATGCCCCTGCTGGCTTGAGATGTGACACAGGAAACACACCCTGCAGGTCCGTGAACGGTGCTTTGACCTCTGCCAGCGTCTCCCAGCGCCCGGCACGGTCCGTGATGAGACTGTTGAGACGCGCGGCCTCGGCTGGCAGGCGATCTTGAAGCCAGCCAGCCATGGCATGCAGCCACGTGTAGTCCTCGTCCCGCAGCAGCTTTTGCTGGAGGCGTGCCTCGATGTCGCTGATCACATCGTTCTGCAATCGTGTGCGCAGCGTCATCGCCATCTCGGCATTGCTCAACCTGTTCCCTGTGCGCTGGATCCGCGCCGACGTGCTGGCGCTGGGCTTCGGCCTGATTCATGGCCTGGGCTTTTCCAACATCATGAGCGAGGCCGGCGTCAGTGGACCCTTGTTGCCCTGGGCGTTGGCGGGCTTCAACCTGGGCGTTGAAGCGGGCCAGCTGGCGGGCGTCGCGCTATGGTGTTGCGTGCACCTGGTGCTGGCGCGCTGGCGTCTGTATGAGCACGTGGTGGTGAAAGGTGGTTCGTGCGCTTTGCTCGCGCTCGCGCTGTACTGGGCGGCAACAAGATTGATCGCGTAGCGGCCAGACCCGGACCTCGGAGCATTCACCCCTTTCTTCCATGCTTTCCGCGAGCGCGAGAGCATCAACGACATCATGGAAATCATGAATCACATCCGCGCCCGCCATTTGCCGGTGGAGCGCAACGGCCAGCTTGTCGGCATCGTCTCGATCGGTGACGCGGTGCGCCGGCATATCACGGCCATCGAGCAGGAGGC
>CALMTT010000336.1 GCA_937872615.1 uncultured Verrucomicrobiaceae bacterium | reverse complement strand
GATTGTCCTCATTGACCCGAAACTCGGCGTGGACTATTTCGCGTTTGAAGGCTTGCCGCATTTGCAGGGGGGCATCATTGACGACCAGGACAACGCGATTATCAAGCTGAACGAACTCGTTGGTGAAATGAACCGGCGTTACACCGTTCTCAAAGAGAACAAAGTCTCGAACATTTTCGACCTGAACAAAAAATCGAACGCGACTGAGCGGTTGCCGTTTCTGTGGATTATCCACGACGAATTTGCCGAGTGGATGATGACAGAGCAGTATGCTGACGCTGTGTCCGATGTTGTAGGCAGGCTCGGTGTGAAAGCGCGCGCAGCAGGAATCTCGCTCGTGTTTGCGGCGCAACGTCCAGACGCAAACGTGATGCCGATGCAACTCCGAGCCAACTTGGGCAATCGCCTCGTGCTGCGCGTTGACGGTGAAGGCACATCCGAAATCGCCTTGGGCGAAAAAGGCGCGGAGCGATTGCTTGGCAAAGGCCATTTGGCTGCGAAATTGGAAGGCGAACAGTCGTTGATTTTCGCTCAAGTGCCTTTCGTAGATTCAACTTTCCTGGCTGAAACTGTCAATTTGCTAAAAGTTGAAAAATGATCCGCTGAGCGGCGGTGAACGCCTATCAACCGCGAAGGCTGGCCACACTACGAACGAGTGCATCTACGCAGGCGCAAACTTCATCCTCCCGTGAATTTATTCCCAGCGAGAAACGCAGCGATTCACGAGCGGTTACGCCTTCGGGTTTCATGGCTTTGATGACGTGTGATGGTCCGTCCGAGTTGCCGAGGCAGGCTGAACCTTTTGAAGCACAAATGCCTGCTTGATCCAGCAGGACGAGTAGCGCCTCCGATTCGACCCCACGGAATGTGATGTTTGTGGTATTGGCCAATCGCAAAGCCGAATGACCATTAACTTCCGCGTTTGTAATTTTGTTGAGGACGCTCGTTTCCAGCTTGTCTCGCAATGGGCGCATCTTGCCGTCGAAGTTTCGCAGGCGACTGGATGCGAGTTCAGCAGCTTTACCTAAACCGACGATGAGCGGAACATTCTCCGTTCCGCCGCGCAAGCCGTTCTCTTGATGCCCGCCGTGCAAAAACGGAACAAAGGGTGAGTTCCGCCGAACGTAAAGAACGCCGACTCCCTTTGGCGCATAGAACTTGTGGCCCGACAGCGAGACGTAGTCCACCGGCGCTTGGCGTAAATTTATTTCCACTTTGCCCGCCGCCTGCACTGCATCGCAGTGAAACAAGACGCCACGTTCATGGCACAGTTCCGCAATTTCTTGAATGGGAAACAACACGCCCGTTTCGTTGTTTGCCCATATCAACGACACAACCGCCGTTTCGTCGGTCAGCGCATTTTCTAAATCACCAATGTTAAGCAATCCCTCACGATTCACCGGCAAGCAGGTGACGCGACAGCCCTCTTTTTCCAGCGCCTGGCAATGATTCAAAACCGAGGAATGTTCGACAGCCGAGGTGATGATGTGGCGTTTCGCCGGGTCAGCTTTAAGAGCGGCCTGAATGGCAGCGTTGTTACTCTCCGTGGCGCAGGAGGTAAAAATGATCTCTTCTGGCAAAGCGCCGATCAAGCCGGCCACTTGCTCGCGTGCCGCCCCAATTGACGACTTGAGCTTTGAACCGAACCGATAGGCGCTCGATGGATTGCCCCATTCGTCACAAAAAAAAGGGCGCATGGCCTCGAACACTTCGGGCAGAACCGGCGTGGTTGCGTTGTGATCCAGATATATCATGCGCTCCAGCGCATTTTAGCTGAAAGGACGAGGAGTGTGCAACCAATGTGCAAAAATCAGACTGACAGTCGCCAATATCGCGCCGTGACCAACGCGCGGTTTGCTTCGCTCCACGGGCTGCCCGTCGCCCCGTCCCCCTCTCGACGACGCCCGCTCCACTTCTCAAACCGCGCGCTCGTCACGAGCTTGCATGTGCAGGGTCGTAGTCACGGCGAGCTTCCGTCTGCGGCTCGGCGGCGGGCGTTGCGCTCCGGCTGCGATTCGCCAGACGCTCCTCTCCGCCTCCACTCCTCTTTCCCCGCTCGCCGACCGCAGACCGAAGCCAGTTGCATGTGCAAGCTTCCGCAAATCTTCGGCAAGCAGACGGGAGCGGAAGCAATACCGTCCCTGATAGCGTGGTCATGCTGCGACTGATGAAAGTCGCATCTGGAAATCATGCTATGAGAATAAATCGGAACACTTTTGCAATCTTGGGCATCATCATGGCCGCGACGCTGACCGTGCCATTTAATCTTTCGGCGGCAACGAACGGCTTTGTCGTCCCGTTATTTCGTGGGTCGGCCAACAGCCAATCCGGTTATTGGGAAACCTTCAGCGTTCCATACGGTTCACCCGGCAATCTGCCCGACCAACCCGGCGCGACGACCACCGCCGTGTTGACGCAGACCAACTCCAACGCATTTCTAACCGGCAGCGGCAATATCTACAATCTGTCCACAAGTTCTTTCACGCTCACAAATTCCACGCCGTTCACGCTCGGCACAGTGGTTTTGCAAACGCGCACGATTGGCAGCGAATTGGATTACAACTCGGTCGTTCTCATTTACGCGGACGGCAGTGGCACGCACTCGCTCGCGCCGTTGTTCCGCTACGAATTGAACCGGGCCGCTGGAAATGGTTACAGCGTGTCCTCGCTCTGGCAGTGGGATTTGACCGGGCTGGGCGTCAGTAGTTACGGCATCGAGTTCAATGCTTCCGGACCGAGCATGAGTTTTGATTCGATGACGCTGGATACGGCCAACCAGTTCAGCGCGGCGTTTCCGGCTCAACCGTTCGGATTGAAAGCCACGCCTGCCAACCTCGCGCGGTGGATGTATCCTTTCAACGGCAATCCGGCGAGTCGCCCAACTGCCAGTGTGTTTGGCTCGCTTGGTTCAACGCCTGACTTTGACTCGCGCGACGCGCAGTATCTTCTTGGCTGGAGCACGACCAATCGCGTCCCCGCCGGGCAGGGCGCGGACAATTATCTCATCCGACGCGCCCGCGTGACGCTCACGATTGCGTCCGGCAACCAATACACTTACACCGGCACGCTGCGCGACTACCGCTCATATTTCCCGACTAACGATCCGCGCTACTTGCCTGCAACGAACACCAGCAGTCCGGTGGAACTATTTGGCGCAGGCTTTCGCGGCGGATACGCGGCGACCAATTATCCGCAGGATGGACCGTGGGGAGTCGTTCCAAATGTTTATTACACCAACCGTGTCGCCTATGCCGCCGGTTTCGACACCAACGGCGCGTTGGTGGACGTGTCGAACAACGTCGGTGACGACGGCACGAATGAAATCACCAGCCCGTTTGAAATTGCGCCGTTCGCAGTCGGGCAAAGCACCAACGTCGCCGAAGGACAACTGATGCCGGTCGGCAGTCCACTCACCTTCGACCTGAATCTCGCTGATCCGCTGATCTATGGTTATGTGCAGAGCGGATTAAACGACGGCAATTTGAGTTTCATGGTCGGTTCACTTTTGGGCGCGAGCTTTTCCGGTCCACCGAACTATCCGAACTTTTACACGATCTTCAGTTCTATCGCCTCCTCGAATCAATTCCCGCTGCTCGACATCGAAGGCGAAATTGTTCGCACCGATGTTGACAGTGACGGCGACGGTTTGCCGGACGATTGGGAAAACTTTTACTTCGGCTCGCTCATCAACGGCGCGACGAACGACGTGGATGGAGACGGTTTGAACAACTTTGCCGAATACCACGCCGGAACGAGTCCCACTTCGAGCGCCGATGCACTCCGACTACTCTCCATCGAGCGAACTGCCAATGTCGCCGAGCTTCACTTCGCGCCCGCGCCCGGACACCAATACTCCGTCCATTCGTCGGACGATTTACTGAATTGGCAAACCGTCACCAACCCGGCGCTCTTCAATTCGTCGGCGTGGCTCGAAAAAACCGGAACGAACTTGTTTTATCCGTCGCCGGTCTATGCCGGTTGGCGAGACACCAACGCGCCAAGCCAGCGGCGGTTTTACCGCATCGAAGTCCGCTGAATTCCAAACGACCTACGGAAACCACATCACGCATGAAAACCTCGAAAGTCTCCCGACTCGCCACAGGACTCGCGTCACTTGTAGTCGCCGCAACCACCGCCACCGCTGTGGACAATCCCGCCACGGCGCTCATGGTCGTTGCGCATGGTTCGCGGAGCACCAACTGGAACAATCGGGTTATCCAAACTGTTGATAAGCTGGAGTGGAGCGGGCCAAAGGCCGTGGCGTTCCTCACCAGCCCATCGCCTGACCACAAATTGGAACAAGTCGCCGCGCAACTGGACCAGTCTGGCGTGAAACGAATTGTCGTTGTCCCTTTGCTGGTTTCGTCTTTCAGCGGCCACTACGAAGAAATCCGCTACTATGTCGGTCAACGCAAAGACATGCCGCATGATGGCGACGAAGGAGACACCGAGCATGTCACCGCCAAGCCGCTCAAAACAAAATCGCCTCTTTTTCTGACGACGGCGATGGATGGCCATCCGCTGGTCAGCCAGATTCTGGCGAACGACCTGAAGCCGTTCATCAAAGACGCAGGCCAGCAGTCCGTCGTGCTGGTGGCGCACGGGCCGAATGAGGACGGCGAAAACGAGCAGTGGCTCAAGCATCTGAACGCGCACGCCCGGCGGCTCAAGGAACAATTCGGGCTGCATCGCGTCGAGGTCGTCACCTTGCGGGATGACGCACCCAAGCCGATCCGCGACGCCGCTACCGCGCAGCTTCGCACCACGGTTGAACGGGCAAAGGGCGACTCACAAGTGCTGGTTCTGCCCGTGCTGATTTCCGTGGGCCACATCCAAAAGGAAATCCAGAAGCGCCTTGAAGGTTTGGAATTCACGATGGTTGAGGGCGGCCTGGCGAATCATCCCCTCGCGGCGGAATGGGTGCGCCAGCAGGCGGTTCAGGCTGGTGCGGTCAATACCGCGCAAAGAACAACCGCAAGTCTCCCATGAGAACCGACCGGGCATTTACGCTCATCGAATTGCTGGTGGTCATCGCCATCATTTCAATTCTCGCCGCGATGCTTTTGCCATGTCTGTCCAAGGCGAAGAACAAGGCGCGCATGATCGAGGAAATGTCCGCTGGACGGCAACTCATGCTCGGCGTGCAGATGTTTGCGGACGATCACGACGGCGCGGTGTTCCCCGGCTACGTCACGGACACCAGCGCGGTGGACAATCAAGGCCAGCCGTTGACCTTCCCGGAGAACGCCCGCTATCCGTGGCGCATCGTCCCGTATCTCTCCGGTTCGATGGCACTGATCTATTCCGGTGAGAACCGCGCCAAGCTCACGCAGCTTCAGGCGTTGAATCACTCGGACTACGTTTATTCCGTCAGCGTTTTTCCTTCGCTCGGCATCAACTCCTATTTCATCGGCGGCAACCAGTCCGAATTTCCAGCAGCCGATGCCAACGCGAAATTCGGCGGTGGCACGGTCAT
>CALMTT010000335.1 GCA_937872615.1 uncultured Verrucomicrobiaceae bacterium | reverse complement strand
TCGGCTGCGTTTCGCTGAACGCTACTCTCCGCCCTTCGCTCCACTTTCCCCGCTCACCAACCGCAGACCGAAGCCAAAGTTGCAACGCCGACAGGCTCATGTCTTGCCGATACCGATCAATAAAAATACAATCTGGCATTGATGGCAGGCCCATCCGACAAGACCGTCAAAAGGCTGTTTGCGCTCTCGCGCAATCGTTGCGCCTACCCTAATTGCGAAACACCCATCGTTCACCCCAGCGGAACGGTCGTCGGCGAAGTCTGTCACATTAAAGCCCAAAACAACGGCGGGCCAAGATTCGATGCGCATCAATCCGAAGAGGCAAGGCACTCCTTTGAAAATCTCATTCTGCTATGCAGCGTGCATCATCGCGTCATTGATGACCAACCGGCCACCTACACGGTTGATTTGCTGGCCGAGATGAAGGAGATGCACGAGCGCGATGGTGATATTGAACTGTCGCAGGAGGCGGCGCGCATGGCGCAGAAGCTGTTTGAGCATTCCCAATTGAACATTCAAGCGGCCAGCGGCGCGCAAGTCATGGTCGCCAGCCCGGGGGGAATTCAAGCGCAGCAGGTCGTCATCAAAACCGCCAAACGGCGCGCACCCAATGTGATGCCCACACAAGGGGCGATTGGCCATAATCTCGCCAAGCGCAATTACACGCTCCATCTGATCGAGCGATACAACGATTTCCAAAAGTGGGATGCTTCAAAGCTGGGCAAGGGCAAATTCATCGTCATTCACCGCGCCATCAAAACCGAGTTCGGCTCGAAGTGGGATCTTGTTCCGGAGTCGCAATTCCCACGATTGGTGGAATATCTCCAGCACCGGATTCTCAATTCCAAGCTTGGACGCATCAAGAACAGTCGGGGCGAGAAATGTTTCAGCACATGGGAGGAATGGCTGCAAAAGAACCACGGGGGCGAACCGCAGTGACCTGACGATATGCCACGTTTCAACCTCGAATCACCCAACTCACTTTCACAAAAATGTGACATTGAGAATTTGACCACTTGGGCGCTGAACGAAGCAAAGGTCATCAGCGACCTCGCTGTGCGCGACTGCGTAACCGACGTTTGCAAATCCCTGGATGTTTTTGTGCGCTGGCCGACCAAGGCTGTCCTGCTTTGGAGTGGCTGCGACCGGATTGCGCCACCGGGAGCGCGTCAACGAATCCACACTTTTCCCAATATCATCAAGGATGCCGCAAAGCGGGTGAAAGCACCGCTCGATACACGCTCAAATGGCCCGGCAATCGTGTCCTTTTTGGTTGCAGGCGGCACTAGGCCCACCCGGTTCGGCAGTCACAATTCATGGAGCGTTCACCACATTTACTCGGGGAAATTTCCTTATCTCGGTAGGAGCAACACGCTTCATGCGGCCAAGGAGGGACTCCACTTCACCCAGAGTGCGGGATTGATTGCCGTGCATCCCATTGCAGATGGAATCTGCGACGAGTATCCGTTTTTCTCGTGGCTGCTCCGCGCTGAAGCATTTCGTCGCTTCGGCTACGATCCAGACGGCGTGTTTCGCGATTCACCGCCCGACCAATTTGGTTTCGCTGCAAATCACACCACCGAAGTCATCTGTTCTGGTGAAGATGAAAGAATTCTCCAAGCCGGGACAATGCGATGAAACCTCTTTCGATGGTATGGCGGCGGCGGTCGCGTCAAGGTTGTGCGCCCCGTTGCCCCGCGCCTCCACCTTGACCCGCCCGCCGTCGCCGGGGAGTTTTGCCTCTAGGTTTTCATCGCGGGAGTCTGTCGCCGCTGGGCGACGGCGGGTGAAAATAACCCTGAATTTAGGGTAATCCCTGCTATGCTTCCGGCAGGGACTCGTGTTTAATGGGGCGGAATTCACGTTCAATGGTCGAAGTGCAAAACACATGACGTGAGAACCACGATTCAAAAGTCCTGGT
>CALMTT010000334.1 GCA_937872615.1 uncultured Verrucomicrobiaceae bacterium | reverse complement strand
GGCGAACAACAGCCCGACCGCGAGCAAGAGCTGGAGCACGGCAGGCACGAAGACGGTGCGCTGCATCGTCTCGGACATGAAGGGACAGACCACCACGGCATCGCTGCTGGTGCAGGTGGGCGGCAGCAGCGGCTTCTCCATTCAGGGCACGGTGAGCACCACGCTGGGCGCACCGATGCAGGGCGTCGTCGTGAGCGCATCTCCCACGCAGAGTGCCACGACAGATGGCGATGGCGCTTACTCCATCACCGGCCTCGCGGCAGGCAGTTACACACTCACCGCGACCAAGACGGGCGCGAGTTTTGTGACCAGCGGCTTCACGAATCCCGTGACGGTGGGTCCGAGCCAGACGGGAAAAAATTTCCTCGCACCGCCTGGCGCACCCACGTTCACCGCGACGATGAAAAACGGCCTCACGGACCAGGGATCGAGCACCGGAGCGATCCCGCTGCCTCTGGCGGATGCCGACACGGCCATCTCCGCTCTCACGCTGAGCGCTTCGTCTTCCAATCAAGCCATCATCCCCGATGCGAGCGTCACCTTCAGCACCGGCACGAACCGCACGATCACCGCATCCGCAGGCAGCACGGTGAGTGGCTCGGTGGACATCACCATCACCGCTACTGATCCCGAGGGGAACACGGGCACCTACGTGTGGCCGGTGACGGTGAATGCCAAGCCCGTGCTCGGCACCACCACGCCCACCACGAGCGAGAACACGCCGGTGGACATTGATTTGCGTGCCTTTGTCTCTGACGACATCACACCGGACGAGCGCATCTTCTTTGAAGTGGATCGGGTGCGAAATGGCAAGATGACGCTGCTGCCGGATGGCTACACCGCACGCTTCACGCCGAATCCGAACTTCAACGGCACGACCAACTACCGCCTCGTGGTGCGGGATCAGTCGCTGGGGGCAGGCTTCCGCTTCTTCTATGATTTCGAGCCGCCCGATGTGCACGAGGATGCGCTCAGCACCGACCAGTCGAACTACAATCGCACCGGCACGCTGCAATCCATCAATGGCGGCACCTACGCGTATGATGCTGGTGTGCCGCCCGCGCTCTCGCCGCAATCTGCCAATGCTCTCGTGCTGGCACAAAATGGCAGCAGCGGGGCACGTCTGCGGCGCACGCTGACCACCGCCGATCACAATTTGAACGATGCGGACTGGACGCTCTCCGCGTGGGTGAAGCGCGGCGGCACGGACACCGAGGATTTTGTCTTTCACCTCGGCGATGGCGATGGTCACGGCACCGAGAACGAGTTGGAGCTCTTCTTTGCCGCCGGCAGCGATGTGCTGAAGCTGCAAAAATGGGGCGCAGGCGGCTTGGAAAAGGAAATCGTGTGCTCCGGCATCCCGGCGGGCGAGTGGCATCACCTCACGCTGAGCTACGACCGCACCGCGACGAATACCGGCGACTTCTACCTCTACGTCGGCAAGTTCCTGCGTGGCAGTGTCACCGGCGTGACGATGAATGTGAACCAGGCTGCTCCGGTGGTGGTCGGCGGTCATGGCAGCACCACGGCGAATGTGGATCGCTGGTTCGATGGCGTGATGGATGAGGTTTTATTCCAAACCGGACTCTCCAGCCGCAACGAGATCTTCAACCGCTCACGCATGGGAGCGCGGCACCACCATGGTCTGAGCGTCATCGGCAACAACCTGCCCATCACCGTCACCGGCTCCAATCAGCCGCCGTCCATCGTGACGGTGCCGGATCGCTACATCCCGGTCAATGCCGCGGCCTCGCCCGTGTCCGTGCGCCTCGTGGATGCGGAGACAGAGGGGCGAAGTCTCACGCTGACAGCTTCTTCTTCAAATCAAACGCTGCTCCCGAATGCCAACATCACCGTGGGTGCGGCTCCTGCGGCGTGGACGAATAGCGACATCGGCACCGTGACCACGGCGGGCAGCCTCACGGAGAGTCGCGGCACCTTTGTGGTGAATGGTGCAGGCACCGGCATCGGTCCGGCCGCAGGTGATTCCTTCCGCTGGGTGCGGCAGAGTTTCACCGGCGATGCTGAGATGATCGCACGCGTCGTCTCGCTGGATCACACCGCGTCCAATGCCGAGGCGAGCCTCATGATGCGTGAGTCCACTGCTGCCACTGCACGCTTCGTCAATGTTCGTGTCACCGGCAGTGAGGGCGTGAGCTTTGTGCAGCGTGGCACCGCCTCCACGGATGCCGTCGTCACAGCCACCCTGCCGCTGGCCAGCGCACCCTGCTGGCTGCGGCTGGTGCGCACGGGCTCGACCTACACCGCCTTTTACGCCACGGACAATGATGGCATCGCAGGTGCCTGGCAGGCGGTGGGCACGGAGCAAACCGTCGCCTTCACTGGAACCACGCACGACATCGGCATGGCGGTGTCGAGTCGGGTGGACACCACGCTTTGTGCCGCCGTCTTCGACAATCTTGGCGGCACCGTTTTGCGCGGCGGCGAGCGCACGGTCTCGCTCACGCCCGTCGCAGGCCAGTCTGGCAGCAGCACCATCACACTCACGGCCAACGACGGCTCGCTCACGGGCAGCACGACCTTCGATGTGATCGTCGATGGCGCAGCGCCCAGCACCACCGTGTGGAATGCGACCACCAGCGGCACTTTGAACTGGAGCACCGGCTCGAACTGGACCGGCGGTGTCACGCCACCGAGCAGCCGCTTCAGCACCATCGAGTTCTTCACGAGTCAAACACTCGCCGCAGGCACCATCACCTCGAACAACGACACCGCCGGAGGTCATGCGCTGAATGTGCTCACGCTCGGCGGTGCCGGTCCCACCAGCGGAACGACAACGATGACCCTCGGCGGCAATGCCTTGCTCATGCGCCGCGAGTCGCTGCTCGATCCCGTGGTCAATCTCAGCGCCACCAACGGCACCGGTTTGACCTGGGACGTCAGCGCACCCGTGACGATGGAAGACAGCACCACCTTCACCGGCGCGGGAACGGCCACTTTCCTCTTCAGCGGTGTCATCAGTGGCAATGCGGGCCTCATCAAGAGCGGCAGCAGCAAGCTCACGCTCACCGGCGCGAACACATATTCTGGCACCACCACGATCAACGCGGGCATTTTGCAGATCGGCAATGACGACGTCGGAGGTTCGCTGCCAGCGGGTGACATCGTGAACAACGCCACGCTGCGTTTTGATCGCACCGGCACGCTGCTCGTGCCCAATCTCATCAGCGGCAGCGGCGGCATCACGATCGATTGCCCGATCAACAACGGAACCGTGGTGCTCAGCGGCAACAACAGCTTCACCGGCAATGTCACGGTCGCGTCTGGAGCCTTGCGCATCACGAACAGCAACGCGCTCGGCACCACCTTCTCCACGAAGGATGTCGTGCTTACCAACGGCACCGCGGGCAACCCACAGCTTCGGCTTGATGGCAGCAGCGGCTCCATGGATCTGCCTGCGGCTATCAATTATCGCGTGAGCAATCCCAGCGGAGCCATCTTCAATGAATCGGGCGATAACATCCTGCGTGGCAACATCACGCTCACCAGTGGTGGCACTGGCGAGAGCCGGGTGGTGATCAACGCAGGCAGCCTGCGACTCGCCGGAACGATCCAAAACGAGACCGCCAGCAACACACGCACCTTCGTTCTCGGCGGAGCGGCTGGTCTTGGACAAGTCGAAGGCATCATCAGCAACGGAACCGCGAGTGGAAGCGTGATTGCCCTGCGCAAGATCGAAAACGGCACCTGGACGCTCACCGGTGCCAACACCTACACCGGAGCGACCACCTTGAACGCAGGCACCCTGCGCATCAACGCCCCCGGCTCGCTGCACGCCAGCAGCGCCGTCACCATCAACGCCGCCACACTCGCTGGCGATGGCAGCATCGGCGGCAGCGTCACCGTCAATGCCTCCGGCCGAATCGCCCCCGGAGCCACCACCGGTTCCGCAGGCACGCTCGCCATCGGCGGCGGCCTCAACATCACCGCCATGACCACCGGCACCGGTAAACTCGTCTTTGAACTCGGCGCTCTCACCGCCAGCGATCAAATCACCGTCGGCGGCACCTTCACCGTCGGCAGCGGCACGCTCGGCATCGACGATTTCACCTTCACCGCATTGAGCGGCCTCACCGCAGGCACTTACAAGCTCATCACCGCCACCACCCTCAGCGGCACGCTCGATCCCGCGAAGCTCACCGGCACTCTCGGCGCCTTCAACACCACCCTTCGCGTCACCGGCAACGACCTCGAACTCGTCCTCGTGAGCCCCTTCACCACCTGGCAGACCAACAACAGCCCCGGCAGCACCTTCAGCGGCGACCACGACAACGACGGCGTCCCCAACGGCATCGAATACTTCCTCGGCGGCACCTCCAACACCACCGGCCAGACCACGCTCCCTGCCGTGCAAAACAACAGCGGCACCCTCAGCATCACCTGGACCAAAGCCCCCGGCCACCTCGGCACCTACGGCACCGACTTCGTCATCGAATCCTCCGATACCCTCACCGGCGTGTGGACCACCGAACTCCTCGGCGTGAACGTCACTGCCAACGGCAACAACTTCACCTACACCTTCCCCGCGAGCACCAGACGCTTCGCGAGACTGAAAGTGATGGGGCCGTGATAGCGATCACTCTTTCCCCACTCCAACACTCCGTGACCCGCTCATCTCTGTTCCTCGCGATACTTCTCCTCCCGCTCATCGCCCTCCACGCCGCTGAAGCACCGATCTCCAAGCCCAACATCATTTTCATTTATGCCGACGACCTCGGTTGGGGTGACCTTTCGTGCCACGGCGCGGAGAGCTGGCTGAAAACGCCGACGATTGACCGGCTCGCGAGCGAAGGGATGGATTTCTCGCAGTTCAACGTGCTCAGCCCGGTCTGTTCACCGAGCCGCGTCGCGACCATGACGGGCCGCTTTCCCTCCCGCTACGGCATCAACAACGTCTTCAACTCGCAGACTCTCGGCCCGAAGAAATCGAGCACGATGCCGGACTGGCTCGACCCCAAGGCGCCGATGCTGCCGCGCCTCTTGAAGAGCGCCGGCTACCATGCCGCGCACTTCGGCAAGTGGCACATGGGCGCCGGGCCGCAGATCGCCCCGGAAGCGCCGGAGATGTCCGCCTACGGCATCGATGAATCCAAGGTCTATCACGGGCCGGGGCCGGGCATTGATCAGCATAAGATCGGCGTCGAGGCAGCGCAGTTCATCGAGCGGATGAAAGGCAGGCAACCCTTCTTCTTGAACGTCTGGCTCCACGAGTCGCACACGCGGCACTTTCCCACCCAGGAGTCGATGCCGCTCCCTCGGCTTTGCCGAAGCAGACCGACTGAGCCGGAACGACCGTTCCCGAACTCTTTGAAAATCGAGCCTTGGACCGAGAACAGTGGTATCAGCCAGGAAATCCGACACGGCCTTTGGCAACCGATCTAGAGTCGGACCGGCGTAGGATTGGGCCGGAGCTCGGTCAGCGTTCCAGCCAGCCCGAGAGACACCGGTTGGGCTGTGACGGGTCTATTGAGGCTGGTTGGGTATCGTCCCGATATATTGGCATTCCGGCCGAATCAGGAGTCTCAAGACGTAGCAACGTCCGAGCGGTAGAAGAGGTCTCACGCAGAGGCGCTCGCAAAGAAGTGTCTCCTCGACTTGGTCGGTCCCATAATTCGTAGCGTCGCATGCTGAAACGTACCGACGCGAGATCGAGCGCTACCTCGAGCGAACCCTTCTGCCCGGACTCTCCCGCCACGTGCGCGCCAGCCGAATGCTGACGCCGATCCACTTCCGCGACGAACTCTTGAGTGAGCGGGGTGCGGCATTCGGTCTCGAGCCCATCTTGGCCCAGAGCGCGTACTTCCGGCCCCACAACGAGAGCG
>CALMTT010000333.1 GCA_937872615.1 uncultured Verrucomicrobiaceae bacterium | reverse complement strand
CTGCCCGCATTGAATGATACACCGGCATTTTCTGCCAGCGTGGCGGGCACCGTCAGCGTGATGGGCGTGCTTTGCGTGTCTGCAACCCAGACATCCGCCGTGGTAGCGCTGAAATTCGTGGCCGAGGCTGTAAGCGTGACTTTCTTCGGGCCTGTGAGCGCCGCGTCCGGCACCGGCGTGATGTCAAACGCCACCGTCACCTCACCCGCAGGAATGACGACAGTGGCTGGCGTCATCAAGCTGGACGGGGAGGAGGACACGAGGCTCACGGTCAGAGCCGAAGTCTCCGGTCTCGGGATGCTGACCGTTCCCGCACCGGTTTGGATGCCGGCATTTTCCTGGACCACGGCAGGCAGCGTGACCTTCACCGGCGGCGCGGGAATGAAGCCCGCGTGCTCGCTGAAGACGAGGGTCTTGTTTGACACCGTCACCAGCCCGTAGTCTCCCCAGCGAAAAATCCCGAGCGAGGAGTCACCGCGCTCAGAGCCAGAGGTCCAGGTCTTCTGAAAATCGCCCGTGGGCGGAGCAAAGGTGTTCCGGTTCAGCCTCGAAAAGTCTCCACCCAGCCAGAAATAGGCGTTGGAGTCAGGGTCCGGCACCGCGCCGCTCACCCGCGTGTCCTGGCCGTAGCTGGTGAGCACCGTCACACCTCCGGCCAGGGAGATGACAAACCTTTGGATGAAACAATGATCCGCCGAGTAGTGCAGCACACCGGAGACATAATCCCCCCCGAGCGCCTGCTCCGCCTGCAGCGCCAAGCCGCCGCCCCCCAGGCTGTAGCGCAGCAGTTTGGTGTTCTGATACTGCGGCCGCAGGCCCACCACCCGCTCCTGGCCTGCCGCCACCACCTGGGCACAGGGCGTGGCGGTCTCTGGCAGGATCACGCCGGAGGCGATCGCGCACACGGGAGCCAGCGCAGCGGCATATTCCCCATCCTCACGCGCCACCAGCAGCGTCTCCGCCGCCGCGCCATCCGCCACGGCGATATCGACAGGCATCAGCGACCTTCCGCTAGCACTCACGCCGACCGCCACCGGCGTCTCCCAAGTAGTGGCCGTCAGCGCACGGCTCACGATGGCTCCGGAATTCCGCAATCCCACATGCAACCGGCCATTTTTGACCGCGAGACATGTCCCCCGGCCTGGCACCGCATGAAACGCGGCAATGCGCTTCTGCTCAGGCACTATCTCCACCACCTGGCCCGCCCAGTAGCTCACCCGTCCGTCCCCCGGGGCCGGGTAGTAGTCGTAGTTGGGGCCGAGCAGGGAGAAAAGCCGACGGCTTTCCTTGTCATAACGCGCCTGGACGATCGAGGGGAATGACTGCTGGAACGGACTGCTCTGCCCTGCCCCCGGTCCGATTCCCGTCAGCGAAAGGGTGTGCGTGTTATTATCGGTGCTCGACTCCTGCGTGGCGCAGCTACCCGTCGCGGTGACATCGGCACTGGTAGTGCCCACAGGCCATGCCGACACCCGGATCGTCACCGTGGCCTGCGTATCAGGTGCCAGATTTCCGAGCGTGACAGTCACATTCCCGCCAGTGATCTGAGCGGTGCCGGCGGTGGTCGTCACATCCGTCAGAATGGTGCCGGGCAGCGGGCTCCAGGTTAACTGCGCGGACGACGCCGCCGCACGACCCGCATTGCGCACCAGCACGGAAAAGGAATTTCCAGGACCCTGCATCTGCCTGACCAAAAGATCCGCCTGGTCCCCATGCGGGATCACCTGCCAGTCACGAAAACGAAGGCTTTCAGCCTTGCATAGCGCCACACGGTCCCCGCACAGCACCGCGCTGGAGGAGCCGGACTCCGGCGGATCACGCTCCTCCACGGCGGCCAGGGAGCGGCCATCCAGGACGCAGAGGCGCTCCTCGCTGGAGCCGTCTGTCACCGTCAGCAGAAAGCGGTCGGAGGGCATGTCGTAGTCTCCCGGCAGGCCGAGATTTGGCACCGCACCCACCCGCAGCAGCGTGGAGGCATCATAAATGGCATTCCCGAAGATCAGCAGACGGCCTTTGCGACTGAACTGGTAGTTCGCAGAAGGAAAGGAGCCGAGAGCCTGCATCGGTCCGATGGTCGTGCCGGTGATCTGGCCGCGATGCATCTGGACCGGGCTGCTTGAGGAGGCATTCAGGGCAAACCACTCACCGTCCAGGTTTCCCGGCACCAGCGAAAAGGCGCCTGACTGCTGGGCGCTCACCGCCACCATCACTCCCGCCTCATAGACCTCATAGGAGGTCGCCCCGGAGTAGTAAGACAGCGTGGCCGCCACTACACGTTGTGGCATCCCCGGCAGAGCCGCGAACGAGAAAAACACCCTCTCCCCGTTCGCATCCGTCCCCGCCGACCAGTCCGCCACGATCGATCTGGTGATCAGATTCACCTGCGCCAGCCTCCTGTTCTCGTCGTAGGACACAAACAACTGGCTGCCTGTGTCCGACAAGGTCAGCCGGCCCAGACTGGAAGTCGTCGAGACAACAATCGGAGCCTCCAACGCACCTGTGGCAGGGTTCACCGGCGTGATGCTGCCGGCGGTGAGGCAAAACACACGATCGGTCGCGGCATCATACACCCGGTCTATGTGGGCAAGGCTTACGTCCACATCAGCCAACGCTGCGGCGTGGCCGAGGAGCAAGGTGAGCAGCAAGGCTGAAAAGACTCGGCGCATGGATTTATCGCCGGTTTTACCATGCGGCTATTTGGCAATCTAGCGCAAAAGCGTAGGCCACTGACCCACCGCATCCTACTTCCTCTTCTTCGCTTTCGGCTTCTCAGCGTTCACGAGTGGCATCGTGTGAATCTCAAAAGGCGCGGAGGTGGCGCTGTCGAACTCGGCGGCGGCTTCGAGGCCGGCGCGGGCGATCTCTTCGGCGCTTTTGCCGTTGTCGTAGGCGGTTTGCATGGCACCGAGCGCGAAGTCGCGACCGGAGCCGGCGGCCCAGAACTTATGAAACTGCTGCGCGGAGCGGTAGGAGTAGAGGGCGAAGATGCCGTGAGCATTCGCGGCGAGGCCGTAGAACTGCGTGGTCTCGTATTCCTCGCCCTTGTCCGGCATCGACGACATGAAGTACTCGGCTTTCAGCCAGGCATGCGCATGGCGGAAGGTCTCGAAGATCATCTCGCAGGACGAGAAGTCGCGCGGACGGTCCGGATTCGAGAAGTAGCTGTTGAGCACCACAAGGCTGGCCGAGGTGCCGGTGAGGCCGATGAAGGTATCGCCGATCTTGGTGATCTTCGTCTTGTTCACGACATGCCCGGCCTTTTGACGCAGCGAGCCGAGGCAGCTCAAAGTGTCCGCCCCGATGCAGGCAACGCCGTTTTTCTGAGTGACGACAATGGTGGACATGCGGCGGGAAGGACGAAGGTAGAATGACGAATGTCGAATGGGCTTAGCGGCCCTTATCAATCATCGAGGCGAACTCGGCGAAGAAGTACTTCGCGTCGTGCGGACCGGGGGCGGCCTCGGGATGGTATTGCACGCTCAGCACAGGAGCTTCGCGATGGCGCATGCCTTCGACGGTGCCGTCGTTGAGGTTGATGTGGGTCACCTCGACATTGCCGGGCAGGCTGGAGGGGTCGATGGCGAAGCCGTGGTTCTGGCTGGTGATGGCCACCTGGCCATTGCGCAGGTCTTTGACGGGCTGATTGCCGCCGCGATGCCCAAACTTGAGCTTGAAGGTCTTGCCGCCGTAGGCGTGGCCGAGGATCTGATGGCCGAGGCAGATGGCAAAGATGGGCTTCACGCCGATGAGCTGCTTCACTTCCTTGTGAATGTAATCGAGTGCGGCGGGATCGCCGGGGCCGTTGGAGAGGAAAACGCCATCGGGATTCTTCGCGAGCACGTCCTTGGCGCTGGTGGTCGCGGGAACGACATCGACGCGGAAGCCGGCCTGGCGCAGGCGGCGCAGGATGTTGCGCTTCACACCGAAGTCATAGGCCACGATGTGGTGCTTGGCTGGAGGAAGGTTGTGAAAGGCACCGGTGGGGCCACCAGAACGATTTTGCGACGGGCTGGGGATGTCCCACTCGCGGCTTTCGGTGTCCTCGGGGTCCCAAACGTAAGGTTTCGGCGTGGTGACCTCTTTGACGAAGTCGCTGCCTTCCATCGGCGCGCTGCTGGCGGCGAGTTTGACGGCTTCGTCGGCATTCAGCACCTCGCTCGTGATCACGGCACGCATGGCTCCGCGAGTGCGGAGATGCTTCGTGAGGGCACGGGTGTCGATGCCTTGGATGCCGGGGATGTTCCACTCCTTCAGCCAGGAGCTGAGGTCCTGGGTGCTGCGCCAGTTGCTGGGCACATTGCAAAGCTCCTCGATGACGAAGCCGCGCACATGCGGGCACTCACTTTCGAAGTCGAGCGGGTTCACGCCGTAGTTCCCGATCTGCGTGTAGGTCATCGTGACGATCTGACCGCGGTAGGAGGGATCGGTCAGAACCTCCTGATAGCCGGTCATGGAGGTATTAAAGCAGATTTCGCCGGTGTGCGTGGCCTCGGCGCCGAACGCCGTGCCTTCAAACACCCGGCCATCTTCGAGGGCGAGGAGGGCTTTTTTCATCAAAGTGCGGCCCGTGCGATAAACAGGACGGCGGAGGTTCCAAGCTCAATTTTGAAGAAGATCAGGCCCAAGTTTCGCGCCGCCCATGCGTCTAGATGGCCGATGACTTTTCTGACGCGCCTTCCTGTTGCCTTTCTGCTGTGCTTTGCCCTGCCGCTGGCCGCCGCCACGAAGGTGACCCACTACCACGACGAGGCAGGTGGACGACACCTGACGCTCACAGAACTGGACTCGAAACGCGTCGAGGTGCTCGTGCGCTGGAACTTTGACCCCGGCTCGACCACCATGTGGGCTGGCCACGGCGAAAAACGCGAGAGCGGCCTCCTCTTTGCCGCCACCGTGGCGGATGAGACCCAGGACCGCGGGCCGTTTTTCACGGCCAAAGTATCTGACACGAAGATCCTCGTGGCCTTCCGCACCGAGAAACCCGACCAGCCTGATCCGGGCATCCGCGGCGAGTTCCGCCGCATCAGTGAGGAGAAGTGGCTGCAACTCTCCAAAAAGGAGTTCCAGGCCGCGGAAGCGAGGCTCGAAGCCGCATGGAAGAACGCGATGCGTGATGGCAGGACCGATGATAAGGCACTCGTGCCGGACTGGAAGCTGCGCTGGCCGAAGCTGCGCGAGCTGTGGATGAAAAATGCCTACACGCCCCCTTCCCCGCCGCCTGCCAAGGCCAAACCCGGCCCGCTCGCCAAGCCTGCGATAGCCACGCCGCCCGACAAAGATGGCAACTACTGGCTCAAACTCGCCCAGGCCACCATGCTGGCCTACGCCTTCAACGAACAACGAGTCGATGTGAAGAACGATGGTGCATGGGATGGCGAGTATGATGACGGCTTCGGCGGTCATGTGAGCATCCGCACGGCGAAGGACGGCCGCCTCCGCGTGAATCTGACCTGCACGCGAGGCACGGAAGCACAGGGCTCTGATTTGAATGTCGAGATTCCCGCCGCGGCATTGAAGCAGAAAAATGGCACACGCACGGCGGAGGGCACCACACGGCCACCGGAGGCGGAATCGCCCGAGGCTCCGAAAAGTATCCGCGTGATGCTGCGGCGTGAAGGTGGTGGCCTGTGGGTGGATGTGTCGCGCCCGGTCACCGCGTCCACGCAGGCCGCCTGGCTCGATGGCATCTACCGCTGGTCCCCGGTGCCGGCACCGCCGGTGGAATGAGGCTCCGGCGCATTTTGCGCTTGGCACGCCGCCGCGAGTCTTTAAGACATGCGGCCCATGACTTCCTCCACCGTCCTCATCGCCAGCGCCGTGTGCGGCTACCTGTGCGGCTCGCTG
>CALMTT010000332.1 GCA_937872615.1 uncultured Verrucomicrobiaceae bacterium | reverse complement strand
AAAGTAGCGTTTAATTTGTAATTGGAATAGATGAAAGTTTCGCTTTTCATAACCTGTTTAGTTGATCAACTTTGCCCGAATGTCGGCGTGGCAACCGTCGAAGTTTTGGAAAAAGCAGGCTGCGAAGTGATTTTTGACGAACGCCAAACCTGCTGCGGACAACCCGCTTTTAACACAGGTTATCGCAAAGAAGCACGAAAATTTGCCGAAAAATTTATCGAGATTTTTGAAAGGTCGGACGCTGATTATGTTGTTTCACCGTCAGGTTCTTGCACCGCGATGGTCAAACATTTTCACGAACTCTTCCCGACAGATAAAAAATGGCGTGACCGAGCCGAAAAAATTGCCGAAAAGACGCACGAATTAAGTTCGTTTTTAGTTAATGTTTTGAAAGTTGAAAATGTCGGGGCAAAACTTTCGGGAAAAGTGACTTGGCACGATGCCTGTCACGCTTTGCGGGATTTAGGGTTGAAAACGGAGCCCCGAAAACTCCTGCAAAAGGTTGAAGAAGCTGAATTTGTCGAATTAAACGGTTCAGACGAGTGTTGCGGGTTCGGTGGAACGTTCGCCACCAAGTTTCCCATGATCTCCACCGCCATGGGCGAGGTGAAGTGCGCCTCCGCCCGCGACACCACCGCCGAATACATGGTCAGCGCCGACTCAAGCTGCCTCATGCACCTTCAAGGCCTCCTCACCGCGCAAAAGCAGCCGCTGAAGACGATTCATATCGCCGAGGTGCTTACTGCCCGCGCATGACCTTCAACATAAGTCTTATGGGTCCCATGTGACCTATGAGTCCCATCTTCTTCGTCCCCGATGTCCGCCAAAACCACCTTTCTCCACGAAGCCACCCGCCTCACGAACGACCTCGTGCACCGCGAGCGCATCCACACCGGCATGTGGAAGTATTACGACGCCCGCACCCGCTCGCAGGGCAATTTCCAGGACTGGCAGCAGGCCCGCATCCTGGCCTCGCAGACCAAAAAAGGGGCCATCAGCCGTCTGCACGCGCATTTGGTCGAGTTTGAGCAAAAGGCCACCGCACGCGGCACGGTCGTGCATTGGGCCAAGGACAGCGAAGAAGCCCGGAAGATCATTTTCAGCATCCTCGAGCGCCGCGAGGTAAAACGCATCATCAAGAGCAAGGTGATGACCTCCGAGGAGATCCACCTCAACGACCATTTGGAGAAAGCCGGCTACCACGTCCTCGAAAACGACCTCGGCGAATACATCCAGCAGCTCCGCAACGAGCCGCCGTATCACTTTGTGGCCCCGTGCATGCACCTCAGCATGAAGGAGATCAGCGATCTCTTTGAGGAGAAGCTCAAAACGGCTCCCACGGACGATCCCGAGGAGCTCACCATGATTGCCCGGCGCTTCCTGCGGCAAACCTACCTCACCGCCGACGCTGGCATCACCGGGGCGAATTTCCTCATCGCTGAGACCGGCATGATCTCCATCACCGAAAACGAAGGCAACGCCCGCCTCACCGGAGCACTGCCGAAGACCATGATCTCGCTCGTCGGCATCGAAAAGGTGCTGCCCAAGATGAGCGACCTCGCGCTCTTCCTTCCCATGCTCGCCACCGCGGGCACCGGGCAGCCTATCACCTGCTACAACACCGCCTACGCCGGCCCGCGGCAGCCCGGCGAGATCGACGGCCCCGAGGAATGGCACATCGTCCTGCTCGACAACCACCGCACCGCCCTCCTCGCCGATGCCGAGCAGCGCGATGCCCTTCACTGCATCCGCTGCGGCGCGTGTTTGAATGTGTGCCCCATCTTCAAAAACATCGGCGGCATCAGCTACGGCACCACCTATCAAGGCCCCATCGGCAGCGTCATCACACCGCATCTGCGCGGTTTGCAGGATTGGAAGCACCTCAGCGGCTCCAGCAGCCTCTGCGGAGCCTGCACCGCCACCTGCCCCGTCAAAATCGACCTCCACCACCACCTCCTGCAAAACCGCCGCAATGCCGTCCAGGAGCGCCCTGATCCGCTCGAAGGTCTCGCCTGGCGTCTTTTCGCCAAAAGCATCAACAAGCCCGTCGTGTATCAAATCGGCACGAAGCTCGCGAAACTCGCCCAGCCCTTCCATCGGCTCATTTCCGCTACGCCGCTCGATCCCATGCGTGCCTGGACGAAAACCCGCACAGCCCCTTCGATGGCCCCGCAAAGCTTCAAAGATTGGTGGAAGTCCCGCAATCTGCCGCTGCACCCCACTCGTCCGACCAGTCAGACAAGTCCGACCCGTCCGACCAAATCTCACGCAGCTCCCAAACGCCCCATCGAAGCCACCACCTCCCGCGAACTCATCCTCGCCCGCATCGAAGAAGCCCTCTCGGATACCCACCCGCAGCCCTTCGAAGCCACCGCCGCTCAAAAACGAGCCGTCCTGCCCGCCGTCACCGATTTGATCCCACAATTCGCCGCCACCGCCGAATTCCTCCGCGCTGAATTCCACGCCTGCGCCGATGAAGCCGCCGCGAAAGCCAAACTCGCCGAACTCGCCGCGAAACACGGCTGGAAAAAAATCGCCACCCACCGCGGCCTGCTCACCGATGCCCTCGTTCGTAGTTCGGGCTTCAGCCCGTTCTTGGACGCCACCGACGGCTACGACCGCTTCGAGCTCGAAGCCTGCGATGCCGGCATCACCGAGTGCGATGCCCTCATCGCGCAAACCGGCAGCGTCTTCCTCACCGCCCGCAGCGGCGGCGGCCGTGCCCTCAGCGTCCTGCCGGAGCACCACGTCGTCCTCGCCCGACGCGACCAGCTTCTTCCCGATCTCCCCGCTGGCTACGAGCTCATCCAACAGCGCTACGGTGCCGCCTGGCCCAGCCTCACCACCCTCATCACCGGCCCCAGCCGCACCGGCGACATCGAGCGCATCATCATCCTCGGCGCCCACGGCCCGAAGAAGCTCACGATCATTCTTTGGTGAGTATCCGGGGCATTTCTGCCCCGGACGATGAGGCCAGGAATGGCACCACTACCTTTACTTCATCAATTCCTTCACCGTCGGCTCGATCGCGTCGGCCCACATTTGGTAGCCTTTGGCGTTCAGGTGGAGGAGGTCGGGCATGATTTCCTTTGGCAGAGTGCCGTCGGGTTGGAGGAAGGTGGTGGCGATGTCTTTAAAGATGACCTTCTTGCCATCGGCGAGCCCGGCGAGGAGCTGGTTGGTGGCCGCGTTCTGCTTGCGCATCGCGTCCTCAGGCGTCGCGCCGCGTGGGAAGATGGCTAGCAGCAGCACCTTCGTCTCCGGCATCTTCTTCGCGAGGATGCCGAGGATCATCTTCACGCCTGCGGCGGTCTGTTCGGGCGGGGAAGTATAGACGGCGTTGTTGTGCTCGGCAGCGGGGCGGCCCTGGTGGCCGGTGTTGTTCGTGCCGATCATGAGCACGATGAGCTTCGGCTTCAGCCCGTCGAAATTGCCGTTCTGCAGGCGCCAGATCACATGCTCGGTGCGGTCGCCGCCGATGCCGAAGTTCGCGGCCTTCAGCGGAGCCCACTTCTGCTCCCACACTTCCTTGCCGTTCTTTTCCCAGCCCTGCGTGATCGAATCGCCGAGGAAGACGAGCTGCGCCTCACCCTTCTTGGAGATCTCGTTGAAGGACTCGTGACGCTTCACCCAGCCGCCGGCACGCGGGGCAGGGGTGGTGGCGAGATTTGTCGTCTGGGCAAAGGAAAGGCCTGTGAGGGCCACGAGGGCGAGGAGCGTGTGCTTGATCATGGTTTGGGGGAGGATGAGTAGGGTGAAACGCACTTCCATCAACGGAAGTGTGCGCCGTGATATCTCCGTCATTGCGGCCACGCGTGCGCGTGATACGTCGCCCGGTGTCCCCCGCGCTCGCCACCACGATCTTCCCGCTCATCGCCGCCTTGTTGTATGCCTTTGGGGCTCTCGTGCTGAAGCGCTCCAGCGATCTCGGCGTGGGCCTGTGGCGCACCACCTTCGTGGCGAACCTCATCGTCGCGGCGCTCTTCTCCCTGCTCTGGCTGCTCGGCGGTCCGCCGGTGGAAAAAGAACTGCTCTGGCAGCCCGGCGTCATCGCCATGTGCCTCTTCATCGGTCAGCTATCGCAATTTCTCGCGCTCGAAAAGGGCGATGTCTCCGTGGCCGTGCCGGTCTTTGGCCTCAAAGTCGTGCTCGTGGCCTTCCTCACGCCGATTTTGATTGGCGAGGCCGTCGGCGTGAAGCTCTGGATCGCCGCCTTCCTCAGCGTGGTGGGCATCACCTGCCTGAACCGGAAGGATGGAGACAAACCACCGCGGCACCTGCTCATCACGTTTGTTGCCGGCGGCATCGGCGCGGTGGCCTTCGCGGTGTTTGATGTGCTCGTGCAGAAGTGGGGGCCATCGTGGGGCGCGGGCCGACTGCTGCCGTGCATCTTCTGGATCAACGCCATCCTCTCCTTCGGGCTCATCTTCCGATTCTCCGCACCGCTCAGCCAGATCCCCGGCAAGGCCTGGCCCTGGCTCGCCGGTGGCTCCGCGCTGCTCGGCGTGCAGAGCATTACCTTCGTCAGCACGCTCGCGGTGTTTGGGAAGGCCACGAACGCGAACATCGTCTATGCCTCGCGCGGCCTGCTCAGCGTTGTGCTCGTGTGGATGGTCGGCCACTGGTTCCAGAATGCCGAGCAGCACCTCGGCCCCAAGGTCATGCGCTGGCGCCTCATCGGTGCCTTGCTCATGCTCAGTGCCATCGTGCTGGTGGTGGTGTGAGCCTCACCGCGTCGCCACGCCCTGCGTGATCTCCTTGGCGTTTGTTTTGAGGATCTCGATGCCGTTGAGAACCGGCTCGCCGGTCACGGGGATCAATTCGACGGTCAAAAGCTCGCTGGCGGGCACTTTTTCGAAAATCTCCACCGCTGCGCCTTTTCGTGTCGCGGGGTCAAAGGCCTTCAAAACGACCTTGTCGCCGAGTTTGACGTCGAAGACGCGTTTTCCGGGTGTATCGCCCTCGAGAGCGGCAAACATCAACTTCACCGTGTAGGTCGCTGGAGCGGCATTGGTGGCCTGGACGGGGATTTCGAGCTTCGTGAGAGCGCGGAGGCCGCTGGCGAAGATCCATGGCGTGTCGTGGCCGGCGATTTCGAAGCTCTCGGCGTTGTAGGCATACTCGCCACCGCCTTTGAGATACTGTGGCTTGAAGTTGAGTGGCAGATCGATGCCTGCGCGGCTCGCGGGGCGCGGATAGCCGAGCCAGAGCTTGCCGTGTGCGTCGCGACGATCACCGGGAGCGCCGAGATTCAGCGCCATGTGCTGCACGGGCAGCGTGACGCCATCGGCGCTGTACACGCCCCAGTTCATGCGGTCCTCACGCGGCTCGAAGACGATGGTGCTCGCGATGGAGAAAAGGCACACGCAGCCGGCGCTGGCCTCCGGGATCATGACGAGGCCGTTGGCAGGGATCGTGTTGATCCAGCAGCCGAGGCGATGACCGGCGAAGTGTTCCGTGCCGCTGTCCGTGTCGCGATCATAAAACGCGGTGAACTTCGAGCGGAAGAACATCATGTTCGGCGTGGCCGAAATGGCACCGCAGTGATGCCCCGGCCGCGCAAACATCCACGCGGTCTCCTCGCCGGTGATCGGATGCTGCCGCGTCTTCTGCTTCCCGGTGTAGAGATCGTAGCTCCACGGCTCCGCGACGATTTCATCGTCCACCACGACGGGGCGATGCCGGTAGTTGCCGTCCTTCGCCCACACCTTGTCGCCCTTCGTCGCATTCAGCACGACGAGACGGCGGCGCTTGAATTCACCGGCCAAAAACTGCTCCCAGTAGTGCCCGTTCGCGTTGGCACCGCCGAGCACGAGATGACCGTTGTGATACATCAGCGTCAAAGCACCGCCGCCGATGCCGATCTCGCTGCAATCCGTCACATCCACCGGCTTCGCCCACAGTTGTTTGCCCGTTTTCGCATCCACGGCCACCGCCATGCGCATGTCGTTGTTTTTGACGCGATCCTCGGCGAGTTCGCGCTCCTTGCCGGTGAGCTTGGCGAGCGCGCTCTTGTCCTCTTTGAGCATCAAATTCCGCTGCTCCGGCGTGAGCGACGCGTCGATGAAATAGACGCTGCCATCGCCAATCGCCACCGTCGTGTGCGCGATGTGCTTCCCTTGGTAAGTCCACGCCAGCGCACCGGTCTTCACATCATACGCAAAGATGCGATCCGTCGAAATCGACGCGCTTTTGCCGCGACGCGCGACCTCGCTGGCCTTCTCGACGCGTTCCGTTTCGGTGCCGTAGAGCAAACCGTCCTCGTAGGCGATGTAGCCCCACTCGAGGCCTTTCTTCGTGCCTGCGCCGGGGATTTTTAGCGTGCGCACCACCTCGCCGGTGGCCGCGTCGTATTGCAGACACTCATCACCGAGCAGCATGAAGAAATGATCGTCGCTCGCCACCATGTTCCCCGGTTCGCGGGCATTGTACACGCCCGTGCGCATCGCCCCGGGGTTCTTCGTCTCCCACAAAAATTGACCGTTGTAAGCGTCGTAGGCCATCACGCTGTCGTTGCCTTGCACGAAGAGCCGCCCGTTGGTCGAAATCGGCCCCACCGCGCCATCGTGACGGTTCACCATCTGCCCCGGACCTGGATCGCCATACCACAGCACGCTCATGCCGCCTTTGATGCGCGTGTCGTTCGTGCTGCTGGTGTTTGCCGCGTTGCCGTATTGATGCGACCACGAGCTCGCACCGGGCAAAGTCGCCCGAGTGAGCACCGTCCAGCCATCCGCTTTCGTGATCGTGGCCTTTTCTTCGCTCAACTTCGTTTCGGCGAGCCACGCATCGCTCTTCGCATTCGTCGCAAAGCAAAACTTGCCGCCAATCGGCTTCAAATGCCGCGCCACATCCTTTGGCTCACGCGGGCACTAAT
>CALMTT010000331.1 GCA_937872615.1 uncultured Verrucomicrobiaceae bacterium | reverse complement strand
CGTCACAAACGGATGCCCGTCGCGGTCGCCACCGATCCACGAACCGAAGCGCAGCAGCGGTTTCACGTCCTCGATCTTCTCCGCCGGGAATCCCGCGGCGATCCAGGCCTCGCGCAGATGCACATGCGCCCGGTAAAGCGCCTCCGGAAACACCTCGCGCAGGTAATGCAGCGCATTTTGCAGCTCCGCCTCGATGCTCGGGCGGGTCACATGGATCTCGCCGGTGCGCCACAGGTTCTCGAGCTGCGTTTGCAGCAGGCCATGAAGCCGCGACTGCTCACGCGGCGTGTAGGCCGTGTTCTCGTGACGCTCCATCAGGCCGTAAATCTCACGATGCAGATCACGCACGGTCTCGCGCTTCGCCTCGGTCGGATGGGCGGTCAGCACCGGCTCCACCGCCACATCGCGCAGCACATTCAGGATGTCGTCACCGCTCAACCCGAGCTCCAGCATGTCCCGCATGTTGTCCGGCCACAGGCCCTGCTCCGCCTCCGGCCCCGATTGTTTCTCCCGCAGGCGGCGGATCTGCGAGGCCGCACGTTCCTCGACGATGTTCAGGAGCTGGAAGGCAATCGAGTAGGCCTGACCCAGCGACCGCGTCGCCTGCACCTCGCCCGTCGGGCTGTCCGGGGTGATCCACGGCAGGCTGGCGGCCAGTTGCGGCTCCCCCATCCGTTTCAGCACGGCGGCAAAGGCCTGCATGAGGAACTGAAGATCATCTCGAAGAAGCTGAAATCCGAGCTGGCGGAGCGACGTGGCGGGCGGGGTTGGCATGGGGGTCCATCTTCCCAAGCAGGAACCGGGCCGGGTGCAATCAGCGAGTTACTGAAGTTGGGGTGTTTGTCGGCAGTTCGTGCTTCAGCGACAAAAACATGCCTCAAATCGGCCACGGATAGAATTATTGAGGCAAGTAAGATGGTCCTGTGCCAGTGTGTCGGATGGAAAACCGACTATTGAAGCTGCTCGGCGACCCGGCTTACACGCCATCGAACGTCCCGCAGCTCATCAAGGCGCTGCATTTGCGCCCAGGACAGCAGCAAGAAATGCAAAGCGTGCTCAAAGACCTCGTCACCCGGGGGCTGATCATTCGCACGAAAGGAAATCGCTACATCCAGGCCGCGGAGGCGGACCTGGTGCCGGGGGTGATCTCGATCAATCGCGCGGGCAAAGGCTTTGTGCAGCCCGACGAGCCCGGCCTGGGCGAGATCGTGGTCACGGATCGCAATCAAGCCACCGCGATGCACGGCGACCGCGTGCTGGTGCGCCTTGATGTGAAGCCACAGGGCCTGCGCAAGCCCATCTCCCCCGAAGAAAACACCGGCAAGGTCGTGCGCATTCTGGAGCGGAAGCGCTCGCAGTTTGTCGGCACGCTGATGGTTTCGAAGCAGGTGCTGTTTGTGAAGCCGGATGATCCCCGCCTGCCCGGAGCCGTCATGGTGCCGCCGCCGAAGGACGTGGGACGCCGGGCGAACGCGGGTGACAAGGTGGTGGTGGAGCTCACCGCGTGGGATTCACCTGAAACACCGCCCGAAGGCGAGGTCATCGAGGTGCTCGGACCGCCGGACGCCGAAGGAGTCGATATGCTGAGCGTGATCCGGCACTACGATCTCGCGCTGCATTTCCCCAAGAACGTGCTGCATGAGGCCAACACCATCGCCCGCTCGCGTCCGGACAACCAGCCAAGCGCCGAGGAGTGCAAAGGACGCGTGGATTGCCGCCCGCACAACGTCATCACCATCGACCCGGATGATGCGAAGGACTTTGACGATGCCATCTGCATCCAGCGCCACGGTGCCGATCAATGGCGCCTGTGGGTCCACATCGCCGATGTCTCGCACTACGTGAAGCCCGGCAGCTACCTCGACATCGAGGCGAAGAAGCGTGGCAACTCCACTTACCTCGTCGATCGCGTCATTCCGATGCTGCCGGAGGCTTTGAGCAATGAACTGTGCTCGCTGAAGCCGGACGTGGACCGTTTGACGAAGTGTGTGGAGTTCGTGCTCTCGAAGGATGGCAAGGTGGTAAGTTCGAAATTCTACGCGGCGGTCATCCGCTCGAAGCGTCGCTTCACCTACAAGCAGGCCTTTGAGGTCATCGGCCGTCCGCCGGAAGGTGAGATCGAGCAGATGCTCCACGATGCGCACCAGATGGCGCAGCGCATCCGGGCGCATCGCTTCCGCAATGGCTCCCTCGACCTCGACTTTCCCGAGAACAAGATTCGCCTCGACGAGCAGGGCCGCGTGCTGCGCATCGAGCGCATCGAGAACGACGAGAGCCATCAGCTCATCGAGGAATACATGCTGCTGGCCAATGAGGCCGTGGCAGGCCGCCTGATGCAGCTTGACCTGCCGGCAGTCTATCGCGTGCATGAGTCGCCGAAGGAAAAACGTCTCAAGGACTTCCGTGATGATGTGCTCAGCCATCGCGTGCCTTGCGGGAACCTCATGCACCGCCCGGAGGTGCAGAAGCTGCTGGCTCATTTGCAAGAGCTGCCCATCGGCCCGGCGTTGAAGATCGGCTTCCTCCGCTCGCTGATGCGTGCCCGCTATGCCGTGGAGCCGCTCGGCCACTACGGCCTCGCGAAGACGAAATACACGCACTTCACGTCGCCGATCCGCCGCTACGCGGACCTCGTCGTGCATCGCGCCCTGTTTGAAAAGACACCCACACCCGCCGAGGCACGCCAGATCGCCGATCACATCACCACGACCGAGCGCAACAGCGCCGACGCGGAACGCGATAGCAAGGATGTGAAGCTCTACGCCTTCCTCGAAGCGCAGTTGAAGTCGAAACGCCCACAGCCCTATGCCGCGCTGGTCACCGATGTGCGGAACTTTGGCTTCTTCGTCGATGTGTCCGACCTCGGTCTCAGCGGCGTGGTGCCGTTTTCGGCCATGACGGATGATTTTTATGTCTTCGATCCCGGCAGCGGCAAAATGCATGGCCGCCGCACCGGTCGCGTGATCCAGCTCGGTGATCGCGTGGAGGTGCAGGTGCGTTCCGTGGACCGCTACAAGAAGCAGGTCGATTTCGCGCTTACGAAGGGCTCATCCGTGAGGAGTGAGAAGCCCGAAGCGAGAGGTGAGAAGAGACCGGAGAAGAACTTCAAGCGTCACAAACGCGGCAAACGCTCGTGGAAGGGACGTGGTTGAACGTAGCTTGGGAAGGTTCGGCGGGCATGGCAGCGCCATCAGATGCCATCTTCTTCGCCGAACTTCCCGAGGGCTTTGGCGACGGTGATTGGATGGACTTCGCACGCTCCCGAGCGTCGGGAAGTTTGGCGTTGGTCATCAAGATGATGGCGAAAGTGCTTGGCGCCAAACCTTCCCGACCTACGTCATGACGCACTGCCGCGTGCGGCTTTGATCTTCAGGACATCACGTGCCATCAGGAAGGAATCGCGCAGCAGGCGGACCTTTCCGCCTGGGGTTTCATGCCATGAGATGGGCACTTCCACGACGGCGCAGCCGCTGTCGAGGAGCGTGGTGAGCAGCTCGACATCGAAAGCGAAGCCGGTGATCTTCAACCGTGCCTCAATGGCCTCGAAACAGGCCCGCGGCACCAGCTTGAGGCCGCACTGGCTGTCATAAACGGGGATGTCGAGCAGCTCGGAGACGAGCGTGGCATACACGCGACCGAGCAGGTGACGGCGAAAGTCCCTCTCGACGCTTTTGCCAAGCATCTTGATGCGCGAGGCAAACAAGGCGGTGCGCGGCGGTGACTGGCGAGCCTCTTGAATGAGCCGCGCCACTTCCACGGCGGAGCAGGAGCCATCGGCATCGACAAAGGCCAGCCAGTCGGCGCTTTTTTCCTCACGCCATGCGGCATGCACCGCACCGCCTTTGCCGACGTTTTCAGCCAGCATGAGCGGCGCGAGCAGATGCGGGCTACGTTCCTGCTGCGTCGTGATGATCTCGCGCATGCGTTTGGCCTCCTCCTCGCCGGAGCCATCCTCGATGACGCGGATGGTCACGCCGCCGAGTCGTGCTGTTTCATCACAAAGCGCCGCGAGAAAGCGGCTGATGCGCCCGCTCTCCTGGTAGCAAGGGATGATAAGGTGGACGCTGGAGGACATGTGAAGGCGACGGTGCGCGGCGAAGGCGGAAACACAACCCCGCGCCTGCACGCATTCTTTCGATTTGCCTGCTGGCTGACAGCTCATCGATGCCCGTGGCGTTTCAGCATTCATGCACCGGCCCTTTTTCCTCCTCGCCCTCCTCTCTCCCCTGCTCTGCGCCTCCGCGGCAAACTGGCCCATGTGGCGCGGCACCAACGGTGATGGCACGTGCGGAGAATCTGGCCTTCCGCAGACCTGGAGCCAGACGGAAAACATCGTGTGGAAGGTGGCGCTTCCGGATCGCGGCAACTCGACGCCGGTGATCTGGGGCGACAAACTTTTCCTCACGCAAGCCATCGAGAAGGAAGGCAAGCGTCTGCTGCTCTGCTTTGACAAAAAGACCGGCAAGCAGCTCTGGGACGCGGGCACGATCTACAAGGAAAA